>JASJCV010000043.1 GCA_030065275.1 Desulfobacterales bacterium | reverse complement strand
CCGATGCTCGCGATGAAGATACGATTACTCATATTGGCAATGACCCTTTGCATGAGCGCCACCGGTTGCAGGGCGTCCGGCGACAGGACCGGGTTTCGGAATGAGGTGTTGTGCGCCGGCACCCGGATAACGAATTCGCCAAACGAACTGCAACCGGTGGCGCTCATGCAAAGGGTCATTGCCAATATGAGTAATCGTATCTTCATCGCGAGCATCGGTACCTTCCAGGTGTTCTGGAGCGAATAGATAAACAATTAGCATGCCAAGGCCGGACTTTCCGTTTCAAACAACGGATATAATGATATAATTTCATATTATCGTTGGCAGAAAGGCTTACTGGCTTGACGACATAGCGATATTTCGAGTAAAAATGTTTAAATATAACTATTAAGTTTAGATATCATTGTGCGCAACCGAATCAATTATTTCAAATCGTTATCCGAAGAACTCGATCCCGGGCGACTTCAGCGCAAGTTCTTGGAATCCTTATTGGATCTTCAAGATGTCCGTCGTGGATCCATTTGGATCAAACAAGACCGGTTCTACCAGTGCGTGGAAGCGGCCGGACGCCAGCGCGAGTCCATGTTGGGCGTCCGAATTCCGGTGGGCCAGCCAAGTATTGCCGGATGGGTGATCGAAAATGGCCGTATGACCATCGCGGAGCCGGAGACCGACGGACGCCACCACCCGACGGCGGAAAGCGGATTCGACGTCAAAAGCAGCCTTATATTGTGCTTTCCCCTTTACCTGCGCGACGGCACGGTCTACGGGGCCGTCCAGATCATCGATACCGATCCCCGCAAAAGCAAACTGAATCTCGAAAGCGATTATCTGACAGACATCCAGGCGCTTATTGACATCGGCGCCGTGGCACTCAGCAATGCATTGATTTACAGAGAAAAACTGGAAGAAACCGAATCACTCAAACAAACGCTGGAAAAGCTCCAGGGCAAGCCGGCCCTGATCGGCCAGAGCCCCGCATTTTTAGAGTCCCGCGATCTCATGCAGGAATATGCCCGCACGGACTACGCCATCCTGATCACGGGCGAAAGCGGTACCGGAAAAGAACTTTTTGCCCGCCAAATTCACCGGACGAGCCGCCGGCACAGCAAGCCATTGATGGTCCAGAATTGCAGTGCCATTCCCGAAACGCTTCTGGAAAGTGAACTCTTCGGCTACACGCGCGGCGCATTTTCAGGTGCCGACAGGAATCGTATCGGCCTTTTCGAGGCCGCGGAAGGGGGCACCCTTTTCCTGGATGAGATCGGTGATATGCCGCTTAATCTGCAAGCACGCATATTGCGGGTCATCCAGGACGGCGAGGTCAAACCCCTGGGGTCGAACCGCGCCAAGCAGGTCGACGTGCGCATCGTCGCCGCGACCCATCGCGACATGCGGCAGATGGTAAGCGACAAACTTTTCCGTGAAGACCTTTACTACCGGCTTTCCGTCCTTCCTCTTAAGGTGCCGCCCCTGCGTGAACGGCGTGAGGATATACCCCTCCTGTTAAGGCATTTCATGACCCGGGAAGCACTTAAAATGACCGTCGAACCCAAGCAATTTTCAGCGCAGGCACTCGGTTTGCTGAAGACTTACGGCTGGGGCGGCAACATCCGGGAGCTTGAGAATTTTGTCCGCTATATGCTGGTCACGGTTGAAAAGGACTTAATTGCTGATGTCGATCTTCCGGCCCATATGACAGGCGTCGGCCAGCGCCGTCGTCGCAGCGATATAAAGTATTCGCCCAGGCGGCCCCACGTCATCCCGGAAGAGGCCATAGAACCGTATCCGCTGGATTTCGGTCGTCGTACCTGGCAGGATGTCGAAAAAGCCTATATCCACTATCTCATGGATGCCCACCGATGGAATATCACCCGGGCGGCTCGGGCGGCCGCAGTCAATCGATCCACTTTTGTTTCCCGGATGCGCCGCCTGGGAATCAAGCGAAAGGCATGAGCGCGGTGGTGATTTTTGGGGACCGACATCACGCCAGCACCAATGGAAGGTGCCGCATCACCCCGCTGCGGGAGAAGACCGCCATTGAGGTCGCACAGGGCGGGTACGCAAGGCCACGGCGCCGATCGGCCTCAGCTCATCAGCCGCCGCAGTCTTAGCATGAGCCGCTGGGGATGTAGGCGGGCCAGGCTAAAGCGCTCACGCGTTTCGATCAAAGCACGCGTGGTCTCTCTGAGCCTTTCGGCCAATACTTCAGCAAACACGCGATACAGGATATAGCTGTAAGCCATGCGGTCGTAACCCGTTAACACGCGGATCTGTTTCGTGTCGGTGGCGATACAAACCGTTTCCTTTAGTGCAGCAACGGTGGCCGACCGCCGGGCCCCGTCAATGGCACCCATTTCACCGATCAATTCGCCCTGCTGGCTGGTGGTGGTGACCACCCGTCCCCGGCGGGCAATGGAGACTTCACCATAAACGAGAAAATAGACCCAGCTTCCGGTGCGCCCCTCTCTGATGATGGTTTCACCAGGGGCGTATTTGTGCAGCTTGCTGCGTTTGAGCAAGCGACGCAGCTCTTTTTCGCCAAAGGGGTCAAAAACCGGGATGCGCTTCAATGACCGAAGAATTTTCTCGTTGTCCTCCAGAAAACTTGACTCAATCATTCCGATGCCTCCATGCAGCCGGGGATAGGGCAGCGGTCAAGACGGCCGACCGCACTGAATGCGAACCGCAACGGAAGATGCAAATTTCAGGCCTCTGTCGAATTGGCCCCAAATTAGGAATTGACTGAAATCGTCATAGGATTTAAGGTCTGCCCCAAATGTTTGATTAACCCATGGTTTGGAAGGAAACCCGATGCCGGTTTACGAATTCGAGTGCCCCGAGGGCACTATCACCGAACAGCTGGTCAAAATGGGCACCCGAAGCATCAAATGCCCGGATTGCGGCCGAAGCGCCAAGAAAATCATCTCATCTTGCAGCTTCGAACTGAAAGGGGGCGGCTGGTACGCCGACGGTTACGCCTCCAAACGCGAGCAAAAATAGGGGCCCGGTCTCCGTGCCATCACCCGAAAAGTACTGAGGAGTTTATCGCATGCCCCTTTACGAATACAGGTGCCGCCACTGCCAGAGCGAATTCGAGTGCCTGGTCTTGTCCGCCCGGGACGACGACCCCGAATGCCCCTGCTGCCAAAAGAAGGGCGTCGAAAAATTGATGTCCGCCGGCAGCTTCCGTCCCCAGGGCATCCCCAGCGGCACTGGCGGATTTAGCCCACCGGCCTGCGCCCCGCGGGGGGGGTGAAAAGTCTGAGCGCCCCTGGTCGAGGGGACATAGAATCCTTCCCGAAAACGCTGAACGAGGTTACGCCATGAGCGAAATCCGCATGACCACGGAGATGCGAACCGACTACGACTGTGAAGCCACCGGCCTGCCGGCGGAGCGCTGGGGTGAGGCCGTGTTTAACGTGGCCGGGCTGGAACTGGCCATCGAAGTCAGCGTCGAGAACGATGTCATCGTGGCGATCATGGCCGGTGAGGACGCCATGTGGAAGGGAACGTTGGAAGGTTTGAAACGTCTGCTTCGCAGCGGTGTGGCCAAACCCTAAGCACCGTTCGGACGGTCACCGGCGGCACATTCGTCGCGGCCCTCCATGTGCCCGCCTGACAACGAGGCGGCGCGACACCATCCTCTGCAAACTTCATCCAGGCCTCTTGCGCCCACCTCTCTCATTCAAATAAAATCGCCTGGCGTCAAAATTGCGGAGGAGAGGCCCCACGGCCTTTCTCCTCAACAGGTTTGCCATTCCGGTTGGTTTCCGCCGGCAGCCGATGGGACGCTCGCTTTATATCCCAGCGGGCAATGCGTTGTGTCCGGACGGAGGGTGTCTACCCCTCAGTGGATGCCGATCTGTGGCGTCTGAAGCGTGCTCTTGAGCGGACGGCTCGATTCAACGTTTTCCACGTCTCGCCTTTTTTGTTGACCGCAACTCAAATAAAATATAACGATCATTTTTCGAATGGTGTTCTAAATTCTATCCAGCCATTTGGCATCGCCGGCCAACCAAGGGAAAACAGACCCGATGTACAAGGATCTCAGAGGTAAAACCGCCCTCATCTCGGGTGCGGGGAAAAAAACCGGGATCGGCTTCGCCATCGCCCAAAACCTGGCCGCGAGCGGCTGCCATATCATCCTGGCCGACCTGGGCAGCGAGGGAAGCGACGGCGGGGTCGTGGCAGCGGGATCATCGGCCGAGATGGCCGAGAATGCGGCCGGCCTGGCGTCGCGCTTCAATATCCGCTGTTCGAGCGTCAGTGTCGACGTGACCGCCAGCGCTTCGATCCAAACAATGGTGGCAACCCTTTCCGAGCGGGTTGAACGCATCGACGTCCTGTGCAACAACGCCGGGGCGGTGTTCGGGGTGCCCAATGCCGTGCACACCTATCCGGAGGACGACTGGATGAAGACCATCGACGTCAACCTCCACGGGGTCTTCCGCGTCACCCGCGCCCTGCTTCCGCTGATGCTCGGACAACCGGCGGCCATCATCAACACCGCCTCCCGGGGCGGCAAGGTGCCCCCGCTTTTCAACGGGGCCTATGCGGTCGCCAAGGCCGGCGTCATCATGCTGACCAAAGTCATGGCCAAGGAGTTGGCCGGTGCCGGCATCCGGGTGAACGCCATCTGTCCGGGGCAGATTCACACCGATCTGGAAGACTGGCGCGCGCCCCTGGAGGCCGCGTTCACCGGGCAGACCCTCGATGAGCGCAACGATGCCGTAAGACGCACCATCCCCTTGAATCGGGTCGGCACCCCGGACGAAGTCGGCCGCCTGGTCGCCTTTCTGGCTTCGGAGGCCTCGGCCTACATCACCGGCCAGGCCATCAACATCACCGGCGGCCAGCTGATGGAACTCTAGCTTTAGCGGCCGCGCCCCATCCAACTCGCAGGCGGCGGCCAGGGCGATAAACCCCACACGATCTGCAGTCTGAGGAGGTGTTATGGCGGAGATCACAGGAGGCGAACTGCTGCTGAAATGCCTGCACGCCGAAGGGGTGCGGCATCTTCACGCCATCACGGACGGCACCTATATGATGGTCGTCGAAGCGCTCGAGCGGCTGGGAAAACAGCTCGATATACGCCTGATCGTTCCCCGGCACGAGGCTGCCGCCGCGCATGCCTGCGACGCCTACACCCGGGTCAGCGGGAAACCGGCGGTGGCCATGGCCTGCGCCGGTCCCGGGGCCGCCAATCTGCTCGCCGGCATGATGTGCGCCGAGGCCGAGGGCAGCCCGGTGGTGGCGATCACCACGACCCGGCGCAGCGATATCGCCGATGCCTACCTGCAGCAGGGGGGCATGCAGGTCAGCCGTCATCTGGAGATTTTCAAGCCGGCGGTCAAATGGAACGGCAAGGTGGAACACTGGCAGCGTATCCCCGACATGGTGCGGCACGCTTTCCGCGTGGCCCTGAGCGGCCGCCCCGGACCGACGCATATCCTGATCCCCGAGGATATCATCTCCTTCAAGGGGGATGAAGCCAGCGTGTCGATCCAGCCCCCGCCCAACTATCGATTGACCACGCGGTTGCCCGCCGATTCCGAAGCAACCCAGAAGGCGGCTCAAATGCTGGTCGAGGCCGACCTGGTCAACATTCACTGCGGCAACGGCGCGGAGCGCTCCGGCGCGGCCGAGGCGGTCCGCCGCCTGGCCGAACATCTGGGTTGCCCGGTCACCCACACGATACGGGCGCGCGGCATTATCCCCGACGACCATCCCCTGAGCTTTCATCCGACCTGCATGTCCCGCATCGCGGCCAACGGCCAGTCCGACGTCGTCCTGGCGGTGGGCACGCGCCTGGGGGAATTGAACATGTGGGGGCGCCCCCCCATGTTCGGGGAGCCCGAAAAGCAACGCCTGATCCAGATCGATACCGAACCCACCCACATCGGCCTCAACCGGCCGACGGACATCGCCCTGATCGGAGATGCCCGCACCGTTCTGAACCAGCTTCTGGAGGCGGTGCGGCCACTGACGGGGAAAAGAGAGGCCCATGCGAAGGTGGCCGAATTCAGGGCCCTTCAGGATCAGTTCGATCTGGAACTGGCCGCCGCACTCGAAGACACCGCGCACCGGCCCATGCTGACCGGCCAGATTCTCAGGGCCTGCAACGCCTTCTTCGGCGATGACGCCATCTTTGTGATGGACGGTGGCAATACGACCCTGTGGGACATTCATTACCATGTGGCCCGACGGTCGCGCGCGGTGATCTACTCCATGAACTACGGGCACCTGGGCACGGGCCTGCCCTACAGTCTCGGGGCCAAGCTGGCCTGCCCGGAAAGGCCCGTCTACTGCGTCACGGGCGACAGCGCGTTCGGCTTCAATCTTCAGGAGCTGGAAACCGCTGTGCGTCACAACCTCCCGGTCATCATCCTGGTGGCCGTGGACGGGGCCTACGGCATGGAGAAAAGCGCCCAGCAGCGCCAGTTCGGCCGCGAAGCGCCCTGGTTCGGCCACGATCACGCCCCGGTACGCTACGATCAGGTGGCCGTCGCCATGGGGTGCCACGGTGAATTCGTCGAAACCGTCGCCGAGCTCACACCGGCCCTGGAGCGTTCCGCCGCCTCGGGAAAACCGGCCGTGATCCACGTCGTGGTCGACCCCGAAGCCAACGTGGACCCCCCGGGCAACTGGCTGTGGGCGGCTGCACGTTCCGGTAAAATGTAAGCGGGCCGGGCACCGACCGGTTCGATCATCCGCCAAGCGAACATGGAGCTTTTTTTATGGACATGGCCGCCGTCGATCAGGTCCGGCTGAATTTCAATCCCCAGGGGTTGTTCATCATCAATGCGGCCATCGGGTTGATGATGTTCGGGGTGGCCCTGGAGTTGAAGCTGGAAGATTTCAGACGAGTGATCGTGTCGCCCAAAGCACCCGGTATCGGCCTGGCCGCCCAGTTCATCCTTTTACCGGCCTTCACCTACCTGCTGACCCTGATCATCCACCCGCATCCCAGCATGGCTTTGGGGATGATTCTGGTGGCCGCCTGCCCGGGCGGCAACCTCTCCAACATCATCACTTACCTGGCCCGCGGCAACTGCGCCGTTTCGATCAGCATGACGGCGGTGTCTTCAGCCCTGGCGATCGTGATGACCCCTTTCAACCTCGCGCTGTGGGGACAGCTCAACCCGTCCACCGCCGCCATCCTGCGCGAAGTCCGCCTGAGCCCCATCGACGTCTTCGTGACCATTTTTGTCATCCTGGGCATCCCCCTGGCGAGCGGTCTGTTGGCCGCCAGGGTCTTCCCCGGTCTGGCCGACCGCGTGCGCCAACCATTTAAGATCTTCTCGCTCGGATTCTTCATCCTTATCGTCTGCGGGGCGCTGGCCGCCAATTGGCAGCACTTTCTCCACTATGTCGGCCTGGTGATCCTGGCCGTGTTTCTGCACAACCTGCTGGCGCTCAATATTGGCTATTGGTCGGCCCGGGCGGCCCGCCTGGACGAACGCGACAGTCGGGCGGTGTCGATCGAGGTCGGCATCCAGAACTCGGCCCTGGGCCTCGTACTGGTGTTCAATTTTTTCAACGGGCTGGGCGGCATGGCCATCCTGGTGGCCTGGTGGGGCATCTGGCACATCATCTCCGGCCTGACCGTCGCCTGGCTTTTCAGTCGGCGGCGGCTGCCCGGCGCGAACGACAAGATCGATGCCTGCCAGACACGCTGACACGAAAGACCGGCGTATGAACGTATCCATTCCTCCGCGCATGCCGGTGGTGGCGTATCGCAAGGGGCGCGGCCTGGTGCTGGAAGATTGGCCGGTGCCCGCCACCGGCCCTGACGGCGTCCTGGTCGCGGTGGCCCGAACGGGCTTCTGCGGATCGGACCATGCCCTGATCAAATCCGGCGGGCTGGCCGACGGCACCATCCTGGGCCACGAGGTCAGCGGCCGGGTGGCGGCCTACGGCGAGGCGGTGGCCGGGGTGTCAATCGGGCAGCGCGTCATCATCCGGCCCAGCGCCTGCGGGACGTGCCGCGACTGCCGCGCTGAGCGTCCCTATTTCTGCCAGAACGGCCGGCGCAGCATCGGCATTGGGGACATGCCCGGAGGCTTCGCGGCCTATGTGCGGGTGCTGCCCGCGATGCTCATCCCCGTCCCCGACGGGGTCGATGCCTGCAACGCCGCCCTGGCCGAGGCTTACGCCGCCGCATTGCATGCCATTCACTGCGTCGGGCACCGCCGGGGGTCGGCCCTGGTTGTGGGGGGCGGCCCGATCGGACTGGCCCTCGTGAAACTCCTCGGCCTGATGGATTTCGGCCCGATCATACTTTCCGAACCGGTGGCCGCCAAACGCGAGCTGGCAAAGGCGTTCGGTGCCCACGCCACCATGGACCCTTTCGCGGACGACACCGGCAGACAGGTATTCGAACATACCGCCGGACACGGGTTCGATTTCGTGTTTGAATGCTCGGGCGTTGCCGGCAACATTGCCCAGGCTCTGGACTGGGCCGCCCGCGGCGGGGATGTTTGCATCGTCAGCCTGATTTTCGATCCGGCCACGATCGTCCCTCTGGCGCTCAATTTCAAGGAGGCGCGCCTGACGGGCTGCTATTCCAACACCCACGAGGAAAACCGGCGGATTCTAAGCTGGATGGCGGAGGGCCGCCTCGACGGACGGCCGCTGATTTCAGATGTGGCTCGTCTGGAGCAACTGCCGCAGGTCTACCGTGAACGTATCGACCCGGGCCGGGCGATCAAACTCATGGTGGATATCGGCGAATCCTTTTGAAGCCGGCGTGCGTCGCACCGCAATCGGATGGTACACGTCAAATACAGGCAGGCAACCATGGGGTAAAACAGCGTCGTCACCGCGAACGGGCCGAGCGCCGTCGACAAATCCTGGATGCGGCCCGCCATCTTCTGCTGGAAAAGGGGCTGGCCGCGACCTCCGTCAACCAGATCGCCCGCATCGCCGAATTGAGCATCGGCACAGTCTATTTTTATTTTGAAAACAAGGAAGACATCTTTGCGGCCCTGCAGGCCGAAGGGCTGGAAATTCTGGACCGGGACGTTCTGGCCGCCTGTCGGTCAGCGGCCGATCCGGAAACGAAACTCGTGGCAGTTGCCGGCGCCTATTACCGTTTCAGCGAAGTCCACCGAAACTATTTCAACGTGATCCACTATTTTCTGTCGGCCACCGATGTGGTCTTCTCGCCGGTCGTCAAGGAAAAGATCGATCGAAACGGCAGCCGCATTCTCCACCGGGTCGAAGCCGTGATTGCCGAAGGAGTCGCCGCCGGCTGCTTTCGCCCCGTAGCGGCCGGGCGCTACGCCCTGCTCTTCTGGGGGCTGATCCACGGGCTGATTCCGTTCCGCAAAATGCGCGCGACCCTGCTGGCGGCCGAAAGCCACCGGACCCTCTACAACGAGGCGGTTGCCAATTTCATTGCCGGGCTGAAATACACCGACGCGTCCCCGGATATCCAACCGCTGGGGGATCGGGAGGAGTGAAAAGATGAAGATGATGGATCGCACCGTGAGCGTCGAGATCGACAGAGAAAGGTGCATCGGTTGCGGGGCTTGCATCGCCGTGTGCCCTTCGGAAACACTGTCCCTGAAAGATGGAAAGGCCGTGGTCAGCGGCTCCCAATCCCTCTCCTGCGGCCACTGCGAGGCGGTCTGTCCACAAGCCGCCGTCAGCGTGCGAGCGTTGCAGAACGACAGTCTGGATTTTCAGACCTTTGATCCGCGTTCCAACTGGTTGGCACCCGGGGCCGCGGATGTCGCCGGCCTGGTGCAGCTGATGCGCTCGCGGCGGTCCTGCCGCAACTACCGCGACCGTCCCGTCCCCCGGGACGCCCTGCAGGACCTCGTCCGCATCGGGCTGACCGCACCGTCCGGATCGAACTGCCAACCCTGGGCCTTTACCCTTCTGCCCTCGCGCCAGGCCGTGGTTCGCCTGGGGGATATGATCGCCGCCTTCTTCCAGCGCCTGAACCGCACAACGGACCGAAGCCTGCTCCGCCAGGCCCTCAAACTGATTGGCCGCCGCGAGTTGGATTTCTATTACCGGAATTACCGCGATGCCGCAGTGGAGGCTTTGAAAGCGTGGGAGCAAACCGGCCGCGACGTTCTCTTCCACGGCGCGCCGGCCGCGATACTGGTGGGCGTGCGGCCGGGGGCGGCCTGCCCGGGAGAAGACGCGCTTCTGGCCACCCAGAACATCCTGCTGGGCGCGCACGCTATGGGCCTGGGCACATGCCTGATCGGGTTTGCCGTCTCGGCCATGAAGAACGATCCCGAAATCCGCAAGCAACTGGGCATCCCGCCGGGTGAGTCCGTGCAGGCCGTCATCGCGCTGGGCTATCCCGGCCGGGAGGAAGTCTACCAGGGCCTACCGGGCCGCAAGCCGCTGGTCAGCCGCGTGTGGGAGCCGCCTCCGGAGAAATCGCCGAATGAGGGCCGAACCGGCGGATGACCTCGCAGGGTATCGCTACGAAATCCGCGCGGTGGTATCGCCGGCCGCGGCACCGCTGAACAGATCGACCAGGCGTTCGATCAGCGCCTCCCGGTAGCCAAAAAAGAAATGATCGGCGCCGGAGAGGATCTCCAGCCGGGCGTCGGGGTTCCAGATGGCGACCAGGCGCTTGAGCATATCGGGCGGGGCGATGTCGTCCCGGCTGCCCGTGACGACGGACTTCAATCCCGTAAGGTTGGATACCGGGCCGAAATCCATGAACGCCGCCGGGGGCGCCACCATGGTCATCGGGATGTCCGGCAACCGGCTCCCGGCGCAAAGCGCATTCACCCAGGTGCCGAAACTGTAACCGCTCAGCGCGACGTCGGCATATCCGCAATCCTTGAGGTAGTCCACGGCGGCGCAGACATCCTCCTGCTCGCCGCTTCCGTCGCTGTAACGGCCCTCGCTGCGCCCCACGCCCCGGAAATTGAACCGCAGGGTGGAGTGGCCCGTCTGTTCGAAGGCCTCCGCGATGGCGGTGACGACGTCGTTGTCCATGTCGCCGCCGTAAAGGGGATGCGGGTGTGTGACGACCACCGCGCACGCGCCGCCGATTGCAAGCCGTCCCTCGATCCCATAGCCCTCCGAACGGAACACAACGCGTGACGCGGACATGGCTGCCCTCCTTTGCCTCTCGCCGCCCGGCCTTGGTCAGCGAAGGGTTTTCATCAGATTGACGAGTTCGGGACCGAACGCCTTGCAGCGCCAACGGCGGATATCGGCGATGGTCGCCAGATCCTTCTGGCTGCGGGGCTTGGCCACCGCAATCGCCTGAATCAACATCTTGTTCAGCACCAGACCGGGATCGAGATCGAGGGCCGCCGCCTTGCGGTCACGCCAGGTTTTCAGCGCCGTCACCCGATCGGGCACCCCCGCGGGCAGGCGCGGGGAGCGCTTGCGCGGATAGACCGGCCGCTGCTTCGGGTTCAGGGACAGGGCCTTGACCACCGCCTTGAGCAGGGCCGGGCCGTGCATGCTCACCTGCCGTTTGCTCAACACCCCTGCCGCCTCCAACTGCTTGGGAGTCGTCGGGGCTGCCAAGGCCAGCGCCAGCATGGATTGGTTTGAAAAAATCTTGAACAGCGGCCGGTCGCGTTCTCGGGCCAGCTGGCGGCGCAGCTGCAGGAGAGCCTCCAGAACCGCCAGCTGTTTGGGCTTCAGTCGTCCGGCGCCCCTGAAGGAGAGGAAAAGCGGCGCCGCGTTGTCCCCCGGCGGCCGAACGCCGCTCAGGATCGCGCACTCCTCCTCGACCCAACCCAGGCGCCGTTTGGCCTTCAGCTCCCGCTGAATCTCGCGTGCCAGGGGCAACAGGTGCGCCACGTCGCCGGCGGCATAGTCCATCATCTCACCGGGCAACGGCCGGCGCGACCAGTCTTTGCGCTGGTATTTCTTGTCCAGCCGCACGTTGAAACGGGATTTCAGCACGGCCTCCAGACCACTTTCGCGGATCCCCAGAAACCGTGAGGCCAGCTCGGTGTCGAACAGATTCCGGATGCGGATACCGAAGTCGCGGTAGAGAGAGCGAATATCGTAGTCAGCACCGTGGAACACCTTGCCGATCCGGTCGTCGGCCATCAGGGGTTTGAGGGGGGCCAAGTCATCCAGCGCGAGCGGATCGACGACATAGGTGGCTTGGGGCGACGCCATCTGCAGCAGACAGACCTTTTCGCGGAAATGAAACATGGAATCCGCTTCAAGGTCCACCGCAATCCGTCGCGCGCGAGCGAGTTCCGCGGCCGCCTCCTCCAGCGCCTCGCGGCTGGCCACCAGGCGATATCCGTTCGAAGCCACGTTTTTCATTATTTTGCTTGACCCGACTGCATCAATACCCTAATTTTCATGATTTCGATAACTTGCTAAACACCCCCGAAAGAGGACACGATGGTCAATATAACACTTCCCGATGGGAGCTCAAAACAATTTGATGAAATCCCCAGCGGTTTGGATGTGGCCCGCAGCATATCCGAAGGTTTGGCCCGCGACTGCGTGGCCATGGAAATCGAAGGCCAGATCATCGATCTCTACCGCCCCATCGAAAAGGACGTCGCCGTGCGGCTGATTACCCGCCGTGATCCCGAAGGCCTCGAGATCATGCGCCACAGCGCCGCCCACGTGATGGCCCAGGCCGTCTTGCGGGTCTACAACAAGGCCAAGTTGACCATCGGGCCGGTAATCGAAGACGGCTTTTACTACGATATCGACATGCCGCCCATCTCCGAAGACGATTTTCCCAAGATCGAGGCGGAGATGAAAAAAATCGTCAAGGCCAAGCTGCCCATCCGCCGCCGGGAAGTCAGCAAGATCGAGGCGCTCGAATTCTACAAGAACGAGCCCTACAAGCTGGAGATGATCCAGGACCTCGAGGATGGGCAGATCTCCTTCTATTCGCAGGAGGAATTCACGGATCTGTGCCGGGGGCCGCACGTGCCCCACACCGGCTTTGTCAAGGCCTTCAAGCTGATGAAGGTCTCCGGGGCCTACTGGCGGGCCGACCAGAGCAGAGCCCAGCTCCAGCGCATCTACGGCACGGCCTACTTCGATAAGAAGGACCTTAAGGCCCATCTGCATTTCCTGGAGGAGGCCAAGAAGCGCAATCACCGCAAGATCGGCGAGGCCCAAGAGCTGTTCAGTTTTCACGACGAAGCCCCTGGCATGCCCTTCTTTCACCCCAAGGGCATGGTCATGTGGAACCTGATGCTGGACTTCTGGCGCGAGGAGCACCGGCGGGCCGGCTATGTGGAGACCAAGACACCGATCATGCTGCAGCGGCGCCTCTGGGAGCAGAGCGGGCACTGGGATAACTACCGCGAGAACATGTACACCAGCGAAGTGGATGAAATCGAGTACGCGATCAAACCCATGAACTGCCCCGGCGGGATGCTGCTCTACAAGAACCGTCCGCACTCCTACCGCGAGCTGCCGCTAAGGGCCGCCGAAGTCGGCCTGGTGCATCGCCACGAGCTGAGCGGGGTGCTCTCGGGCCTCTTCCGGGTGCGGGCCTTTCACCAGGACGATGCCCATATTTTCATGACGCCCGATCAGATCGGAGCCGAGATCCTGGGCGTGCTGCGTCTGACGGAGCGGATCTACGGGGTCTTCGGGCTGGGCTTTCACCTGGAGCTTTCCACCCGGCCGGAAAAGAGCATCGGCACGGACGAGCAGTGGGAAGTGGCCACCAACGGACTGCGTGCGGCCCTTGAGGCCTATGGCCAGGAATACCAGCTCAACGAGGGTGACGGCGCCTTCTACGGGCCCAAGATCGACCTTCACATCAAGGACGCCCTCGGGCGCACCTGGCAGTGCGGGACGATCCAGCTCGATATGTCGCTGCCCGAGCGTTTCGACCTGACCTATGTGGACCGGGACAACCAGCGCCGCCGCCCGATCATGATCCACCGCACCGTGCTGGGCTCTCTCGAGCGGTTTTTCGGCATCCTGATCGAACACTTCGCGGGCAAGTACCCCATCTGGCTGGCGCCGGTTCAGGCGGTGGTGCTGCCCATCAACGACGAACTGGCGCCCTACGCCGAAACGGTACGCAACGACCTTCGGCAGGCCGGGTTGCGGGCCGAGCTGGACGACCGCGCCGAAAGCCTCAACAAGAAAATCCGCGAGGCCCAGCTCAATCAGATTCCGCTGATTCTCACCATCGGCGCCAAGGAGAAGGAATCCGGCGAACTGTCCGTACGCACACTCGACGGCAACGTCCGCTACGGCCTCGAGCGGGATGCCTTTCTGACCACAGTTGCCGCACACGTCAGCGAACGGCGGCTAAACCTGGATCTTTTCACGGATTGATCCGCAAGTGCCGTCCACACGAGCATCCACCCCCAGTGATTTCGCTCGCAGAGAATACGCCTTGCCTCCCCGATCGATGAGGTCCGTCTTTCGCGACATCGCCTTACCCTGGCTGCTGCTGATAGGCCTCTGCAAGCTTATTTTCTGGCAGTCTTCCGGTCCGCTGCCAGCCCTGACGCCGCCCTTGCCCGGTTTCGACAAGATCGCCCATGTGAGCGTTTACGCCTTGCTGGCCTGGCTGGCCGCCCGGGCGTTCGCCACCCTGCCCTTGAAACCGTCGGCCGGATGGGTCCCCTGGGCCGCCGCCATTTTCGCCGTCCTCTACGGTCTCAGCGACGAGGCGCACCAGTCATTTGTACCCGGTCGCAGCGCCGACGCCTGGGATCTGGTCGCCGATACGATCGGCGCGGCCATCGGCGCCCTTTTCTACCGACGGCGCACCCGGGCCCGCAACGGCGGGTAGTGCGCTTTCCTCCGTTGACAATTGCGGGCCGATTCTATAAAAATTTAACTCTTGCACACCTGCCCACCCGGCCCTTCACCGGGTTCACCAACCTGCCCAAAGGAGAGCGGTGACGCCATGACGGATCAAAACATTCTGGTGATGAACGGCAACGAGTTCACCTTCGCGCCCGGGGATACCATCCTGGACGTGGCCCGGCGCAACAACGTCGACATCCCCACCCTCTGTCACCTCAAGGGCGCCATCCCTACGGGGGCCTGCCGGATCTGCGTCGTGGAGGTCGAGGGCGCCCGCACCCTGCTGGCGGCCTGCGCCACCCCGGCCGGCAAGAACATGGTGATCCGCACCGAGTCGCCGCCGGTGGTCGAAGCTCGGCGCACGATCCTCAAGCTGATGCTGGCTTCGGGCAATCACAACTGTGCGGCCCGCGGCACCGACGACCAGGACTGGACCGCTTTTCAGCTGGCGGTCGAAGAAGGCGACCGCAGCGACAAGCTCTGCCCCACCTGGGGCGACTGCCGTCTCCAGGACCTGGCCTACCGTTACCAGGTTGACGGCGAGGGGCACCCGGGGACGGTCTCGCCCTACCCGCTCGAGGACGTCAACCCCATGATCGTGCGCGACTTTTCGCGCTGCATCCTCTGCGGGCGCTGTGTTCAGGCCTGCAACGAGATCCAGGTCAACAAGGCCATCAGTTTCGGGTTCCGGGGGGCCGAAACCAAGATCATTGCCGCCGGCGACAAACCCCTGAAGGATTCGGATTGTGTCTTCTGCGGTGAATGCGTCCAGGTCTGCCCGGTGGCGGCCCTGGTGGAAAAGGCCCCACGCTACGACGTTCGCCCCTGGGAAACCGAACAGATTCGCACCACCTGCACCTACTGCGGCGTGGGCTGCCAGATTCATCTGCACGTCCGCGACAACCGGGTCGTCAAGGTGACGGGCGTGGAGGACGTGGCCCCCAATTTCGGCAGCCTGTGCGTCAAGGGCCGCTTCGGCTTCGATTTCATCCACTCGCCCGACCGTCTGACCAAACCGCTGGTGCGTAAAAACGGTACGCTCCAGGAAACTTCCTGGGAAGAGGCCCTCGACTTCGTGGCCGACAAGCTGGGGCAGATCAAGAAGGACCACGGTCCCGACAGCATCGGGCTTTTGACCTCGGCCCGCGTTTCCAACGAAGAGAACTATCTGGCCCAGAAATTCGCCCGGGCGGTGATCAAGACCAACAACGTGGACCACTGCGCCCGTCTCTGACACAGCTCCACCGTGGCCGGTCTGGCCGCAGCATTCGGCAGTGGCGCGATGACCAACACAATCGCCTGTGTTGAAAAAGCCGACGTGATTCTGATCACGGGCTCCAACACCACCGAGAATCACCCCGTCATCTCCGCCGGTGTCAAACGGGCCGTGGAATCCGGCCGCACCAAGCTGATCGTGGTGGACCCGCGTTATATCAGGATCGCCGGCTTTGCCGACATCTTCCTGCGCCAGAACCTGGGAAGCGACGTGGCCTGGCTCAACGGCATGATGCACGTTATCATCAAGGAAGATCTCTACGACAAGGATTTTGTGGCCGAGCGCACCGAAGGCTTCGAGGAACTCAAGGCCGCCGTCGAAAAATACACGCCGGCCCATGTCGAGGAGATCAGCGGCATTCCCGCCGAGCGCCTGGTCGAGGCCGCCCGCATGTACGCCAATGCCAAGGTGGCCAGTATCCTCTACTGCATGGGCATCACGCAGCACACCAGCGGCACGGACAACGTCAAGTCCCTGGCCAACCTGGCCATGCTCTGCGGCAACCTGGGCATGCCGGGCGGCGGGGTGAACCCACTGCGCGGCCAGAACAACGTCCAGGGCGCCTGCGACATGGGGGGGCTACCCAACGTCTACACCGCTTACCAGGCGGTCAACAGCGAAGAGGTGGCCCGCAAGATGGAAGGCGCCTGGGGCGTGGAGGGCGTCTCCCTCGAATTGGGCATGAAAGCCACCGAAATGATACCGGCGGCCCACGACGGCCGTCTCAAGGCGCTCTATGTCCTCGGTGAAAACCCGCTGGTTTCAGACGCCGATCTCAACCATGCCGAGAAAAGCCTCGCCAACCTGGAACTGATGGTCGTCCAGGACCTGTTTATGACCGAAACCGCCGAGATGGCGGACGTGGTCCTGCCCGGTCGTTGTTTTGCCGAGAAGGACGGCACCTTTTCCAATACGGAAAGGCGCGTCCAGCGGGTGCGCCAGGCCGTCGAAGCGCCGGGCGAAGCCTGGGACGACTGGAAGATCATCGGCGAGATTGCCACCCGCATGGGTTATCCCATGGCCTACGACGACGCTGAAGCTATCTTCGAAGAGATCCGGCAGGTCACCCCTTCCTACGCCGGCATCACCTACGAACGGATTGCGGTGGAG
>JASJCV010000042.1 GCA_030065275.1 Desulfobacterales bacterium | reverse complement strand
CCGCGAACCTTCTCAAGCTCGTTCTGAAGATCGAGGTCGGGCGCTTGAGTTTCGGCTTCATTTGGCAAAGCCTCGTCAGTTTCATCCTCAGACTTGTTATCGGAGGAATGAACCGCCTCACCCGCCGACGCGTTTTCAACAGCGTCAGCGTCATCTTCCGTCGGCGGTTCCGCTGCCGTTTGGATCTCGATCCGGTGTTCTTCGGCCATGCTTCGACTCGCACCTCCCTAGCGCCTTTGTCCGGGTTGAAACGTCGAACCGTATGGTCCTTAAACAATCGCCGCCTCCCGAGGGAAGCGGCCTATAGTGTTGTAATAATTTTAATGACGCCTAAAAAAATAATGCGCGAAGTCCGCTTGTCAAGTCGCGGCCCGTGCGGATTTCCGGCGGTTATAGGGCGCCGGGCCGGCCTGGGGTGCTTGCGGATTTCAGTCGGCAGGACAAGACCTCGGACCCGGCGCAAAATCGCCCTTCAGTCCACCGGGCGGGCGTGTTATCGGTTAAATTTGACGCGTCTCGGGCAAATGAAAAAATGCAGTCTGCAGACGTGGCGATCGGGCAGGGAGCCATGGCCGGTGTCGGTGGCGGCGCCTGAAAAGCGGAAGGCCGGAAATCCCGCGACACAGCCAGCCTTACTTATCGCTGCTTCCTTCCGGACCTGACGAGGTTCGTAAGCGTCTGTTGCGCGGGGTCCGGCCCCAATGCCCCTTGTGAGGGGTTAGCGCTGCCGAACCTCCGAGGGAAATTCGACTTTTTGATGCGGCCCATTATCGACCAGAACGGATCGGAATTCAAGCGCTAATCCGACCGACAGACGCCTGCTTGTCGGGCGCAGTCGACCGAATTATGTTGACTTCGATCGATAAAACATAGCATTTATTAGTATTTCAGTGTGTTATCTGTCAGATCCGCCCACCCGCGATATCCTGCCGATGGCCGCGGCATATTTGCGGCCGGCCCTTCGAGTGAAAGCGCGCCTGCATGCGGAGGATTTAATGTCATTGTTTACAATTGAGACCGCCCATGCCATCGCCAGCGACCCGCTCACGCAAACGGTGCGCGCCACCCTCGCCCGGGAGCGGATGCGCATGGCGGGCGAAAGCGTCCTTATCGGCGTTTCCGGCGGGCGCGATTCGATGGCTCTGCTCGCGGTATTGGCCGCTCTGGCTGGCCCGATGCGCCTGCGGCTGGGGGTAGCCCATTACCACCATGGTTTGCGCGGCGCGACCGCCGACCGGGACGCCACCATCGCCGCGCGGACGGCGATGACGGCGGGTCTGCCCTATTTTCATGACCGCGGGGACGTTGCGGCCCACCGCCGGCTTCACCGAATGAGCCTTGAGGAGGCGGCCCGCGATATGCGTTACGCTTTTTTCGCGGCGGCGGCGCATCGCTACGGGTTCGGGTATGTTGCGCTGGGCCATCATGCCGACGACAACGCCGAGCTGGTGCTCATGCGGCTGCTGCGCGGCAGCGGCCCTCTGGGGCTGGCCGGGATACCGCCGGTGCGTCCTCTGGGTTCCTCGGGGCCGATGGTCATACGCCCCCTGATCGACTGCCACCGGACGGCGATCGATCGTTTTTGCCGGCAGTATGCATTGGTGACCGCCGAGGATGAATCCAATCGCAGCCCGCGGCTCACCCGCAACCGCATCCGGCACGACCTGCTGCCCAGACTGCGCAAGGATTACAACCCGAACATCGCGGCCGGCCTCAACCGGCTTTCGCGCCTGATGCGCGACGAGGAGCGCTGGCTCGAAACCCTGGTGGCTGAAACGATGCCCGCTGTCCTGGCGGCGGCTGAGGATCAGGTGCTTTACCTGGATCGCGCGGCGCTCGGCCGCCTTCACCCGGCCTTGCAACGGCGGGTGCTGCGAGCCGCTTTTCAGCGCCTGCGCGGGAATCTGCGTCGTATCGGATTTGAGCGCATCGAAGCCGTACGGGACCTAATGACATCCGAGCGGCTTGCGGGTGGCCTCGACCTGCCGGGCGGCGTACACGCGGCGCTGGCAGGGGCGCGGCTCCGCATCGGCTATCGTCCTACTTACAAAGCGCCGGTCCGGTTCGAATATACCATTGGCGACGCCGGAACGGTGAACATCCGGGAGATCGGGGTGCGTCTGCATCTGGTGCGAATTGACCCCGCCGAGGTCGACTTAAGGCCGGCGGCTGGACAGTCTGCAGCCTATTTTGATATGGATCGCGTAGGTTTCCCCATGACGATAAGGAATTTCAGAGCCGGCGACCGGTTCATCCCTTTCGGACTCAAAGGAACGCAGAAACTGAAAAAATATTTTATCGACCACAAAATCCCCAGCGACCAGAGACGGCGTTACCCACTCGTTGTCAGTCGGGAGGAAATTCTCTGGATTGCCGGATTGCGTCGCAGCGACCGGGCCCGCGTCGGTCCGCAAAGCACGGCCGTTCTCAAGATGGAATTGCTGGTTGCCTGACCAAAGGGGATGGTTATTTTTAAGCACAATTTTAGGATACTACCACTTGATGGAGGATTGCGCATTTGAACCCTTTTTACAAAAATCTTTCGCTCTGGATCGTAATCACGCTGATGTTCGTCATGCTCTACCAGATATTCAGCGAGCAGCAGATGTCCGAAACCCAGGTCTCCTACTCGGAGCTGATGGCCATGGTGGAAGACGAGCGGGTGGAGGAAGTGGTTATTCAGGGGCAGGAACTGCAGGTCAAAGACGTTCAGGGCGGCCGTTTCAAGGTCTATGCCCCCCAGGATCCGGAACTGATTCCGACGCTGCGTGGCAAGGGCATCCGCATCGGTGCCAAGCCGCCGCCCGAAAATCCGTGGTACATGTCGGTGCTCATGTCCTGGCTGCCGATGATCGTCCTGATCGGCGTGTGGATCTTCTTCATGCGCCAGATGCAGTCCGGCGGCGGCAAGGCCATGTCCTTCGGCAAGAGTCGGGCCCGCCTGCTCTCCGACCAACACGCCAAGGTCACCTTCGAAGACGTGGCCGGAATCGACGAGGCCAAAGAGGAGCTTGGTGAAATCGTCGAATTTCTGCGCGATCCCAAAAAATTCACACGCTTGGGCGGACGCATTCCCAAAGGGGTGCTTCTCATGGGGCCTCCTGGAACGGGCAAGACCCTTCTGGCGCGGGCCATTGCCGGCGAGGCCGGGGTGCCCTTCTTCTCGATCAGCGGTTCCGATTTTGTCGAGATGTTCGTGGGCGTCGGGGCCTCGCGGGTGCGCGACCTGTTCGTCCAGGGCAAGAAGAATGCCCCCTGTATAATCTTCATCGACGAAATCGATGCCGTGGGGCGCCACCGCGGCGCCGGGCTGGGCGGGGGCCACGACGAGCGCGAACAAACCTTGAACCAGCTTCTGGTGGAGATGGACGGCTTCGAGTCCAACGAGGGCGTCATTCTGATTTCGGCCACCAACCGCCCGGACGTTCTCGATCCGGCCCTGTTGCGGCCCGGACGCTTCGATCGCCAGGTGGTGGTGTCCCTGCCGGACATCAAGGGGCGCGAAAAGATTCTGCGGGTGCACATGAAAAAGACCCCGGTGGGCCCGGACGTGAAACCGGTTATGCTGGCCAAGGGAACCCCCGGTTTCTCGGGCGCGGATCTGGAAAACCTTGTCAACGAGGCGGCCCTGCTGGCGGCCAAACGGGATAAAGAGCATGTCGAAATGTTGGATTTCGAGGAAGCCAAAGACAAAGTCTATATGGGTCTGGAGCGCAAATCCAAGGTCATTTCGGAAGAGGACAAAAAAACAACGGCCTACCACGAGGCCGGCCACGCTCTGGTAGCCCGTTTTCTGCCGCACACCGACGCGGTCAACAAGGTTACCATCATTCCTCGCGGGCGGGCGGCCGGCGTCACCTGGTTCCTGCCCGAAGAGCGCGATTTCAAATACAAGGACCAGCTGCAGAGCGAGCTCTCGGTGGCCTACGGCGGCCGAATCGCCGAGGAGCTGGTTTTCGACCGCATCAGCACCGGGGCTTCGAACGACATCAAACAGGCCACCGACCTGGCCGAGCGTATGGTGCGCTCCTGGGGCATGAGCGAACTGGGACCGCTCTCCTACGCCAAGGGGGAGGAGCAGATCTTTCTGGGGCGCGAGATCGCCCAGCAGCGCGACTATTCCGAGGATACCGCGCGGCGCATCGATGCCGAGGTCACCAAGCTGATTTCAACGGCCTACGAACGCGCCAAGCAGGTGCTGAACGAAAACATGGACGTCCTGCATCGGCTTTCGGAAATCCTGCTCGAGCAGGAAACCGTCCTGGGTGATGAGCTTGACAAGATCATTCTCGAATTGCGCCCCGATTTCGACTTCCCCTCCAAACACGAGCACCGATCGACGACCGAGGACGAAGAC
This sequence comes from Desulfobacterales bacterium, assembly GCA_030065275.1. Taxonomy (GTDB): domain Bacteria; phylum Desulfobacterota; class Desulfobacteria; order Desulfobacterales; family UBA5852; genus JABZFP01. The sequence continues at coordinate 12,642 of JASJCV010000042.1, read as the reverse complement.
GCCGCCCCCGAGAAAACCGCAGCAGCCGAATCGGAACCGGAGACGACGCCTCCCGAAGACGACGTTTCAGCCGCCGATGCGGAGGACGAAAACAGCGGCGAGCCGCCCCGGGATTAAGCTCGCCATGGCGAACCACGTCTTTGAACTGACCTGGGGCGACCATTGCCTGGTGCTTGGTCGACGCGCCTGTGTGATGGGGGTCGTCAACATCACACCGGACTCCTTTTCGGACGGCGGCCGCTTTTTCGACACCCGGGCGGCCGTGAATCATGGACTTGCCCTGGTGGCGGCTGGGGCCAATATCGTCGATATCGGCGGAGAGTCCACCCGGCCCTTCTCGGACCCGGTGGCCGCCGAAGAGGAGATCCGCCGCGTCGTTCCGGTGATCGAGGCGTTGGCCCCGCGCATTCCGGTGCCCATTTCCATCGACACGACCAAGGCCGACGTGGCCCGCCGGGCCCTGGCGGCCGGTGCCGCCATGATCAACGATGTTAGCGCCCTGCGGGTCGATCCGGCCATGGGGCCGCTGGCCGCCGCTGCCGACGTGCCTGTCATTCTGATGCACATGCTGGGAACCCCAAAAACCATGCAGGTCAAACCGGACTACCAGGACGTGGTGGACGAGGTCCGACGGTTTCTGGCGGACGCCATCGAACGCGCCATGTCCCATGGGATCGCGCGGTCGCGCATCGTCGTCGATCCGGGAATCGGTTTCGGCAAGACCTTTGACCACAACCTGCTTCTGATCAGGCGGCTGGACGCCTTCGAAGATCTGGGCGTCCCCCTTTTGGTGGGGGCTTCCCGCAAAGCCTTTATCCGCAATCTCCTCAAACCGGAAGACGCCAAAGACATCCCCGCCGACCTGCCGGCGGTGGCGTCCGGCTCCCTGGCCGCCGCCGTTGCGGCGGTGCTGAACGGCGCCCACATCGTGCGCGTGCACGACGTGGCCGCTGCGCGGGCCGCGCTGACGGTGGTGGATGCCATCCGCCACGCTTCCTGAGAACCGCTAACTCGAAAAGGCGATACACCGATGATTTTCGTTATCGACGTGGGCAATACCAACACGGTCATGGGCGTCTACCAGGGCGCCCAGCTCGTACAGTCCTGGCGCGTGCGCACCGAGCGCAACGCCACCGAGGACGAATTCCACGTTCTGGCCTCCAATCTTTTCGCCATGCACGCCATCGATACCGCCGCCTTTTCCAAGACGGTCATCTCCTGCGTCGTTCCGCCCATGATGACCATCCTGGACGCCTTTTGCCGCAAATATCTCGACCAGCCCCCGATCTGGGTTGACCCGCGCAACTGCGGGGCCATGCCGATCCTCTACGACAACCCGGCCGAGGTGGGCGCCGACCGTATCGTCAACGCCGTGGGGGCCTACGACAAATACCGCACCAGCATGGTCATCATCGACTTCGGTACGGCCACGACCTTCGACGCCATATCGGTGCGGGGGGAATACATGGGTGGCGCCATCAGCCCGGGCATCCAGATCGCCTCGGAAGCCCTTTTTCAGAAGGCCTCCAAGCTGCCCCGGGTGGACATTCTCACGCCGCCCGATGCGGTGATCGGCAAGGACACCATCAGCTCGATCAAAGCCGGCATCATCTTCGGCTATGCCGGTTTGGTGGACGGGATGGTTCGGCGAATGGCACGTGAAATCGGCGGGGCGCCCGAAGTGATTGCCACGGGCGGGCTGGCGCCGCTGATGAAGGACGTGTCCGAGACCATCGTGCATGTCGAATCGGCCCTGACCCTGGAGGGCCTGCGCATCATCAGCGAGGCCGCCGATGCCGACGCGCTGTGAATGGGTAACCTCCGACCCCCTTTACATCGCTTACCATGACGAGGAGTGGGGGCGCCCGGTCCACGACGACCGGCGCCTGTTCGAGTTCCTGATCCTGGAAGGGGTTCAGGCGGGCTTGAGCTGGCTGACGGTCCTGAAGAAACGCGAGAACTACCGCGCCGCACTGGATGAATTCGATCCCGTCCGGGTGGCGGCCTACAGCCCTCGCAGGATCGAGACCCTTCTCCAGGACAAGGGACTGATCCGCAACCGGCTCAAAATGAACGCCGCGGTCGCCAACGCCCGCGCCTTTTTGGTGGTCCAGGCGGCATTCGGAACCTTTGACCGTTACATCTGGCAGTTTGTCGACGGACAGCCCCTGCGCAACCGCTGGCGCACGACGGCCGCCATTCCCGCCTGGACGCCCCGCTCCGAAGCCATGAGCCGGGACCTCAAAAAGCGGGGCTTCCGGTTTGTGGGCCCCACCGTCTGCTACGCCTATATGCAGGCCACCGGCATGGTCAATGACCATATTGTCGATTGCTTCTGCTATCGGGAAATCAGCGGCTAGTCTCCCTGGTCGCGGTTCGCTTCGAAATCCCCCAAAAAACCGCGCAGGCTGTTCTGGAGAAAACCGGATTCCCGGCGCTGAATGGCGGCGGGCAGGAGGGCGAAGGCCTGCAGTCCGGGATCCTCCCGCATCAAGCGCTGCAGGCACGCCGGTACCACCTGGTCCGCCGGATGGCGCGGCGCCTCGTCCGCAACGACAGACTGCCAGCGCAACAGCTGGTCACGGTGGGTCCGCAACCGTTCGCAAGCGTCGTCGCGCAGGCCGAAGTGGCTGTATCCGATCCTGTCGGGCCTCCGGGTGAGAAGGGCATCGATGCTGCGCCGGGCGGTTTCCAGCCGAAACTGTGGTGGCGTGGCCGGGCGCATGAAATCCTTGCCCGAATCAGCCCTCAGGCAAACGCCCGCGGCCTCGCCGGCAAAAAGCAATTCGTCCAGTTGATAACTGACATGGTGGGGGGCGTGCCCGGGGGTGAGGATGGTCGTGATACCGGGATGATTCAGGTCCTCGGCGGCGGTCAGACGATCCTCCGCAATGGCCTGGATAGGTCCGTAGGCCTCTGCCGTGGCGCCCAGGGTTTTGAGGCTCCCGACCCAAAGCTTCTCGGGGTTCGTCAAATGGGCGATTCCCCTTGAATGCACAATAACCCGCGCCTCCGGAAATGCAGCCGCGATGGCCCCCAATCCACCGGCATGGTCGATATGTATATGGGTCAGGAGGATATAGTCGATTTGCCTGGCGCCGATATCTTCCAGCGCGGCGATCAACTGCGGTGCGGTGGCCGCAGGGCCGACGTCCACGAGGACCCGCGGCGGCCCGGCGTAGAACCAGACCCCCAGGAAGCGCTCAAAACCGTCAAGCGGGGGGGCGAGGGCGATCAGGTAAAGCCGGGGGGCGGTTCGGTGGAAGCTGGGCACATGCTTCAAGATCTTCTCGCTGGGTCTGTGGTGGTGGCCGGCCTGAAGCCGGTATGCTCTTAAACCGATGGGATCAACGGAAGCGTTCCTCTTCGAGGCGGCGGATTTCCTCTTCCAGCGTGCGCCGCTCCTCTTCGGAAAGGTCGCTGCGACGCAGCCGCTCATGCAGGCCGACCAGAATCATTTCCTGGCGGTAGTCGCGGCATCCATATGAAGACTTGGGGCTCATCGGGCGTCAATCGCCGGTTGCAAAACGATGGCGCTCGACCATGCGGCGCCACCATCCGGCTCACAACGCGCATTGATCGTCCCTAAATAGTACTTGTGGGTCAGATTTTGCCTTGCCGGGCTTGCGCGCATGACGTTTTTATTCTGCCTTTGTCAGGCGAATCCCTGGATGGACTTTAGGGTGTCGCGATAGATCCGGTAGAACAGGTCGTTGTCCGTGATGCCCGTGCTGAGGATCTTGCCGAACTCATCGATATTCTTGGCGTTGATGATCATATTGACACTCCGGTTGAAGGCCATCATATGGTCCATCGTGCGGTAGCGCGCGCTGGTGAGACAGATGAATATATTGCGGCGCACACTCATGGGCAGCCTCTCCAGGAACACCAGAACCCCATTGGCTTCGACCGTGCTCGCGTCGAAGGTTTCGTTGACGACGATCAGCTCGTAGTTGTGATAGCGCATGCGCTTGAGCGCTTCGCGCGTGCTGCCGGCCACCGAAACGTTGAACTCCATGAGGGCAAGTGTACTTTTTATTTTTTCGCGCACGGCCGGGTCGTCTTCGCAGACCAGGGCGGTGAGGGCGTCTTCCTCGACGAAGTCGAAAGGCTTTTCAGCGGCGTCGTATACGTCGCTATCGTCGCCGGGGCCGGATCCCGCCTGGTCGTCGTAGGGAGACGGCGCTTCGATTTTGATTTTTTGTTTACATCTGGGGCAGGCGGCGGAAACGCTTTTGCCGGCCGGCAGTTTCTCGTCCGGAATGTTGAATCGGGCCTGGCAGGATTCACAGCTGACTTCCATAAGATCCCTCTCTTCGTGTACCGTCCCGGCCGTCAAGACAGCGGCCGGTTACTGGCCGCGGCCATTTTGCGGGGCGGGGCCTTGAAAATCCCCGGCCTGCGGCGCCATCAGGGCCGGCGGGCCTTGCTGTACTGATGATCGACCTCGAGGCGGTCGATATCGGTGGTGGCTTCGCCGCGTGCGGATTTGACCATATCGATGCCGCGCCCGGCGATACCCTTGCGTGACGCGTAGGCCATGGCGGTTTCCTGGGTGATCAGCCCCTGTTCATAGAGGCGCACGATGAAGTCGTCGAAGGTGGTCATGCCGAAAGCGGCCCCCTGCTGAATGATCTCATAGAAGGTCTTGCCCTCGGACTCGCCGTTCAGGATACTGTCCTTTACCCGGATATTGCTGCGCAGGACCTCGAAGGCGGCCACCCGCCCCCCGCCGATCTTGGGCAGCAGGCGCTGGCCCACGATCCAGCGGACCGTGTCGGCCAGTCGGATGCGGACCTGATTTTCTTCTTCGGTGGAAAACATGCCCAGGATACGGTTGATGGTCTGGCCGGCATCGACTGTATGCAGGGTCGAGAAGACCAGATGGCCGGTTTCAGCCGCACTCAGGCCGATTTCCACCGTTTCGCGGTCACGCATCTCCCCCACCAGAATGACCTTGGGCGCTTGGCGCAGCGCAGCACGCAACCCATTGGCGTAGCTGTCGAAATCCAAGCCAAGTTCCCGCTGGTTGAACGTGCACTGCTTGTGGGGATGGAGGTATTCCACCGGATCTTCAAGGGTCACGACGTGCACGGACAATCGCTCGTTGATGTCGTCCAGAATCGCCGCCAGCGAAGTGGTCTTACCGGAGCCGGTGGCACCGGTGAAAAGTACGATTCCGTTTTTTTCCTTGGCGACATCGAAGAAGGATTCCGGCAGGTTCATGCTCTTGATGGTCGGGACCTTGGACTCCAGTTTTCTGAGTACGATGGAATAGTTGCCGGTTTGCGAGAAGATGTTCACACGAAAGCGAGCCTTGCCGGGCAGGGCATGCGAAAGGTCGCACGAACCGTTGTTGAGCAGGTCGCGGGTCAGGCGACGATCGCTGTTGATCAGGTTCAGCGCCAGGATCTCGGTCTGAAACGGGGAGAGTTCCTTGACGGGCGGCCGCATCTCCACCGGAAGCAGAACCCCGGCGCTCTCGACCTGCGGCGGTTTGCCCACCGTCAGGTTGAGGTCGGAAACGTTTTTATGGGAATCGAGCATGCGTGTGAGAATATGGTCGATTTCATTTTTTCGCATCGTTCAACCCTTCCTGGCGCGAAGGTCGCAACACGCCTGGCGGCCGGATCAGGCCTCGGTGAAATCCGTGGGCGGATTTTGGAGCAGCGGCCGGAAACGGCCCTTGTCGTTGGCTTTCATATAGGCGTCGTCAGGGCTGATCATGCCCTTGTTGAGCAGGTCCATAATGGAATCGTCCAGAAGCACCATGCCGTATTTTTTCCCGGTCTGGATCATGGACGGCAGCTGGTGGGTCTTGGCTTCGCGGATCAGGTTGCGCACGGCCGCCGTCCCGATCAGAATTTCCAGCGCCGCAACGCGGCCCTTGATATCGACGCGTTTGAACAGCACCTGGGCCACGACCGCCCGCAGGCCATCCGATAGGGTGGAGCGCATCTGCTCCTGCTGTTCGTGGGGAAAGACTTCGATGACGCGGTCCACGGTCTTGGGCGCGCTGGAGGTGTGCAGGGTGGAGAAGACCAGGTGACCCGTGGCGGCGGCCTCAACTGCCAGGGAGATCGTCTCGAGATCCCGCATCTCGCCAACCAGAATGATATCGGGGTCTTCGCGCAGCGCCCCCCGCAGGGCCGAGGAAAAGCTCTTGGTGTGCAGGCCCACCTCGCGGTGGTTGACGATGCACATCTGGCTCTGGTGAACAAATTCGATGGGGTCCTCGATGGTGATGATGTGGTCCTTGCGGGAGCGGTTGCATTCGTGCACGATGGCCGCCAGCGTCGTGGACTTGCCACTGCCCGTGGGACCTGTGACGAGAACCAGACCGCGGGGCAGACTTGAAAGCTTGCCGATCACCTGGGGCAGCCCCAATTGCTCGATGGTCATGATGGTGTCGGGAATTTCCCTGAAAACGGCGGCGACCCCGTTTTTCTGCATGAAAAAATTGGAGCGGTAGCGTGCCAGCCCGGGAATCTCGTAGCCGAAATCGATATCACCAGTCTCTTCAAATACTTTGATTTTATCTTCGGGCGCAATCTCGTAGAGCATGCCGCGAAGCTCGTCGCTGTCGAGCACTTTGTATTTGATGCGTTCGATCTCACCGCGAATACGCAAAGCGGGTTGCTGTCCCGTCGTCAGATGCAAGTCGGAGGCGCCCTGTTCGTTCATGAGCTTGAAGAAGGCATCGATTTTAGCCATAAAAGTCTCCCAATTCGATCAGCATGTCGCCGTTGCAGGGTATTGAGACCGGCGGCAGGAGGGCCGGCGGGCGGATGTCGGACACGCCGGTAAATCCGATTCCCCGGACATTAGGGCAGGCTGCTTTTAAACACCGAGACCTTCTCATCCGCATCATCGTCCCGTTTCATGCTTTCGCGGCTAATATCCAGGAGCTTGGCATGATTGTCGATGACGGCGGCGATCTCGACCTCGATTTGGACGCGCTGGCGTTTGAGCTCGGCGATATCTTGATGCAGGCGATCCAACCGGGATTGGGAGCGACTGACAATTTTTTCCGCCTTGATTTCTGCCTCGGCGACGATCAGCTCCGCTTGCTTTTCAGCATTGGCCTTCATGTGTTCCAGCACTTTCTGACTCTGCACCATCGCCCGTTTGAAGGTGTCTTCCCGTTTCTTGAGGCCCTGGCTTTCAAACTGCAGACGCCGGATTTCTTCCCTGAGGGATTCGTTTTCACGCTGCATCTGCTCGAAGGTATGGGCCATCTGTTCCAGAAAAAGGTCGACCTCGCGCAGATCAAAGCCCCGGAAGCGCACGGTGAATCGTTGCTGCTGGATATCCAGAGGGGTGATTTTCATGGCTGTCGCCCTCGCCGTCGTTATGGTTGAATAAAGCCCTGCGCGAAATGCAGCAAAGAGCGTACCACGAAGCTTTGCAGGAACACGATGATCAAAAGAACAACTACGGGTGAAAGGTCGATGCCGCCGAAGGATACGGGCAGGCGCCGCCGGATTTGATAGAGCACCGGTTCGGTGATGTTGTTGATGAACCGGACAATGGGATTGTACGGGTCCGGGCTGACCCACGACAGCACCGCCCGGATAATAATGATCCACATATAGATGAACAATACGGTGTCAATGACCTTGGCCAGCGCGGCCAGAAAATATCCCATAGGTGCCATTCCGCTTCAATCTTTCTAACAATAATAGATGGTTGGATTTATTACTCGTTTTCATTTTGACGATAATCCTCCATAAGTCAAGGCTTTTCCGTGTCCGGCGGCGTTGCTTCGGGGACAGGACCAAGGGCGTCGTCGATGCCTGACCTGGGCAGCCCGCAAGAAGGGTTTGAGCGCCGAGCGCGCCAGAAAAATGACGCGGTTTGTCATGTCCGGTGACACATTTTGTCACCCTTCCCCATCGCCCCGCGACGGTATTTGAGGTTTTAATCTGAAATTAAACGATAAATCCATCGTCCGCCAATAAGGCATATATCTTGCTGAATTATTCGTGGCCGAATCGAGTGTAACCGTTGGCCTCCATTATCTTCGATGAGGAGGAATGTGCCCGCCAGGCCTCGCTGCTAGCGGGCGTGTCGTCCTGATTTTCATGCTAGACCAAAGCATCACATATCCGGCGGCCTTTGCGGCCGGGCTGACGTCCTTCCTTTCGCCCTGCATCCTCCCGTTGGTGCCGGCTTACTTCACCTTTATTTCAGGATATTCCTACGATGAACTCACCGTCGACCAGCCCAGCGGGCTGCGGCGCAAAGTGGTTGAATCCACCATTGCTTTCGGGCTGGGGTTCACGCTGGTCAATATCCTTCTGGGGGCTTCCGCATCGCTGCTGGGTGGGTTGATGTTGCGTTACAACGATTTCATCCGCATCGCCGGCGGGCTGGTCATCATCATTTTCGGCATCCACCTCATCGGACTGTTGCGCATCCGCTTTCTCGAGATGGAAAAGCGGCTTCATCTTCGCCGCAAGCCGGCTCATCTGGCCGGCACTTTGCTCGTGGGCATGGCTTTCGCCGCTGGTTGGAGCCCCTGCATCGGGCCGATTTTGAGCGCCATCCTTTTTCTGGCGGCCGTCGAGGATACGGTCATGGAAGGCGTTCGGTTGCTGAGTGTGTATTCCTTCGGCCTGTTTGCGCCTTTTCTGCTTTTTTCAGTCTTTATCGATCAAATGCTCGCGATGATGCAAAAAACCAAGCGGGCTTTACGATTTGTCAACGTGGCGACGGGCGTGCTGATGATCGGATTAGGTGTGGCGTTGATCTTCGATCGCTTCGGTATGCTGTGGTCGCTGGTCGTGCCGGCGGGTGCCTGAAGGGGCCTCTTCGGCGGTAACCAAACGAAATGAGGTAAATGTAATGCGTAAATTCAAACTCTGGATTCCCGTCCTGATCGTGGTGTTCTGCCTGAGCGCGGGTCTGGCCCTGGCCGGCCCCAAAGCCAAATCCTCAAGCCTTATCAAGTGGTATGACTACAAAGCCGGCATGACCCTGGCAAAAAAGCAGAACAAGCAGGTGTATCTGCATTTCTATACGGACTGGTGCGAGTACTGCAAGGAGATGCAGTCCACCACCTTCCGCAACCCGGCCGTGGTCAAGATGCTCAACCAGGAATTTGTGGCCATCAAGGTCGATACCGCCAAGCATCATAAACTGGCGGCCAAGTACAATATCCGGCCGGTGCCGGACAACTGGTTTCTTTCATCCAACGGTAGCAAGATTCGCAATTTTCTCGGATATTACGAACCCGATCAGTTCGTCACCGTGCTGCGTTACGTGAACGATACCCTGGTTTCCAAGAAGTAATCCGGACGGCCGCCCCATACGGCCCACAGAAACGAAGACCCTCCCTTCCCGCCCGTCTTGCTTTTATCGGACAAGACGGTGCGGGATTTTTATGTCCGGGACACGAAGGCTTCGAGCAGAAGGCGCTTGGACCGGGCGGTGCGACCCGCTGTTATCGCCTGGGCGGCAGCCGGCGGTCAGCGTGATATCCGCTCGATGTAACGCCGGAACATGCGGATGAGGGTCGAGATCGTGATGCCGGTGCTCAACAGCAGGAGCAGGATCGGCAACCAGATATGGCGTTGATAGTCGGGTTCCTCCAGGGCCGCAAAGAGCCCCGCGGTGCTGAAAATGGCCGTCAAAAGCATAAATCCGACCACAATCCAGCAAACCCGGCTGGAGTCATACCAGGGAATAATGGCGCGGCGAAATACAGGCGGTTTTTCTCGCGGCATGGTAAATATCTGCTTGACTTGGGGGCATGCACGGCCCACGTTACCGATTCAATAGATCCCAAGCGTAGATTATCCAACTGGCATAGTTCAATTGAAAAAGCAATGATTGGAGATATTTGAATGCGACAGCCGAAGTTGTCATCCATCGGTAAGTTCAAATGGATCGCGATGGTTCTGATCGCTGGTCTGGTCTGGGAAGGATGCGCCGTGGCCCCCGTAAAATTATCGATCAAAGATTCCGACCAGCAATTTGCAATCGATACGATTCTGTCCACGACATCACGGCAGGCGGTTACCTTTGAAGAGATGCTTGACGACCTTGCCCAGGTAAAGGTGGTTTTCGTCGGGGAGGTACATAACAACGCCGCCCATCACGACATTCAGGCCCGGATCATTCAGGCGCTTCAGACCCGCCACCCCAACCTCAGTGTCGGCATGGAAATGTTCGATCATCGCTACGATCCTGTACTGGCGCAATGGTCGGCCGGGGAACTGGAACGGGATACGTTCATCCAGAAGTCGCATTGGTATGTCCCTCGGGCGGGGTGGGGGTTCGATTTCGATCTCTACGCCCCGATATTCGAAACGGTTCGGGAGAACCGGATACGTCTCGTGGGGCTGAACGTTCCCGGCTGGATTCCCTCGAAGATCAGCCGAGGCGGTCTGGATAACCTGCTTCCCGACGAGCGGGCCCTGTTGGCCGAAACGATTGATACGGAAAACGAGGCCCACAGGGCATATGCGGAAAATGTTTTCAACATCCATCCTCACCACGGCATCGCTACGTTTGACTATTTCTATGAGGCCCAATGTGCCTGGGAGGACACCATGGCCCAGTCGATCGTCCGCAAGATGGGTGACGCGCCCATGGTGGTGCTGATCGGCAACGGACACATCATTCGCAAGTTCGGGGTTCCGGACCGCGTCCGTGCGCGCAACCAGGCTTCGTTTCGAACGGTCTACCTGGCCGCGGTCGGCTCGGAGGTGGACTGGGACTACGGCGACTACATCTGGGTGACCCCCGCGGCGGGCAGTCGATCGGGAATGTAATCGGCCGCCGGTGCCTCGAGACGCCCGGCGGGGGCCCATCCTTTGCTTCCCTGCCATTTTGTGCTAAAGAAACCGTCGTCCAGGCAACTGGGAATTGAGGGAACACTTTTTTGACGACCACGAGCTCCGGTATCTGAAACGAGGGCGGAACCGAAACCTGGACTCTTTTTCCAGCGGGTAGCAAGCGCCATCTGATCTGAACCGACACTGAAAGCTCAATCGCGCCTTATCCGAATCTCGTAGCGTCAAAAGACAGACGGGTCGGGGATCCCCCCCGGCCCGTCCCTTTTTCTGGCATTCAGCGGGCCATCTCATGCGCCTGGACTGCGTTGCAAGCTGTCGCGCAATGCTCACGTACGATCGTACGCTCCGCTTGCACGGCTTGACGACGCCTTGCCCAGCCGCATGATCCAACCGCCTAAATCCCCGAAACGGCTATTTCTGAAAGCATAAAAGCGCCTTGGGAGCATCCGTCGATGCTCCCAAGGCGCTTTTGGATTTTGATTCTGAGATTCAGATGCGTGGTAAAATGGTTTGAAGGCTGTAGATCATGCCCCCGGGCAAGGCGCCTGTTGGGTTTGAAGCGGAGCGTACTCATGTACGTGAGCATTCAAAGCCAATAGGCAACGCCGAACGGGGGTATTAGATGCGGCCTTCAAACCCTTTTTAGCCGCATTTGGTGAAACCGCAGAAGTGACACGTCATGCAGCCTTCCTCGAAACTGATGGTCTGGCTGCATTCCGGGCACTTCTCTCCCAGCAGGCTTTGGGCGAATCCGTCGGCGGCCGCTTTTGTGTCGATCATGTAGCGTTTTTCGAGCACACGGGCGACCGCATCGGGGATGGACAGCACCAGGCCGCCGGGTTGAAAGACCGGGTATTCGCCGCCGATACCCTTGAGTTGTTTGACGATATCCGCCACCTTGACGCCGGCGCGCAGGGCCAGTGAAACCAGCCGCCCCACCGCTTCGGCCTTGGCCGCCGTGGAACGGCCGGATTTGCCGATGGTGGCGAAAACTTCAAATGGCCGGTCTTCATATTCCGTCACGGTGACGTAAAGGTGACCCATGCCTGTTTTCATCTTGGTGGTGAAGCCTTCGAGGGTATCGGGGCGTTCCTTGACCGCGCGCAAGAAGCGGCTCTGGGGGTCTTCCTGCTGTTTGAAGGACAGCACCTGGTTTTCCTTGCTGCCGTCCCGGTAGATCGTCACCCCTTTACAGCTTAATTCGTAGGCCAGGTCGTAGATCTTGCGCACGTCTTCCACTGTGGCGTCCCGCGGCAGGTTGACGGTTTTGGAAACCGCGTTGTCCGTATATTTCTGGAAGGCGGCCTGCATGCGGATATGCCACTCGGGGGTTACATCATGGGCCGTCACGTAGATTTTCCGGATCTCGGGCGGAATGTTCTCGATGCTGTGAATCGAGCCGCGGGCGGCAATTTCGTTCATCAGTTCATCCGAATAGAACCCGCCTTCCCGGGCGGCGGCGGCAAAATGCGGATTGACCTCCATCAGCCGGTCGTTGTCCATGACGGTGCGCACGAAACTCAGGGCGAAAAGCGGTTCGATGCCGCTGGAGCAGCCGGCAATGATGCTCAAGGTGCCGGTGGGGGCGATGGTGGTGGTGGTGGCGTTGCGCATGGGGCCGTCCGGGTGATTCTGGTAGATGCTTTGGTCGCAGTTGGGGAAGGCGCCGCGCTCCACGGCAAGTTTGTGGGAGGCCTCCCGGGCCGCCTTCTGAATCGCGCCCATGACGGCTTCCGCGGTTTTCAGCGCCGGTTCGGAATTGTAAGGGATATTGAGCTGGTAAAGCATGTCGGCAAAACCCATGACACCCAGACCGATCTTGCGGTTGCCCTTGACCATG
>JASJCV010000041.1 GCA_030065275.1 Desulfobacterales bacterium | reverse complement strand
CCTGGTCACGCCCTTATCAGACCCTGCATCGCCTGCCCCTGAAATGCAGACGAAATGAGCATGAAGCCACCGCCCACCGATTTGAAACGCCTGCTCGACCCCAAGGCCATTGCCGTGGTGGGTGCGAGCAATCGCGAGGGCAACATCGGCAGGATCATATTCGAGCGTCTGGTGTCCTCCCTGCGGAAACTGTACCCGGTTCATCCGCGCGAAGCGTCGATATTAGGCCATGCCGCCATTTCCGATGTGGCCGCGCTGCCCGATGGCATCGACCTGGCGGTCGTCGCCACCGGTGCGGCGGCTTCGGTCGATGCGGTCGAGGCCTGTGCGGCCCGCGGTATTCCTTTCGTCATCATCGTGGCCGGCGGTTTTAGTGAAACCGGCAGCCGGGGGGAAATACTCGAACAACGCCTGAAGGCCGTTGCGAGAGATACGGGTTGTCGGATTCTGGGCCCCAACTCGCTGGGGATTTTTGTGCCCCGCGAGCGGCTGGACACGATTTTTGTCGAACACGGCGACAAGGCGCTCGGCCGGGGCGGCGGGGTGGCGTTTGTGACCCAGAGCGGATCCGTGGGCGTGGAGGCCCTGGGACTGGCAAGCAATATCGGCTTCGGTCTGCGCGCTTTTGTGGGGCTGGGCAATAAATGCGACCTGGATGAACTCGATTTCCTGAATTACTTCGGCAACGATCGTGATACCAGCTGCCTGGCCTTTTATCTGGAAGATATCGCCCATGGCCGCCGGTTTCTGGAGAGCGCCCGCGCGGTGACGCAGCGCAAAGCGGTTATTGTGCTCAAGGCCGGGCGCACCCCCACCGGGGCCCGGGCGGTCAGCAGCCATACCGGACGCCTGGCGGGCATGGATGCCGTCATCGGGGGCGCTTTCCGCCAGTACGGCGTCCAGCGGGTCGTGGATGACGAGGAACTCTGCGATGCGTCCAAGTGTCTGGCCATGCTGCCGCCCGCCCCCGGCAATCGGGTGGCCGTGCTCACGCCGGCTGGCGGATTCGGGGTCATGTGCGCGGACTACATCGAAGGCGAGCAGCGCGGCATACCGCTGGCGATGGCCCGTTTAAGCAGACAGACGGTCAAACGCATCCGCACGGCGACCCTGCCGTATGCGGCCTGCGACAATCCCGTGGATCTGACGGCCGGCGCCAACGACGAGATGTTCGGCGCCGGTCTAGACGCATTGCTGGACGACGACGGGGTCGACATCATCATCTGCACGGCCTTTTTTGCACCGCCGGCAATATCGGACGGATTGATCGAGACGGTTGCCTCCCGTGCCCGCCGTAACGCTAAACCGATCATTACCTTTACCCAGTACGGCCCTTTTACGGATCTCTACCTTCGCAGGTTTCACGACATGGGCGTGGTCGGCTTCCCCTCCATCAGCCGGGCAGTTCGGGCGGCCCGATTTCTGGTGGAGCGTGCCCGCATATTGGATTCTTTGGGAGCCGCGCGATGAAGGCCGACCTGACGCACTGGCACGCCGGTTTGATGGTGGCCGGCCGTCCCGATGAGTATGAAGTGAAACGTCTTCTGGCGGACATGGGGCTGCGTGTCCCGCAAGGCACGCGGTCGCTTCCCGGCCGCCTCGATGTCCCGCCGCCTTTCGAAGGGCCCTACGCCCTGAAAGTCTGCTCGCCCGCAATTCTCCACAAGACCGACGTCCACGGTGTCGTGTTGAACCTGGACGGCGAATCGCTAAAGGCGGCCATGCGGCGGCTGGCCGCGGTTTTTCCGCAAACCCCGCTGCTGGTCGAGCAGATGGTGGTTTCGCGGGGGCCGGAAGTCATCGCCGGCGCTCTGATGGACTCATCTCTTGGTCCGGCCGTCATGGTGGGGGCCGGGGGCATTCTGACCGAAATCGCGCCGGACGTGGTTTTTCGTTTGGCGCCCCTCGATGAAAAGGAAGCCATGCGCATGCTGACGGAATTGCGGATCGCTCCGGTGTTCGAGGGGTATCGCGGACTGGATCTGAACGCCGGCGCTCTGGTTCGCCTGCTGGTCACCGTGGGTCGTCTGGCGGCCGCCTGGGGTGAAGCGTTGGACCAACTGGATCTGAACCCCATCGTCTGGACCGGGCGGGATTGGACAATTCTCGATGCCAAGCTCGTTTTAAACCCTGCGGGCGCCGGGCCCGGGCCATAATACGATCGAGGCGGCCGGCGGGATTCCCGCCGCCGTCACCCTATCGATGCCATGTTTGATCTTCTCAAAATTCTCGTTCCGGTAATCCTTGTCGGCTTGGGCCTGCTCTACTTCTTCCAGGATGCGCTGATTTTCTTCCCCCAGCCGACGCCGGAGGTGAACCGGACACAATTTGAATCCCATGCCTATCAGGTGACGCATGCCGGCGTCGATCTTCGGGGCTGGTACGTTCGCGGAACGGTCACGGCCGAAAAACCGCTGCTGGTCTATTACGGCGGAAACGCCGAGGAGGTCTCCGTCAACCTTGGAGATCTCGATCAATTCGGGGCGGGCGCTTATCTGTTTATGAATTACCGCGCCTATGGCGACAGCGGGGGACGGCCTTCCCAGGCGGCGCTGTGCCGGGATGCCGTTCACATCCTGGACCATGTGCTTCGCCGTGAAAAGATTCCGCTGGAACACGTGATGCTGATGGGACGCAGCCTGGGCTCGGGCGTTGCCGTGCACGTTGCCGCGCAGCGCAAGGTGCGCGGCGTCATCCTGGTCACTCCATTTGACAGCCTGACGAATGTGGCCCGCCATCACTACCCGATATTTCCGGTACGCCTGCTGCTGAAACACCCCTTTGATTCCCGCGCGCTGGCCCCGACCATCCGTACACCGGCGCTGGTGCTGGTCGGATCCCGCGACGAGGTCATCCCCAACGAATCTTCGTTCAATCTGGTGAGCGCCTGGGGAGGCCCTGTAGAAACGGTGGTTATCGAAGGGGCCGGGCACAACGACGTTCATCTCGACCCGCTCTACTGGCCGGCCATCCAACGTTTTTTGACCGGGCGCAAAGATGGAGGCGAATAGGGATGTTGGCCCGACTTCGCCGCGAGCTGAAGACGCTGACCGACCCGCAGGTGGCGGCCCATTCACAGCGCTTTTTCAAGACCGGCCCGGGCCAATACGGTGAAGGCGATCAATTTATCGGGATTCGCGTGCCCGCACTGCGCCGCCTGGCGCGCCGATATGAGGACCTGCCCATCGACCAGGCCGAAAGCCTGCTGCGCTCAAAAATCCACGAATACCGACAGATCGCGCTGTTCATTCTCGTGGGGCGGTATCGACGCGGAAATGCCGCGGAGCGAGCGGAAATCTATAAACGCTATCTTCGCAACACCGCCCATATTAACAATTGGGACCTGGTGGACGCTTCGGCGGAACACATCGTGGGCGCATGGTTGCAGAATCGCAGCCGGAAGCCGCTGATACAGCTGGCTGCGTCCGGTTCCCTTTGGGAGCGGCGCATGGCCGTATTGGCCACCTTCCACTTCATTAAAAAGGGAGAATTCGAGGAGACGCTGCGTATCGCCAAATTATTGATAAACGATCGTGAAGATCTTATTCACAAGGCGGTGGGGTGGATGCTGCGGGAGGTCGGCAAGCGCTCTGCGGCCACGGCCGGGGCTTTTTTGCGTCGGCACTACCGTGCAATGCCCCGGACGATGCTGCGCTATGCCATTGAAAAATTACCTGAAACCCAGAGGCAGGCGTTTTTGAAAGGTCAGGTGTAACCATGCGACGATTGCCTCTTTGTTTGCTGGCGGCCTATCTGGGTCTGTTTGCCTACCTGGCGATCGAGCCCTACGACCGCGCGGTGTGGTGGGCCGAAAATCTGCCAATCATGCTGATCGTGGCCGGGCTGGTGCTCACCTATCGCTGGTTTGCCTTCTCGAACACGGCTTATGTCCTCATGGCCGCTCTAATCGGTCTGCATACGATCGGCGGTCATTTCACCTTCGAGCGCGTTCCCTTTGACTGGTTTACCGACTTTTTCGGGTTTGAACGCAATCACTACGATCGTATCGCGCATTTTACCGTCGGTTTTTATGCTTATCCGCTGGCGGAATGGCTGCTGCGCCGCCGTCTCGTGCTTTCGCGGACGGTCCTCTTTCTATTTCCCATTTGTTTCATTCTGGCCGTTGCCGGGGTGTATGAAATTTTGGAATGGCTCTACGCGATATCAGCCGATCCCGAGGCCGGCATCGCCGTATTGGGCTCCCAGGGCGATATCTGGGATGCCCAGAAGGACATGCTGGCCGATGGTTTGGGGGCGATCGCGGCCGTCATCTTTTTCGCTCTCATCAACGGCCGGGAGGTAAAGGCCCTGACCGCCCAACAGGACTTGCCCGCGGCAGGATAAAAAAAGCCGGCCCACAAGGGGCCGGCGTATCGCTTGGCGCTGCGGAGGTTTCAGGCGGCGCCCGCTGCGCTGTCGACCGTCAAAAAAATCAAAACGCCATCCGTGCTATTGGGTCCAGGCGTCATGGACATCACC
This sequence comes from Desulfobacterales bacterium, assembly GCA_030065275.1. Classification (GTDB taxonomy): domain Bacteria; phylum Desulfobacterota; class Desulfobacteria; order Desulfobacterales; family UBA5852; genus JABZFP01. Next base: position 12,572 of record JASJCV010000041.1, on the reverse strand, counting down.
GACGATTAGCTTGACGTCCGTGATGGCATTGTGCATGCGGGCGTACATCATGGCCAGCCCGATGATTTCCGTCAGCACGAAAAGCGAGTCCAGATCACGATCGGAGATATCCCACACCTTGCTGTGGTAGAGCCTTAGAACACCGATCACGCGCCCGCTGAAGGTTATCGGCACGGCGATGATGGCGCCGATGCCCTCCTGGATGGCGTCTTCGGGGTATTGCAGGAGATCGGACTGTTTGACATCCCGGACCACCACGGCCTTTTTCTTGTTGACGCTCGATATGCTGCGGTTGAAAAACAACGGGCCCTTGTTCATGTAGCGGATGCTGAGCCCGAAGCTGCCGATCACTTCGAGCTCCTTGGTCTCCATGTTGGCGGCGAAAATCGACGCGCCCTTGATTTCCAGAGCGCCCACCAGCAGTTGGCTCAGATGCTTGGACATGATCTCCAAGTTGCAGGACTCGGCAATGGCCCGGGTAACGACCTTGAAAATGTCAATATTGATACGGTCTTCGGTCTGCATGGCTTCCTCCCTAAAGCATGACGATGGCGGACATGGTGTGTTGCGCGGTCGATCAACCGGTCAGGACACCACACAAATGGTCGTATCCTTGAGCGCCGTGACCACTTTGATGAATACACTGCCGGTGAAAAAGCGGCTGACCTTCCCGGGCTTGTGATTGAGCACGATGATATCGTAATCGTTTTCTTCGACCTGATCGATGATGGCCGCGGCGATTTCCTTCTTGCGGGATATGAAAATGTAGCGGACGCGCTCGCGGTCAAATCCGCTGGAAATCAGCTGGGAGCGCAGCTCCTGAAGAGCGATTTCGCGTTCGGTCAGCTCCTGGGTCAGGTAGGACAGGCGGCGCTTGAGTTTGGCCGTGGCGGACTGGTCGTCAGATTCGACCTCGGAAATGGGTGTAAAGGCATGGAAGATAGTGATGTCGGCGTCTTCCTGCCGACTGAACGTCTTGATGATGAAATCCAGGGATTTCTGGTCGTTTGCCGAGAAGTTGTAAGGTAGCAAGATCCGTTGGGCAGCCATGATTACCCCCTTTCCCCATTTGCCATCGGCGCTGAATACGCGAATGGTCCGGCAGTTGCGCTATTTCACAGCTGAGGCCGCTGACAGATACCGCTCCGTCCGGAGTGGCCCGTGAGAATTTCAGCTTATCGTCGAGAGTGAGGCGATGCTCAAAATTTCTTCGGCTGCACACGATAGGCTTTCCGCTGGATTCAAACGGCATCCGCCCTACAGCCGACCGAACGGTTTGTGTGAAGACAAGTGCCGGCCTACCGCAGCAAAACAAAAGGGGCACGCTGGCCGAAACGTTAGCTTCGGGGCCTTCGAAAAAGAGGAAGATAGAAGAGAGATATCGTCGCCCGGCAGATTGAATTGATTACGCTTTAGCCCTGATACCCCGTGCAGAACGCTATATTGTTTAGGTGCCACATGGGGGTGAACCCTGTCAAGAGGCATGGGAAGCGCACCCCCCAACCCGCGGGCGGCTTTCGCAACCGATGGGGATATGCTATGAACGCAACAGGATCGGCACCGTTGCGCTTGAGCCGGCGGCAGGTCCCTAGGGCGATCCGCTAATGGCCCGCCCGCGCCGCACACAACGATTCCCTTCAGGTTGGACGCATTGCCGCAGTTTCCGGAAGGAGAAGCGCTTCACCTTGCCCGTCGACGGTCCCCATCACGCAGCCTGCCAGCGGGCCGATGCACAAAGCCCCCTTTCACCAGACCGCCTCGCGGCGCGCAGCCTTCCCGGTATTGCTACGGCCCTGACCACCGGCTACGATGCCTGGGCATCGGACTATGAGGCCGACATGGACCGGTATGGTTACCGTCTTCCGGTGCACATGGTCGATGCGGCACGGCTCCATATCCAAGACCGCCGCGCCCGGCTGCTCGATGTCGGCGCCGGCAGCGGCCTGATCGGCGAAGCCCTCAAGGCGGCTGGTTACGACAATCTGGTGGCTTTGGACCCGTCGCCAGGCATGCTGCGGCAGGCCGCTGCCAAGGGCGTCTACAGGCGTCATCTGGAGATGGCGCTGGGTACGGCCGCCCTGCGCACGGGGCTGCGTTGCGATGCCGCGCTGGCGGCCGGTGTCTTCAAGGCCGGCCATGCGCCCCCGCAAGCCCTCGCCTGTCTATTAGGGCTCGTCCGGCCGGGGGGCATCATCATCTTGAACCTGGATGTCGGTGAGGGCGCAGCGGCCTACGATGGTATCGCCCGACGCTTGGCGGCTGATTGCAAGTGGCGGTTTCTCAAATCGACGTCGCCCTTTGCATTATTCGCCGGCGGTGCATTTGGATCGTTGACCACGATCCACGTCTTTCAAGTCACCGGCACATGCTGAAGCGAACATCGTTGTCATCCGTATACAGACAAGGAATATGCCCATGGCTTTTGTCATCCTCAAGCCCAAGCGGGATCCATCCCTGTTACGCCGCCATCCCTGGGTTTTCAGCGGGGCGATGGCCAAAATCCGGGGGAAACCCGATCCCGGCGAAACCGTGGATGTCGTCAGCCCGCGAGGCACCTGGCTAGGAAGGGGGGCCTATTCGCCGCGCTCCCAGATTCGTGTGCGCATCTGGACGTTCAATGAAGATGAGGCCGTCGATGAGGCCTTCTTTCGCAACCGTCTCGAGCGGGCGCTTGCCAGCCGGCGGGATTTGGTCCGTCGTCAGCACCTGACCGGCTACCGGGTCGTGAATGCCGAATCCGATGGCCTGCCCGGCGTGATCGTCGATCGTTACGACGACTATCTGGTCTGCCAGTTTCTTGCCGTCGGGGCGGAAACATGGAAGGATCTCATCGTTGCGCAACTGAAAGCCCTGATACCGGTCGAAGGGATTTTCGAGCGCTCCGACAGCCCGGTGCGCGACAAAGAAGGACTGGCTCGGCGGACGGGCATTCTGGCCGGGAAGGAACCGCCGGAAACCATTGCCTTTCAGGAAGGCACCCATCGTTTTTGGGTGGATGTTCGCCAGGGCCACAAAACCGGCTTCTATCTCGACCAGCGGGAGAACCGACTCGAATTGTACGGCCTGGCCGACGGGGCCGAAGTTCTCAACTGCTTTTCCTTTTCCGGCGGGTTCAGCGTGGCCGCGCTCAAAGCCGGGGCGCGGCATGTCACCAATGTGGATATGTCGGCCGCCGCACTCGAGCTTTCCCGGCGCAATCTGACGCTTAACGATCTCGATCCGGGCCGGGTCGAGCACGTGGAGGCCGATGTCTTCAAAAAATTGCGCTACTATCGTGACGCGGCCCGGCGTTTTGACCTGATCGTTCTCGACCCCCCCAAATTCGCGGATTCAAGGGCCCAGCTCAGCCGGGCCAGTCGGGGCTACAAGGATATCAATCTCTTGGCAATCAAGCTTCTGCGGGCGGGGGGATACCTCTTCACCTTCTCCTGCTCGGGGCTGATGGAGCCGGAGCTCTTCCAGAAGATCGTGGCGGACGCGGCTTTGGATGCGGGACGCGATACCCAGATCGTCAAACGCCTCAATCAGGCCGCTGATCATCCTACGGCATTGAATTTCCCTGAAGGCCATTACCTCAAGGGCCTGCTCTGCCGCGTTGGATAGAATGGATTTGATACCGGTCGCCATCTGGGTTCTGATCGGGATTGCCGGTTTGCTGTTTGCCGTCAAGGTGCTTTACGGGGTCAGCATTGCGCTGGTGCTTCCGCTGACCCAGGGGGCTCTGTATGTTTCAACGGCACGCACGCGCGTGGCGGCCATGCTGGAGGCCGTGGCCCCCGAGCCCGGTCAAGTCCTGGTGGACCTCGGCTGCGGCGACGGCCGGGTATTGCGGTGCGCCTCCCGTCGCTACCATGTGTATGCCCAGGGCTACGAACTCAACCCGCTGGCTTATCTGAAGGCCCGCCTGATGAGTCTCGGGTATGCTGATGTTGCCATCCATCGAAGAAATTTCTGGAAAGCGGATTTGTCGTCCGCCGATGTCGTCTGCTGTTATCTTTTTCCGGATGTCATGTCCCGCTTGGCCGGCAAGCTGCACGACGAACTGAAGGCGGGCGCCACGGTGGTCTCCTTTAACTTTCCGCTGCCGGGTTTTGATCCGGATCGGGTCCTGCGGCCGGGCGGCCAGCGCACCAACGATCCCGTCTACATCTACCGGGTCCAGGCGCCGGGAACGCATTCGTCATGATCGCTATCCGCCGCGGACATGGTTGTGAACACTTAATAACCGGGGATCCGAACGGAGACGGCAACTCTCCTCCCGGATCGGGAACATGCGATGATTCTTTATGATGCAACCTATAAAATGAGCTTCTTCGAGTTTGGCATCCAGATCCCTATCTTCGATAGCAAGGCCTCCCGGACATTCGCGGTATTGATCAACCATTCGCATCTGGGGCCCCGTCAATCCGAATGGCACTGTGACCGGATCGACGAATCCATCACCCGGGAGGACCTCGAGCGCGTTCACTCCGTGGGCTATGTGGCCCGTCTGTACTCCAAGGCCCTGGAGGATGAGATTATTAGGACCTATGAGCTGATCGACCCGCAGGGGCATTATTACCGTTACGATCCCGGGGCGGCCACCGAGCCGCTGGAAGGTCTGTTCGAGCGGATCCGGCAGCGGGTGGCCGGCACCACCCAATGTGCGCGGATGGCCCTTGCGCACGGGTATTGTTTTTATTTCGGCGGCGGCATGCATCATGCGCAGCACGATTTCGGCAACGGCTTCTGCCTTTTGAACGATGTGGTGGTCGCCATCCGCAAACTACAGGCCGAAGGCCGGATTCGCACAGCCTGGGTCATCGATGTGGACGCCCATAAAGGCGACGGGACGGCCGCCCTGACCTTCGGTGACGACACGATCACCACCCTGAGCACCCACATGGCCCGGGGGTGGCCGCTGGACGCGCATCCGCTCCTGCCCGACGGGCGACCCCATCCATCATTTATCCCCAGCGATATCGACATCGCTGTCGGCCCCGGTGAAGAAGACGAGTACAATCCCCGCCTGATTGAGGGCCTCTATCGCCTGGCGGCGGGGCCCCGACCGGACTTGGCCGTGGTGGTCGCCGGGGCCGACCCCTATGAGAAGGATGAATTGCCTTCGACCCGGGACCTGCGTCTCTCCCAGGATCAGTTGTTTGATCGCGATCGCTTGATCTATCGGTTTCTGCAGGATCGAGGCATTCCCCATGCCGGATTGATGGCGGGCGGTTACGGCGAGGCGGCCTGGGAAGTCTACAGTCGGTATCTGACCTGGGCCCTCTGCGACCGTTTGGGCGATTGTTCGAACGGAAATGAGGCCCCGAACGGGCTGCGGTGAAAAGGGCGCCATCCAACCATGGCCTTGGCATCCATACGCACGGTCTTATTTTTTAAGCATATAATTATTCTTGTGGGCGTTTTCGAATCGCCTTCAGCGCGCCCTGCGGCGAATTGCCTGCCGTCCATCGGTTCACGGCTCCCTCAACCGAAAGGAGAAGCGTTATGTTGGTCAAAATCCTTATCAAGAGGCGTTTCCAGAAGGGTAAAATCAAAGAGATCAACGCGATTTTGAAAGATTTTCGTGCCGGGGCCATGGACCGGCCGGGATATGTCTCGGGCGAGACGTTGGTTTCCTTTGACGATCCGCAGAACGTGCTCGTCGTCGGCACTTGGCAGGACATGGAAAGCTGGCTGGCCTGGAAGGATGATCCCAAACGCCAAGCCTTCGAATCCATGCTCGAGCTCTACCAGGAGGGTCCGACCCAATACGAAGCCTTCATGCTGGGCGTACCGCCCCAAATCTGATCCGGTTGGGACGCGGCGATGAACAAGGTCTCCACCCGGGGATACGTCCATCCAGGCGCGTCTGTACTCAGCGTCAGCAGCATTCAAGCCCCAATCATGATGCCCCCCGTTGCGATCGACCAGATACGCGCTATTATCTCAAACGAGCGGCCAATTTTCCGATGATCACGAATGCAGCGGGCGGGCTTGATGAGCGCGACTTCCCGTCAAATCGAAAATGTGATTCTGCGGCACAGCCGGCGGGGCATGGAGGCGGTTTCGCGCAGGCTTGAACCCGGCTATTGTTGGCGGGCCGCCGAGCTGTTGCGGAATCGGCCGGGAGTTGTTCTGATCGGCACCGGCTTCCCGGTGAACGGCAGTTTTGAAACCGACGGACCGATCGGTGCTTTGGCGCTGGGACGCGTCCTCGAGCACCTGGGAAGTCAACCGGTGTTTGTCTGCGGCCCGCCGCTGGCGGGCGTCCTCAAGGCATTCGGCCGGACGATTGAAATCCCCATCCTCGATCCGGAAGGCACCACGCCGTGGGTCGAGCAGGTCCTTCTGCGTTATCATCCCGCCCTGATCCTATCGGTTGAACGCCCCGGAATGGCCGATGACGGACGCTATTACAATATGCGCGGTCAGGACATCACGGCGGCCACCATGAAATTCGATCTGTTTTTCGAGAAAGCGGCCTGCCCGACAATCGCCTTCGGCGACGGGGGCAATGAAGTCGGGATGGGCAACATTTCATACCTGCGGACGCTGCTGGCGATTGCGCCCTCGAGAACGCGTTGTGATGAACTGGTCGTGGCTACGGTTTCCAACTGGGGCGTCTATGGTGTGATCGCCGAACTGAGCCGAATGTTGGGTGAAGACCTGTTCCGGCTTTTCAACCCGGAACAGATCGCCGCCCATCTCGTATCCAATGGCAGCCTGGACGGGGTTACCTTCGAGCCCATCCCCAGCGAAGACGGATTCCCGATGGATGTCGGCCACGATATCATTCAAGCGCTCCGCCAGGCGGTGAATATCGATCCAGAGGCCAGACATTTAGCCAGAGAGCGCTAGACTGCGGCCCTCCCCCTGGAATCATGATCGACATTTGTCCGGGGTGTTTTGCCCGGATGATAAAACGAAGTGAGGATTAAGACGATGGCGAAAGAAGCGGTAAAAATGATCGATCGGTTTCAGTTCGGGAGAATGACCATCCGGGGTGAGACTTATACGACCGATGTCCAGATTTTCCCCGACGGTCGGGTGGCGGATGGATGGTGGCGAAAACACGGTCATCGTCTGACCCTTGCGGATTTGGAGGTGCTGCTGGCCAGCAAACCGGATGTCCTCGTGGTGGGTACAGGCGTTTACGGACGCGTACTGCCCGAGGACGGATTGGAAGCAACCCTTCAAAAGATGGGCATCGATCTCATTTTAGCACCGAACGACGAGGCGGTCGCACATTTCAACCGCCTGTTTGCCAACCGCCCCACGGCCGGGGGGTTCCATTTAACCTGCTAACGGCGGCAACCGTCCCGGCTGCCGTTGCCTCATTCCGCGTTAGCGAGGCCCTTGCCGGCACCCACCCCCCACGCCTCGTCTTCCTGCCCGGCGAAGACATCCAGGACATCCAGAAAATGAATCCGGTTTAGGCTTTATGCGACGCCTCCGATTTTGGCTTGACAGCGCTATCGAAAGTCAATAGGAATGGTCGAACCATTCAAACCGGGGGCCCTCAATCGAAATGTTCCGTGCCGCCAAACAAAACCGCATCTTTCAGGATGTCGTCGAGCAGATCGAAGGCGCCATTCTCTCCGGTCAGTTGCAGCCCGGCGATACGCTACCCTCCGAGCGCGACCTCAAGGATATGTTTCAAACCAGCCGCGGGACGCTGCGCGAGGCCCTGCGCGTGCTCGAGCAGAAAGGCCTGATCGAAATCAAGCTTGGCGTTGGTGGCGGGTCGGTGGTCAAGGCGGCACCTCTGGAGCAGGTATGCAACGGTTTGGATCTTCTGATCCGTTTCCAGAAAATCTCTCTGCGGCATCTGGCTGAATTTCGGGAAGATGTTGAAAGCTCGGTAGCGGCCCTGGCCGCGCGACGGGCAGCGGCGAGCGATATTCTCGAGCTGGAGGGCCTGCTTGACGATGCCCGCGGTTATCGGGATCTCGGGGTTGATTACTGGCGTGAATTCGTCGAGGTGGACAAGCGCATTCACCAGGCCCTGGCGCGTATCACCGGAAATCCGATGTACATCGTGGTGCATCAAGCGGTTCACGACAACATTCAACGCTATTACGAGCAGTTTCTGCCCTGGACGCCCGAGATGCTGCAGGAGAACTACCATGATCTATGCGCCATCGTTCAGGCGGTCAAGGAGGGCCGGAACGACACGGCGCGCGCCAAGGCCTACCGGCATGTCCAGCGCTTTTCGGAGTACATGGGAAACCGTATCGATGCATAAGTATCGCCCCGGATGCGCCATGGATATGGGATCCGAAAAAATCAAACGGAGCCAGCGGCGACTGCGATGACACAACTGCGACTGGAAGGCATCAACGTGCGCTTTGGGGGGCTGCAGGCCCTGGCTGACATCGAATTTGCCGTGAATGCGGGTGAGATCGTCGGCCTGATCGGCCCGAACGGTGCCGGTAAAACAACGATTTTCAACGTGATCACGGGGGTCTACAAAGCGACATCCGGGGATGTCCGGCTCAACGATGCCAGCCTGCGGGGCAAACGGCCCTATCAGATTCTGACCCTCGGCATCGCCCGGACATTCCAGAACATTCGCCTGTTCACCAACATGACGGCGGTCGAAAATGCCATGGTGTCCTTGCATTGCCGGTCGCGCAAGGGGGTGGTCGGGGCCATTCTGCGTTCCCCCTCCCAGCGCCGCGAGGAGAAACGGATAGAAACCCAGGCCATGGAAGCCCTTAAATTTATGGGGGTCGACCAGTATGCCGACGCGGTGGCCCAGAACCTGCCCTATGGCCTCCAGCGCCGCCTGGAGATCGCCCGGGCACTGGCGTCCCAACCCAAGATCCTTCTTTTGGATGAGCCGGCCGCCGGCATGAACCCGGCCGAGAGCCTGGAGCTCATGGCCGACATCGGGCGCATCGCCGAGCTGGGGATTAACGTGCTTCTGGTGGAGCACGACATGAAAGTCGTCATGGGGGTCTGCCAACGCGTGGTCTGCATCGACCATGGCGTCAAAATCGCAGAGGGCACCCCCCGGGAGATTCAAAAAGACCCCAAGGTGATCGAAGCCTATCTGGGGCAGCCGGCGCAATAACCAGGTTTCATAACGGGTGGCAAGCGAAGGTCGGCCTGACGCCAGGCCAAGGACAATCAAAGGCTGCCCAAGGCATCAAACGTATAATCAAGGAGGCTGGTAATGAAGAAAAAGCTATTCGTTCTGATGATTGCGACACTGCTTGTGGTTCCCTTTCTCGCCGGTGCGGCGACAGCCAAGACCCTCAAAGTCGGGACCATGAGTCCCTTGACCGGGCCCTACGCCGCCGATGGCAACGACATCGCCAATGGTGTGCGGGCGGCGGTGGCCGTCGTCGAGGCGGAAGGCGGTATTCCCGGTTTTGACAAGATCGAGGTCGTTCCCCAGGATACGGCCTGCGACCCGCGTCAGGCCGTGGCCGCGGCCAACAAGCTGATCAACGAGGAAGTCGTCGGTGTGGTCGGTGCCTACTGCTCCTCTTCCACGATTCCGGCCTCCGAAGCGCTGGCCGAAGAAGATATTCCCATGATCACGCCGGCATCCACCAACGAAAAGGTGACCGAGCGCGGCCTGCCCTACATGTTCCGCATGTGCGGCCGGGACGATGACCAGTCCAAGATCGCCGGGGCGTTCATCAAGGACTACCTCAAGGCCCAAACCGTCTATATCGTCGACGATAAGACCACCTACTCTCAGGGGCTGGCCGAAAACGTGGCCAAGGTCCTCGCCGCCGATGGCATCAAGGTCGTGGCCCATGATCACGTCAACCAGGGCGACAAAGACTTCTCCGCCGTGCTGACCAAGATCAAGGCCGCCAATCCCGACGTGTTCTACATGAGCCTGCAGAATTCGGCCACCGGCAGCCTGATGGCGATTCAGGCCAAGCGTTTCGGCCTGAAAAGCAAGACTGTTTCCCAGGACGCGGTCTACCACCCGCAGTTCATCGAAATCGCCAAGGATGCCGCGGAAGGCACCTTCCTGACGTTTGGTTACACGGACAAGAGCAAACCGGCGTACAAGAAATACCATGATAAATACAGTGGCATGTTCGGCGAGCCCGGCGCCTATTCCGGCTATGCCTATGACGGCGCCATGGTGCTGCTAAACGCCATCAAGCAGGCCAAGTCCACCGACCCGGCCAAGATCAAGGCCGAAATCATGAAGATGGATGCGGCCGGCGCCACCAAGCAAATCAAATTCATGGACAACGGTGACTCCGGTTCAGACTACGTGATCTGGACCGTGGACGGCGGCCAGTTCGAAACCTACTGGAATCCGGCCACCGGGAAGTTGTTTTAGTTAAAGACCTCAACGACCGAAACATGCCTCCGGGTGCCTGCGCCCCGGGGGCAAACCCTTTCACCCACAGGATAGGTGATGGAATTTTTTCTGCAGCAGCTCATCAACGGTTTGACCCTGGGCGGGATCTACGCCCTGATCGCTCTGGGCTACACCATGGTGTACGGTATCATTCAGCTGATCAATTTTGCCCACGGCGAGTTTTTCGCCGCCGGCGGTTACATGGGGGTCATCCTGCTCAGTTTTCTGGCCGGGCAGGGATACCTGCAGACGCACCCCTGGCTCTGCCTGGGCGGCGCCATGCTGCTGGCCATGGTTTTCTGCGCCTTTCTGGCCATGGCCGTCGAAAAGGTGGCCTACATGCCCCTGCGCAAATCCACCCGCCTGGCTGCCCTGGTCAGTGCTCTGGGGATGTCCATCTTCCTATCCAACGGCTTGATGCTGACCCAGGGGGTCTATGACAAACCCTACCCGGCCGCCTTCAGCCAAGGCGGATTCGAGTTCGGCAATATCGTGGTCAGCTATCTTCAGATCATGATCGTGCTCATCACGATCGGCCTGCTGATCTTTCTGAACATCCTGGTTTTCAAGACCCGTATCGGCAAAGCCATGCGGGCCACCGCCCAGGACAAGGTCATGAGCGCCCTGGTGGGGATCAACAGCAACAAAATCATCAGCCTGACCTTTGCCATTGGGGCCAGTCTGGCCGCGGCGGCAGGGATCATGGTGGGGCTTTATTACGGTTCGGTCAATTACACCATGGGGTTTGTGCCCGGTATCAAAGCGTTTGCCGCCGCCGTTCTGGGTGGCATCGGCAATATCACCGGGGCCATGCTGGGCGGGCTGATCATCGGCATGGTGGAAATATTCGGGGCCGGTTACATTTCCGGCCAGTACAAGGATGTCTTTGCGTTCATCATTTTAATTGCGGTCCTTTATTTCAGGCCCACCGGCATCATGGGTGAAAATGTCGATGATACCCGCGTCTAAACGAATCATAAAACTATATCTGATCGGAATGGTCTGGCTGTTCGGGCTGCTTTGGCCGCTGTTGGGGATCCATGCGGACGGTACGCTCTCCTTCACCAAAGCCTTCAACGTCTGGTTCTATATCTTCGCCGTGACGCTGGTGATCGTGGTTGTCGTGGTCCTTCAGAAGCAGGGGATCCTCGACGGATTCGGCCGATCACTCGGTGCCGGCAAGACCGGTTTGACAGCCGTTTACGCCCGCACACCGCAATGGGCCTGGATTGCCGCCGTAGCCGTTTTGGCCCTTGTCTTCCCGATATTTACCGGCCGCTACGAGCAGGACGTGGCCATCAACGTCCTGGTCTATGTCTGTCTCGGGCTGGGGCTGAATATCGTTATCGGCCTGGCAGGGATGCTCGATCTCGGCTATATTGCCTTTTACGGTGTCGGGGCCTATACCTATGCGCTGCTGAGTGTCAATTTCCAGATTCCGTTCTGGCTCTCACTGCCGGTGGCGGCCTTTACCGCCTGTATTGCCGGCTGCATCATCGGCTATCCCACTCTGCGCATGCGCGGCGACTACTTGGCCATCGTCACGCTGGGTTTCGGGGAGATCGTCCGCATCATATTGAACAACTGGATGGAACTCACCAACGGGCCCAACGGTATTCTGGGCATCAAAGCCCCCGGCATCTTTTTTCCCAGCTTTGCAGAGGGTTTCAGCCTCGAGCACCTCTATCTCAAAAAGCTTCACTATCTTTACTATGTCATTTTGCTTCTGGCCGTTTTGACCGTCATTGCTGTCCGCCGGCTCAATATTTCGCGTATCGGACGGGCCTGGGAGGCGATTCGCGAGGATGAAACCGCAGCCGAACTGATGGGGGTCAACACTTACCGGCTCAAGCTTCTGGCCTATGCCATGGGGGCCATCTTCGCCGGCCTGGCGGGCGCTTTTTTCGCGGCCCGTGTTCGCTTCGTCAGTCCCGAAAGCTTCACCTTTCTCGAGTCGGCCACTGTTTTGGCCATGGTGGTTCTGGGCGGCATGGCATCCATTCCGGGGGTTATTCTGGGGGCGCTGGCCTTGATCGTTCTGCCCGAGATATTCCGTGAATTCGAGCTCTACCGCATGCTCTGCCTGGGCGGTGCCATGGTGATGATGATGGTTTTCAAGCCTTCGGGTTTTATTGCGGCCAAACGGCTTGGACGCCGGTCTGAGGAAAGGGAGGGATAGATGACCACGGCGCCCATTCTTGAACTGCGAGATGTCCATACCAGCTACGGCAATATCAAGGCGCTGAAAGGCATC
>JASJCV010000040.1 GCA_030065275.1 Desulfobacterales bacterium | reverse complement strand
CAAGGCCCGAGCCGACTGACGCCCACAGGCGTAGCCTACGCTACGCCGAGGACCGGCAGGAGGCGAGAACGCCGCCCGGGGACGGAAGATGCCGCCTCCGGTCGGTCGCTTATTTTAGGCGGCCCAGTATGGCACTCGCAATCGTATTCTTCTGGATCTCCTTGGTGCCCTCGTAGAGCTCGGTGATCTTGGCATCGCGGTAGAAACGCTCTACTTCGTACTCCTGCATGTAGCCGTAGCCGCCCATGAGCTGGATGGCCTCGTCGGCGACTTCCACGGCCGTGCGGGCCGCGTACATCTTGGCAATCGAGGTCAGCTTGGGGTCGATGCGGCCCTGATCGAAATTCCAGGCGGCCTTGTAGGTCACCAGCCGGGCCAGTTCGAGCTTGGTGGCCATGTCGGCCAGCTTGTGCTGCGTGGCCTGGAACTGGGCGATTTTCTTGCCGAACTGCTCGCGCTGTTTGACATAGGCCAGGGCCCGGTCATAGGCCCCCTGGCCGGTCCCCAGCGCCTGGGCCGCCACGAGGATGCGACTTTCGTCGAAGAACTCGAGCAACTGGTAGAATCCCTTGTTCTCCTTGCCGATCAGGTTGTCCAGGGGGACGCGCACGTCCTTGAAATTGACTTCGGCCGTGTAGGAAAGGGTAATGCCCATCTTGTGGCCCACGTCCTGGGTGCTGATGCCGGTGCGGTCGGCTTCCACCAGGATGAGGCTCAGCCCGCGGTAGGACGGCTTAGCCTCGGGGTCGGTCTGGCACAGGACGCAGTAGAAGCCCGCCAGCGGCCCCGCATTGGTGATGAAAATCTTGGAACCGTTGATCAACCACTCGTCACCGTCCCGCACAGCCGTGGTCTCCACCGAGGTGATGTCCGAACCGTGGTCGGGCTCGGTGAAAGCCCCGCAGGAGAGGCACTCGCCCTCAGCCACCTTGGGCAGCCACGCGGCTTTCTGGGCATCGCTGCCGTTGTGCAGGATGATCTCGGAGGCGAAGTCGGCGATCAGCAGGCAGCAGCCCACCGTGCTGTCACCCCGGGCCAGTTCTTCGGCCACGAGGATGTTCTCCATCACGCCCATGCCCTGCCCGGAATATTCCTCGGGAAAATGTATGCCGATAAAGCCCAGATCGGCCGCCTTCTTCCAGATCTTCTCCGGGTACTGGTGGTTCTCGATGAGCTCCTCGATCACATCCTTTTTGAATTCCCCCTTGACGAACTCCCGCACTGCCTTCTGGATTTCCTTTTGCTCCTTGCTCAGTTCGAATTCCATGCTTGCCTGTCTCCCTTTGAAATAATTGCACCGTCTCCGCCGGGCGAAGACCATGCGATATGAAATCGGTTCAGTCCACCATTTCCAACGCACAGGCCATGGAAACGCCGCCCCCGCCGCACAAGGTGGCCAGGCCCAGCGATTTGCCGTGCTGCTGGAGCACGTGCAACAGCGTCACCATGATGCGGCATCCGGTGGCCCCCACGGGGTGGCCCAGCCCGATGCCCGAGCCGTTGACGTTGGTGATCTCGCGGTCGAGCCCCAGCTCGCGTTCACAGCCGATATACTGGGCTGCAAAGGCCTCGTTGACCTCCACCCGTTCGAAATCTTCAATCTTGAGACCGCTTTGCGCCATGAGGTGTTTTACGGCCGGCACCGGGGAAAGGCCCATCAGTTCCGGGTGGCAGGCACCGCGCCCGACGGCCTTGATGCGCGCCAGGGGTTTGACGCCCAGAGCCGCGGCCTTTTCAGCCGACATGATGATCATGGCCGCCGCACCGTCGTTGATGCCGCTGGCGTTGCCAGCCGTGACCGTGCCGGTCTTCGGCACGAAGGCCGGGGACAGCTTGGCCAGATCCGCCAGGGTCAGTCCGGGCCGGAAGTGTTCGTCGCGTGAAAAGACCAGGGGCTCCTTGCGGCGCCGGGGCACTTCGACGGGGACGATCTCGGCCGCAAACGAGCCGTCGTCGTTGGCGCGCTCGGCGTTGTTCTGGCTTCTGAGCGCCACCTCGTCCATCTCCTCGCGGGAGATGCCCAGGTGCTGGGCCACAAATTCGGCCGTGTGCCCCATGATATAGGGCTTGCCTACGAAGTATTTGGCCGGCGCCTGCTCCAGATCGAGCGGCCCGCCGGGGGTCAGCGGCAGGAGGTGGGAGCCGCAGTGCAGGGCGTGGATCATGGGGTCCACGAAAACCTGGTCCTGAAGACGGCAGCCCCAGCGCGCCCCGGGCACGGCATAGGGCACCCCGGACATGTGCTCGACCCCGCCGGCCAGGATGACGTCGGCCATGCCGGCCTGGATCATGGCCGCGCCGGAGACGACGGCTTCCATGCCCGAAATGCAGACCCGGTTGACGGTGGCCGCGGGCACGGTTTCAGGGATGCCGGCCATGAGGGCGGCCACGCGCGTGACGTTCAGTGTGTCGTGGTGCTCCATGCAGCAGCCCAGGCGCACGTCGTCAATGACGGCCGGGTCGATGCCCGCACGCTGGACAGCAGCCTGGATCACCGTCTGGGCGATGGTCGCCCCGTTCAGATCTTTGAGGGTACCGCCAAAAGCCCCGATGGCGGTCCGGCAGGCCGATACGATCACGACTTCTTTCATGCGTGTTTCTCCTCGTTGGTCGGTGTTGGGTTGCGTCACTTCCCGGTTTTCAGGTTTCGAGCCGGCCGCTCAGGCAGTCGGTGCTCCAGATCGTGTGGTCCACCAGGCCGTAGGCCTCGAATTCCCGGCACAGGCTGTAGGCCAGGCTGCTGCCGGCCGTCTCGGGGGCGGCCGGCCACTGCAGCACGACCATGAGGTCGTTGGCGATCGACAGATGCCGCCGCACGGTAACCCGCGGCGCTTCCGGCGTCCGCGGGATTTCTTCCAGATGGGCCATGATCTGATCCTCGACACCGTTGCGCCGGGACGGATCCATGCGAATCCGGATCATCTCGATCCATTCTGAAGGCGCTGCTGGTCGATGGCGGGGCATGGGCATGTCCTTGTGGCCGGTCGATGGCCGGGCCGGGCCGTTGAATTGAATTACCGCCATCCCATTCAGCATATATCGTACCAATCTTATTTATATATTAATTGCAGTAGGTTATAAATTAAGGCCAAATAGTTCTTTGCTATTTGACAGTTTATACTGTATTATTCGACAGTTTATAAAATAACTACCCTATTTAATAGTTTTATAAGGCAAGGTGTGACGTGTCCGTCGATGAAACCGTTTTTTTTCGCGAAGCCACCCTGCGCATCTGCGGGAGTCTGGAAATCGAGAAGGCCCTGCACCACTGTCTGCAATACATCAGCACGTTTATTCCGGCCAGCCAGATGAGCTTCCATGTCTACGACCGCGACCGGGGGATCGTCGAAACGGTGGCCAATGCGACCCAGGCGGACAGCCGGGCCCTCAGCGTCCACTCCCAGCTCTCGGAGGAGGGCCGCCGCCAGGTCGAGGAGCAACGCTCGATCAGGGTCCGCCTGATCATGCGCCTGGGCGACGACCCCGTCACCGAACCGGTGGCGCGCGAACTGGGCGCTCTGGACCAGCCGGCCCTGGTCATGGATCTGGTTCTGGAGCGCACGTTTCTGGGGATCGTCTCGGTATTCGGCGACGGGCAGGCGCCTTTCACACGGGAGCACATGCGCCTGATGCGGCTTCTGAACAAACCCTTTTCGGTGGCGTTGACCAACAGCCTGCGCTACCGCGAGCTTTCGGCGCTGCGCGACCTGCTGGCCGACGACAACCGCTACCTGCACGATGAACTGCGCCGCATTGCCGGCGAAAACGTGATCGGGGCGGACTTCGGCCTTCGGGGCGTGATGGAGCAGGTCCGACAGGTGGCCCCGCTGGACAGCCCGGTTCTGCTGCTGGGCGAAACCGGCACGGGCAAGGAGGTCGTGGCCAACGCCATCCACAACACCTCCCCCCGACGGCCCGGCCCGTTTATCAAGGTCAACTGCGGTGCCATCCCCCCCACCCTGATGGACAGCGAACTTTTCGGCCACGAGAAAGGCGCGTTCACCGGTGCCATCTCGCAGAAGCGCGGACTGATCGAGCGCGCCCAGGGCGGCACCCTCTTCCTGGACGAAGTTGGCGAACTGCCCCCCGAAGCCCAGGTGCGCCTCCTGCGGGTCTTGCAGGAAAAGAAAATCGTCCGCGTGGGCGGCACCCGGACGATCAAGGTGGACATCCGCATCATTGCCGCCACCCACCGAAATCTCGAAACCATGCTCATGCAGGGTGAGTTCCGGGAAGACCTGTATTTCCGGCTGCGGGTCTTTCCGATTGCCATACCGCCGCTGCGCGGCCGGCCGGCCGACATTCCGGCCCTGGTCCAGCATTTCATTCAGAAGAAGGTCAGCGAGATGAAGCGGCCCCACACCCCTTCGATCACGCCGGAGGCCATGGATCGCCTGATGCACTATCCCTGGCCGGGCAATGTACGCGAACTGGAAAACGCCGTCGAACGGGCGCTGATTCTGAACCGCGGACCGGTCCTGCACATCACCGATATCGGAGCCCCCATCCCCAGCGGGCATCAGCGGGATCAAACATCGGGAGATGCCGGCGGGGAACCGCTGGCCATCGATGTCGTGATGGCCCGCCATATCCGCCGCGTCCTGGATATGTGCCATGGGCGGGTGGAAGGGTCCCGCGGCGCGGCCGTCCATCTGCAAATACACCCCTCGACCCTGCGCAAACGCATGCAGAAACTGGGCATTCCCTATGGTCGCCGGGCGAATAGGGGTTGACATCGGCCCGTCTGTCAATTAGCAATTCCTATCAATTGCAACCAATTACCAATCGATGGGAATCCATGGCCGATCAAAGCGAGCGTTTCGACGCCATCGTCGCCAAGCTGCGCGCCAACGAATTCAAGCTGACGCCGCAGCGTCTGGCCGTGGCGCGCATTCTGGCGGGCAGTGCAGGCCATCCCAGCGTCGATCAGATCTACACCCGTCTGCTGAAGGATTTTCCCACCATCAGCCTGGCCACGGTCTACCGCAACGTGATGCTGATCAAATCCCTGGGCGAGGTCCTCGAACTGGGTTTTGCCGACGGCAGCAACCGCTACGATGGCAACAAGCCCTATCCCCATCCGCATGTGATCTGCGTCCAATGCAAGCAGGTCATCGATCCGGACCTGTCAACGTTCAAGAACATGGCCGCCGAGGTTGAAAAGGAAACCGGCTACAGGATCCTGACGCACCGCCTGGATTTTTTTGGTATCTGTCGGGAATGTGCGCAAAAACAATGACCAACGGGTGGGGCAAGCGATCGTTGTTCCGCGGTGTCAGTATGGTTCGCTCCCCAGCGCCGGCAGCGGTCGGATGCCCTGGTCGTCTCCCGGCCGGGAACCGATCGGCCAGCAACCTCAAACCCTGGTCGCGATCGGCCCATCCGTCCGGTCGACTTGCATTTGAGTCAAAGCGCCCCTACTTAATTTTCCCAAATCACCAAATCCATTCGACGCCAATTCAAAGGAGAACCACCATGCCGAAAGCAACACCAGCGAACAAAACCCAGCGCCGCAAGAAGGTCATCGACGTCCTCAACAAAGCCCGGGCCATGGAGTTACAGGCGATTTATCAATACATGAATCAGCACTACAACCTGGACGACCTGGACTACGGGGAGTTGGCCGGCAAGATGAAGCTGATCGCCATCGACGAGATGCGCCACGCCGAGACCTTTGCCGAACGCGTCAAGGAACTTGGCGGGGAACCGGTGACCGGGCATGACGGCAAAATTGCCAAAGGCCAGCCGGTGGAAAAGATTTTTTCCTTCGATTCGGTGCTGGAAGACGATACCATCGACGTCTACAACCAGTTTGCCCTGGTCTGTCGGGAAAACGGGGACAGCGTCAGCATGAAGATCTTCGAAGACATTATCGAAGAGGAGCAGATCCACTACAATTACTTTGACAACGTGAACAGCCATATCAAGAAACTGGGCGACACCTATCTCGCCAAAATCGCCGGCACGTCCTCATCCACCGGACTGGGACCCAGCGGATTCGCGGTGAGCGGCGAGGGCGAATAAAAATCAATGGTGCGCACAAGGCGGGCGGGGTCGGCATCCACCCGCCCGCTGCGACACGAGGTCTTCGAGCCGGGCGGCTTCCCCGCGAATCGACCGCGTACGGGCAGGAGCCGCGGCACGGCTCGCGCACCCTGCCCTGTTTTCCGACCGGGACGTTAAAAAATCCGCGGCGATGATCCCATCGGCCCTCAAGCGCTTTACGCTGGGGGTCGAAACGTATTATGCTACTCACCATAGCGGGCCGGCCCGTGCCGACGGCGAACGGCGTGACGGCCACCAGCGGGCGACGGCCAACCGCCGCCCCGGACGAAAAATTACCAAGCGGCAGGTAAATCCCATCGGCGCCAAGGGCTATTTATCCAGACATGGACTCGTCGGCATCAGCGTGGTGCTGGTACTGGGAATCCTGTTCTTCGGGCTGCGGTTCAAAGGTACCACCACGACCAACCCGGTCAGCTGGCATGCGGACAGGGCCGGATTGACCTTCGGTCACTATGCCATGGCCTACTGCCGTGATGCTTTCGGGATCGCCCCCGACGCTTCGTCGGTGCCCCCCGCCGGTCTGTCCTTCGAACTGGCCTTACGGGCCGAAGCGATCAAACACGACCGCTTCCAGATTCTGCTGATGCTCCACGGCGGCAGCGACGAGGAACAGCTCCTGATCGGCCAGTGGCGCTCGGCCCTCGTTGTCATGCACGGCAACGACTACAGCGGCCGCAGGGGACTCAAACGGCTGACCGCCGACCAAGCCCTGCCGGCCGGTGTCGAACGCCTGATCACGGTGGTTTCGGGTACCGACGGCAGCCGCATTTATATCGACGGCCGCCCGGTCGCCCGCACGGCCCAACTGACCCTGACCATTCCCAACCGCCGCGCCCCCGCCACGCTGGTGGTGGGCAACTCGGTCTATGCCCGTCACTCCTGGAATGGCGATCTCTTCGGTCTGGCCGTCTACACGCGGGCCATCGCGCCGGCAACCATCGCCAAGCACTACGCCCATTGGAAACGAACGCGGGATTTTTCAATGGCGGTGTCGGCCGAACCCGACCTGCTCTACCTTCTCGATGACGTGCCGGGTCACAAAGCCCTGAACCGCATGGGCGACGCCCGTTCACTGGTCATACCGTCCAAGGTGCGAATCCTGCGCAAGGAAATTCTTCAGCTGCCCTGGGAAGGCATGCGCTGGGACGGCGCCTTCTGGAAGGATGTCGCGCTCAATCTTCTGGGATTCATCCCCCTGGGATTTTTCCTGAGCGCCCTGAGGTCCGACTTCGGCGGGGCCGCCGCACGGCGCAACCTGCTGCTCTGCGCGGGGCTGTGCTTTACCCTCAGCCTGGGGATCGAGCTGGCCCAGGCCTTTATCCCTTCGCGCAGTTCCCAGCTGCTGGATCTGCTGCTCAACACGCTGGGGGGCACGATCGGCGTGACCCTGCAGCGTGCCCACCATCGCCGCCGCGAGCGCCGCAAACGCCCCCTGTCGATCTGATGCCCCCGGCGACGCACACCGTCGAACACGCCATTCACCCCGGCCAGGCGTGAGACGCCCGCGGCCTGCCCGCCACCGCGTTCCCTACGAAGGCCCAAGGCCGTCAGGATGAGGATTCAGCGACCTTGTCGAGGTAGGTCTTGACCCGGCTGACGACCGACATGAACATCTTGGCTCCGGTCATGCGGGTGAAGAGGTCGTCGGCGTTGCCGCAATTTTCGGCAAACGCGGGACCGATGACCGCGGCGGGGTCGTTTTTCTCGCTGCTTGCGGACATGGCGGCCAGATAGGCATCCAGCCGATCCCGCAGGGTCTGGAAATAGTCGATGTCCTGCCCGATCATCAGCTCGGTCGTCTGCGAAAGGCTCTGGGCATATTCCCGGACGGCATTCCAGAATGCCTCTAAAAGCGGCTGCCGCGCCGGTTGATTTTCAAGGTGATAGGCAATGCTCCACCCCACACTGATGATCTTGAGGATCTGCAGCTCGTATTCGACCGTGTGTCGGTTGACATCGGCCTTTTCATGCAACTGGCCCATCAGCCACTTGACGTCCTGGCGGTCGACGGCATAGTCGAAGAGAACCCCGGCGGGTGATTCCGGATCAGGCGTGTGCGCGTTCTTTTTCCCCATTATCGTCCTTCCCCGTCCTTTCCGCCCCGCCCATCGAGCGACCGAGCACCGTGTTGTTTCTCCCGGCGCCGCCGATAGCGGCTTGAGGCCTCGCCCGCCCCCTTTCGACGGCCACCACCAGCGGTCGGTGTCGCCGGGCATCGATCCGAACCGGGGCGCCTGTGCCGGGAAGGCGATAGCCGTTCGACCTTAAGGCCGCTGGTTGTGGCAACCCCGTTGCTGCGATTTGATCCGGCGGGGGCGCCGCGGCCGGTTCATCGACCGACGGATTCAGGCTTGCGGCTCTTTCGTAACCAGCAGGAACAGGCCGCTGAACAACAGGTTCACCACGGCCGTCAGGTAAAAGCCGGCCGCGAATCCGATGGCTTCGATGACCGCGCCCATAAACAGGGAGCTGGTCATCATGCCGAAATAAATACAGGTATTGTAGCCTCCCATGGCCACCCCGCGGGCGTTCGCCGCCACGGAGGCGGCAATCAGCGCGCCCACCGACGTAAACGCCAGCCCCAGGCTGGCGCCCGATACCAGGGCCCACAGGACAAAGCCGGTCCTGCCCACCGCCGCCCCGAGCCCGGTAAGTGACAGCGCGAAACCAAGCATTCCGATCAGCACCAGGGTGCTGCGCCGCCCGACCTTGTCGCTGAGATAGCCGCAAGGAATGCGCGAAAGCCCGTTGGCCAGGCCCTGGGCAAAGAAAACCAGGCCGATCTGGCCGGCATCCAGACCCTGGGCCCGGGCGTGCAGCGGGATGAAACTCATGAACATCCCGAGCCCGAAGCAGGCCCCCAGGGTCACCAGCCAGCAGCCCATGATCGGTCGGTTGCGCCAAAGGGCTTTCAGGGTGGTGCCGATCGCTGCATGCTCCGACGATAAGCCGTCAGGGCCTGCGCTTCCGGGAAGCAGCAGCAGGAGCCCGCCCAGATTGCACCCGAGCAGGACCGTGATGGTGACGAACACCGCCGGAAAACCGAAGGCACCGGCCATGTAGCCGCCCAGGACCGGTCCCAGGCTCATGGCCCCGAAGAGCGCCGTTGTGTACCAGCCATAGGCGCGCCCCAGATGCGTCGCCGGCGCGATCCGCGCCACCAGGGCCATCATCGTGGGACCGAAAGCCGCCATCCCGACCCCGAACAGCAGGTAAACCCCGGCCAGTCGGATAAATGTCGTGCAGGCGTAAAGCAGGCCAGCCGCCAATGCCAGGAGCAATACCCCGCCGGCGGCCACCGGCCGGCTGCCGTAGCGGTCGGCGACCATGCCCATCGGAAACGACAGCAGGCCGGCCATCAGGAAGAAGGCCGCATTGATCAGCCCGATCTCGGCAATCGTGACCCCCTGCTCGCGTGCGAAGAGCGGAATCACCGGCAACCGCATGAAAACGGCAAAATAACAACCAAAGGTCACCAGACAGCAGATCGTCATCAAGCGGACGAACGGCGGCCGGCCGGTTACGGTTCTGGCTGCCGGACCGCGTTCCATGGGCATTTCGCCGCCACCATCGCTGCCGGCGGCCGTTGAAAGTGTGTCATTGGTATTTTTCATTTGACCCGTCTACGGCTTCACACATTAGCCTTCTTTGCATCACGATGCCATCATTAATTGGCGCGTCCACGGACCCGGCGGGAATGCCCTCCCAGCGGCAGACGGCCCCGGTCAACCCCAACCGCCTTGCGCGGGCGGGCGGGGACGTGTGGCGGACGTGGATGAAAGCCGTCCCGGAAAGGAGAATAGACACCATGGCCAACCAGTTGATGAGCGGCTTCTGGCGCCTGATGCTTTCAGTGCCGCCTTTTCTGTGGGAAGCGCAGGTCGCCAAGGCCCGACACAAAATCCAGAGGGGCATGGGCTTCATGTCCCCGGAGCACCGCAGCGTCCACCATTTCAGCGTGCGTGAACTGCCGCGTTTCGGCCGTCCGCTACCGCCGGAACGGATTGCGGACCGACTGGGGTTGACCGTTTCCCGGGTGGTTACGCTCCTGGACGATCTCGAAGCCCGCATGACGTTTCTCTTCCGCAATCCGTCCGGAGAAGTCACCTGGGCCTACCCGGTAACGGTGGAAACCACCCCGCATGCCATGACCTTCAGCACGGGCGAAAGACTTCACGCCGCCTGAGCGGTGGACGCCTTCGCGACGCCCTTCGTGCAGGGGCGACTGAGGAATGCAACGCTGGCGGTCACGGTCGATTCGGCCTGCGCCCACTGCGGGCGGCCGATGCGGATCGAAATCGACAGCGATCTGAACTACCGCACGGGAGGCCAGGGCTGCCGCCCCATCGTGTTCGTGCCCGACATCGCGCTGGCCGAACTGGCGGCGCCGAGCATTATCGACGCCTTCTGAAAGGAGAGCGTCTTCTTCTGGTCAGAAGAACATGCCCGCGAATACCGCCGCAAAACGCACCGTCTGCGGGGCGCCTATTTCAGCGCCGACCAGACCGTCTACCTCACGCGTATCATGCAGAGCGCGCTGTTCGGTTTCAATCGGGGAAAGGCCTGATTGGCGGCGCCCGGCGGGATGACCATCGCCATTATGTGGAGAAAACCAAAGGGATGGGCCGCCGGGAATCAGCCTGCGGCCCAAGTGAAAATCAACCGGGCGGACCGGCCGCGGCGGGGTTCGCTTCCGCTTCGGGGGCAAAGAGGATCACCCGATTCTTGCCCCTGTGCTTGGCCTTGTAGAGCATGCGATCGGCGGTTTCGATCAGCATATCAGCGCTGCCGGCATCCACGGGATAGGTCGCCCCGCCGACACTGACCGTAATGCGCTGTTCGCGATCGACGCCGGGAGGCATGAAAATATGGTCTTCGATCAACCCCCGGATGCGCTCGCCCACCGTGCGCACGGCTTGGGCGTCGCCGTAGGGCAACACCACGGCAAACTCCTCACCGCCGTAGCGGGCGGCCACGTCGATTTCACGCACGGACGCCTTGATCAGCTGGGCCACTTCGCGCAGAATCGCATCGCCGGCCATGTGGCCCTCACAGTCGTTGATCTGCTTGAAGTTGTCGAGGTCGATCATCAAAAGCGAGGTGCAGTGCCCCTGCCGCTGGGAGCGTTTGACTTCCAGGTCCAGGAAGCGCTTGAAATAGGCATGGTTGTAGAGTCCGGTCAACCCGTCCAGCAGGGCCGAGTTGAGCGCTTTTTCGTAATGCGCGTGCAGGCTGTCCAGATAGGTTTTCTTCTTCAGCAGTACGGTCACCCGGGCCTGGAGCTCCCGGGGGTCGATGGGTTTGATCAGATAGTCGTCCGCCCCCAGTTCGACACCCCTGATCTTGTTTTCGATGTCGCTCAGGCAGGTAATGAGCACGACCTGGGTATCCTTGGCTTCGTCCGTCTGCTTGATCCGGCGGCAGATTTCGAACCCGTCCATACCCGGCAGCAGGATATCAAGAAGAACCAGGTCGAATCGTTTGCGGCTGATGATCTCAATGGCGTCCGATCCGTTACGCACCACATCGATGGCGTAGTAGGGTGCAACCAGGTGGTTCTGGAGGAGTTTGAGGTCCTTGGCATCGTCTTCCACGATCAGGATGTTGTGCACGCGCCCGTCTTCCTCGGCAGGCTCGGGGGCCGGTTCTTCCGGGCCGACCTGCTGTTCCGAACGGGCCCTGATCGCCAGCTGATCCCGGTAGCGCTTGAGCTTGAGCATGGACTGGATGCGGGCTTCGATTTCCACCGGGTTGACCGGTTTGGTCAGAAACTCCTCGGCCCCGGCCTCCAGCCCCCGGGCCCGGTCGGCCGGGCTGTCCAGGGCGGTTATCAAGATGATCGGGATCGCCTGGGTGTCGCGGCCGGCCTTGAGACGGCGGGTGACTTCATAACCGTCCATTCCAGGCATCATCACATCCAGCAGGATGACGTCCGGCGGGTGGGCCTCGACCTGCGCGAGGGCGGCGGGACCGTCCTCGGTCGTGTTCAGTTCGTATCCGTCCCGGGCCAACAGGCCGCACATCAGTTTCACGTTCTTGGGATCGTCGTCCACCACAAGGATGCGCACCGTATTGGGCTTGCGTTCCTGCCGGAGGTCGCGCTTTTCGACAGCCCCCGGCCGGATAAAGGTCGCGATCACATCGATGAAGCTTTCCGTGTCGATCGGTTTGGTGATATACCCGTCGCAGCCGGCCGAAAGTGCCCGGGCCTTGTCGCCCTCCATGGCGTACGAGGTCAGGGCCACCACCGGTATGGCGGACAGCTGCGGATCGGCCTTGATCATGGTCGTGGCCTGCAGGCCGTCCATACCGGGAAGCTGGATATCCATCAGAATCAGGTCGGGCGGCGCCTGGCGGGCCAGCGCAAGCCCTTCTTCGGCATTGACGGCTTCCATCACGCGGTAGCTGCCCATATGCAGCAGCAGCCGCACCAGCTTCATATTCTTTTCATTGTCTTCGATTACGAGAACCGTTCGGGTCGTCATGGCCATTACTCCTCAATTACGGGCGTATCAGCGGATTCGGGCAACACGATGGTGAAGGTCGCCCCCTGCCCCTTACCGTTGCTGGCGGCCTGGATAAGTCCTCCGTGCAGCTCGACCATCCGTCTTGTAAGGGCCAGCCCCAGCCCGGTGCCTTCCTGGCGCTCGGCCGTGGAATTGAGCCCCTGCTCGAATGGATTGAAAATACGCTCCAGGTCCTGGGGATGAATACCGGTTCCGCTGTCGCTGACCTCGATGGCCCAGGTCGGCAATTGGGCGTCGCCCGGCAGTTCCATCCCCGGCACACGACTGACCGGGTCGCCGTTAACCTTCCAGGCCCGCAGGCTCACATACCCTTTGTCGGGGGTGAATTTAAAAGCGTTGGAGAGCAGGTTGTAAAGAATCTGCTTCATCTTGATCTCGTCGGCCAGGATGGTGTCCGGTGCGTCGTCACAGGCCAGGTCGAGTTCAATATGGTGCTTCATGGCCTTTTCCTTGAACATCACCAGGCAGTTGTTCAACATGGCCTGGGCGTCGATCTTGGTCAGCATGAGTTCCAGCTTGCCGGCCTCGACCTTCGAGAGATCCAGGATGTCGTTGATCAGGGCCAGCAGGTGCTTGCTGCTGGAGAGCACGTCGTTGAGGTATTCCTTCTGCATCTCGTTGATCCCGCCCAGTTTCTCGGCGGCGATCAGTTCGGTAAAGCCGATGATGTGGTTGAGCGGCGTGCGCAGCTCGTGGCTCATATTGGCCAGAAACTCGCTCTTGGTCCGGTTGGCGCTCTCGGCCTCGAGGCGGGCCGCATCGAGATCCCGGGTGCGTTGCCGCACGCGCTCCTCAAGTTCGTCGTGGGCCTTCCTGAGGGCTGCTTCGGCCCGTCTGCGTTTACGGACCTGGCTGTTGAGATCTTCAATCGAAGCCGTGGAGGATTTAAGCTCGCGGGCCATTTCGTTGAAGGCCTGGGTTAGATCAGCAACCTCGTCGCGTGAATCGGCTTCGTCGACCTGGATATCACGCTGGCCCGCCTGAAGGGCCCTGGTGGCCGCCTGCAATCTACGGATGCGCAGCGAAAGCGGCCGCGAAACCAGTAGGCCGATGACGATGGCCAGGACCAGGGCGGCCAGGGACAATCCCAGCGTGTACATCACGGCGCGTGTCACCGCTTCGCCGACTTCGCCCACGGCCTCCTGAATTTCCCCGACCGCATCCGAGAAAAGATCGCGCGATCCTTCGCGAATGCGTTCCTCCAGTTCCGGATGCCGGTTCAGGAAAACCGTGGCCGCGGCCTGATAGCCATGACTCGCGGCAAGCTCAAAGGTCTGCTTTATCAGGGCCTCGTATTCCGCGATCAGGGCCTCCAGCTCGGCAATTTCCTCCATTTCCGAGGCTTCACCGGCCTCGTCCTCTTCGTCTTCGGCCATATCCAGACCGGTCTCCGTGGCGCCCTTGAGCTCGTCGAACACCTTTTCGATCAGGGCCAGGTCGTCCATGATCCGCTGCCTGTCGGCCAGGCCGTCATGCGCATGCCCGGCCACCGCCGCGAGCAGGTACTCATTCATGTCGGCCCCGATCAGGGCCACGCGGTAGGCGATGTCGATGGCGCCCTGGACTTCGCCGATATTGCTGCTCTCGATTGCGCGCACGTCATGGCCGATCTCGTGGATGAAAGCCACTTGTATGCCCCCGACCACCGCCATCAGCATGGCCACGGTTAAAAATCCCAGCGTAAGTTTGTGGATCAGTTTCATATCGGTATTCCCCGGAGTCAAATCGTGTGGGCACCTGCCGTGCAGATGCGTCCTTCTACGGATTTATCGCCATTTAAGGGAATTTCTTAAACAAGCCGGCAGGGGAATCGAGCTGGCGGCGGTGGCGGATGAGGCCCGCAAGCCAAGGGGCGTGCATCGGGGGCAATGCAATAGAAAGCGGGGCGGATTCAATTTATTGCGACAGCAATCCATCGATTGCCGGCCTTGCCAACTCAAGCGTTCGGCGCGCCTACGGCCCCATTCACCCAGTCGGCAACCCGCTCGGCGATCGGAGCCGAATGCCGCACCCAGCCGAAGTGATCCATGCCGTCCGGCGCCAGTTCGCCGGGCCGCACATGCCAGCGGACGAGCGGCGCGCCGGGGAACTTGCGGCAGAGGTTGTCCAGGGCCCGGGGCGGGGCGAACCCGTCGCCGGCAATCGAAACCGCCAGAACCGGTCGGCGCAGCTGCTTCAGGCGGGCTTCGAAATCATGCGGGCTGTGGGTCAGATCGTAGCGTCCGGTGCGGGCATTGCGGGCCCAGTCACGGATAACCGTGCGCGCCGCCGTGCCGCCGAAGCCGATGCGGCGTCCCGGGAAATAGCCCAGCAGAGCGGACAGGACCCGGGCCGACAGGGTCCCCAGCCAGATGCCGAGGTTCGCTGGGAAAGGCCAGCCTTGGTAGAAAACCGAGCAGGAGGCCACCAGGACGAGGCCTTCAACCGTTTCCGGGAAAAGACTGGCGTAGAGCACATTCAACTGCCCGCCCAGACTGTGGCCCAGCAGGAACAGCCGACTGCGGGGGAACCCCTTGCGCACGGCCGCCACAATGGCCGGCCAGTCATGGGCCAGCATCTCATGATAGCCGAAATCGCTGTTTCGGCCGACTTTTACGGAGTTCGCCCCCAGCCCGCGCAGATCGGCGGTAACGGCGTTCAGACCGTTTCGGCACAGATTGCGCGCCAGCGGCTCGTAGAAGGCGGCGCGTACCCCCATGGCCGGCATGCAGACAATCACCGGAGCCGTGGCTTGCGTGCGAAAAGCCGTCAGCGCCGAGCGCGTGCCGTCGGCCATCTGTATGGGTTGCATCGAAATTTCAGGCAAGGTCTTTTCCCGTGTGGACCGCTTCAGATGACTTGACGCTATCACTTGCGCTCAAGCGCCCCTCGGCGTTCGTCCCTGGATCTCCCCGGGGGCTGGCCGGCCGGTCCGGCCATCACGAATCCGTGGGCGGCTGGCGACCGAATCAGTCGCCTTTGTCGTCATCCGGGTGCTGGTGCCGATGATGCAGATCGGGCCAGTGCGCATGTTCGTGCTCGACCGGTTCGTGCTCGTGCCAGTGGGTCGGATCGCCAAGGTGCCGGGCGTCGGTATGGTCGTGGGCGTGATGCCGGTCCTCGTGGTCATGGGGGTGCCGATGGGCGTGCGCCGCGTGGCGGTGGAAATGCCGGTGCTTCTCGCTGAAAACCACCGCCAGGGAGGCCGCCGTCAGCAGGGCGGCCCCCGCCTGGGTTCCCGTCAAGGGTTCGCCCAGCAGCGCCACGGACAGGAGCAGGCCGAAAAAAGGCGCCGTCGAAAAAACCATCTGGCTGCGAGAGGCCCCGAGTCCCTGCGCCGCCGCAATATACATGGCCACACTCAAGCCGTAGGCCACCGCGCCGACAAATAAAGCGCCGACAACCGGGCCGGGGCTTCCAATACCATCGGCCCGCAGAACGCCGAGTGTCAGATTGAAGCCCCCCGCTACGAGCCCCTTCCACAGGGTCGTTTGGGCCGGCGAGATACCGTCGATCAGCGCGGTCAAATGGTTGTCAAGTCCCCAGCAAAGGCAAGCACCCGCCACCAGGAGGATCGCCGGCAGGCCGGGCGCGCCCTCGCCCCCGGCCAGGAGGACCGCCGCCAGAAGCGTGCCGGCGGCGGCGATCCAGCCCCTGGCCGTTAAATATTCGCGGAAGATAAAATGTCCCAGCAGGATCGTGGCGACGAACTCGAGGTTGAGCCACAGGGACACCGATCCGGCGCTGGCGCGCTGCAGCGCGATCAAGAGCAGCAGCGGCCCGACAATTCCGCCCGTAACGATGGCTGCGACCAGCAAACCGAGCGTGCGCCGGTCTGCCCGCCACATACGCCGGGCGGCCGTTTTCCGGACAACGGCCGGCAGAACCCCCAAAACGGCCCCCAGGTAGAGCAGACCGGCAAGTACCTGGGGATGGAATTCGGTCAGGAGTAGCTTGCTGGCCGGCGTGGCTGCCCCGAAAAGGATGGCCGCCGACAGTCCGCTCAGGAAGAATTTGGCGCTGCGGCGGGTGGGCATGCCATCCTTTCCTTTTCAACGGGCGGCCGGCGTTGTCACACCGGGAGCGTCGCCCACCCCGGCAAGGGGCATCAAAGCAGGGGCGCCAATCCGTCGTTTTTCACATTGGGCGGCTGCGGCTGAAAGGTGCCCGGCGGTGGCGCTTCCGCCTGCGTCCGGTTGAGTGCGTCTGAAAGCGGTCGATAGTAGATGCCCAACTTGATCTCGGGGCCGGATTCCCGGACCTTGAGCTTGATCTTCAAATTGTCGTCTTTCCAGCGGTAGACCGTCTGGCCGCCGTGCATTGTGACTTTGGCCGGGCCGAATTGCGCACGGAATCGTTCTTCCAGATAGTAGGCCTGATTG
>JASJCV010000039.1 GCA_030065275.1 Desulfobacterales bacterium | reverse complement strand
CGGTGGCGCCATGCATTGCCAGATCTTTAAGGTAGAGGGTGCGCAGGTCGAGTTCGACGATGGGGCCGGCGATGGCCCCGGATGTAACATAACGCCCGCCCCGGCGCAGGAGATTCAACAGGGTCGGGAAGCATTCCCCCCCGACGACATCGGCCACCACGTCGCATCCGCCCGCGGGCAAGGACTGCTCCAGGTCCTGGCCCAGGTCGGCGGACCGGCGATCGACGACGGCCTCCACTCCCAGGCCGTTGAGATGGACGCTCTTGTCAGGGCTGGTCAAAGCCAGCACCCGGGCGCCCCGGCGTTTGGCCAGCTGCACCAGGGCCGAGCCCACTCCGCCCGAGGCGCCGGTGATCACGATGGTCTCACCGGCCTGCAGATCGACGCGGTGCAGCATGTGCTCGGCGGTGGAGTAGGCGCAGGGAAAGGCGGCCAGCTCGGCGTCGCTGAGGTCGCTCTGGATGGCCAAGGCGTTTTCTGAGGGAACGGTGACGAACTGGGCAAAACCCCCATCACGCTCGCTTCCCAGATAGCCGGCCCGGTCGCGATTGGTTGGATCGGCGGGATCGCGCAGCCAGGGGTCGACAAGCACCCGTTCACCCACCCGCCGCGGCGATACGTCCCGGCCCACGGCCGCGATGCGGCCGGCCACGTCCGCCCCCTGAATCCGCGGAAAAACAAGGGCCCTGGAGCCCCAGGTGGCCTCTTGCTCGGCAACGCCGCTCATGCCCTCGGCGCCGCCGCGGGAGGTCGTGCCGCTCGACACCGTTTGAGAATACCAGCCGATGCGGGTGTTGATGTCCGTATTGTTCATCCCGCAGGCGCCGATCCGAATGAGCACTTCGCCGGCCGCCGGCCGAGGGACGGGGACGTCTTCACGAATCTCAAGCTTGTCAAACCCGCCGTGTCCGGTAAGCAATACCGCCTGCATATGGCTTGGAATTACCATGGAATTCTCCCCGCGGTGATGGTGATATCGCTAAAAAAGCCCGACGCTGCAGGGCAGCGCCGGGCGGCATCGAATGCGATGAGGCGATTGGCGGTTATTGGGCGGCTTTGCGGGCCGCTTCCAGCCAACCGTTCCAGGTGGCTTCGTTTTTGGCAATCCACTCGGCCACGTGGCCCTCGATGTCTTTCTCCGACTTTTCACCCTCGTTCATGCGGGTGTTCTGTTCGCTGATGTCGGGCAGCGGCAGTGTGAAGACCTCGAAAAACTTCTTGGCGGCCGGGTTCTTGTCCAGGAACGCCTTGTTGGCCACGATCTGGATGTCGGAAACCACGAAGCCCAGCTTGACCGGATCGCTGACCGCCCCCTCGACACCGCTGACCGTCATGCGGTCCTTGTCCGGCGCCTGAGCTTCGGTGGGGTTGATCTCGGGCACGTTGATCCAGACCACGTCTTCGCCCGGTTTCAGTTTGAAGATCGTCCAGTTGGGTGTCCAGGTGTAGAAAAAGACCGGACCGCCGCTCTTGTAGTTGCCCAGGGCCGACGCCATGCCGGCCTCGTAGGCGGCCTTGACCGGATTGATGTGATCCTCGAGACCATAGGCTTTCATGTGGTGGGCGATCACTTTTTCACAGCCCCAGCCCGGCGGGCAAGCGGTCAGGTCGGCTTTGCCGTCGCCGTTTTCGTCAAAAGCCTTCTTGACCTCGGCGCGTTTGAAGTCTTCGAGGGACTTGATGTTGAATTTTTCGGCTTCGCGCTTGGACACCAGGTAACCCTGCAGACCGCCAGCCTTGACCACGTAGCCGGCCTTGTCGGCATCGTCGTAAAATCCTTTGGGCAACTGGGCATTGTGCATCGGGAACCAGCCGTTGGTCCAATAGTCGATATCACCCAGGGCCACGGATTTATAGAAGATGGGGTTCTGAAGATCTTTCGGTTTCTTGACCTCGTAACCCAGTTCTTCCAACCCTTTGCGTACGAGGGCCTCCTGAAAAAAACCGGTGTTCCAGGTGGCGCGGGCCGGTTGGACCGTAACCCCCTTGCCGGGTTGCATATCCATGGCCGTCACCGGGGTGATTGCCAGGGCCAGTATTACGGTCATCACGATCATCATCAGTTGAATTTTTTTCATAACGCCTCCCATGTTTTGTCGTTGTTGGAATGTTTGCGAAAAAAAATGAGGATTATTTTTTGGCGGCCATCGACTGGGTGATGCGGTCGAGGACAATGGCCATCAGGACGATGCCCAGGCCGCCGATCACGGCCCGGCCGATGTCGAGGGTGTTCAGTCCCAGGATCACCGGACTGCCTAGCCCGCCGGCACCGATCAGGGCGGCGATCACGACCATCGAAAGGGCCATCATGATGGTCTGGTTCAGGCCGGCCAGGATCGTGGGCATGGCCAGGGGCACCTGGACGCGGGTGAGCACCTGCCAGCGAGTGGCCCCGAAAGCCTGGGCCGCCTCTACCAATTCGGGGTGCACCTGCCGGATGCCGAGGCTGGTGAGCCGGATGATGGGCGGCAGGGCGAACACGATCGTCGCCAGCACGCCGGCCACGTTGCCGACGGAGAAGAGCATGACGATCGGCACCAGGTAGACGAAGGCCGGGGTGGTCTGCATGGCATCCAGCACCGGGCGGATGCCGGCTTCGAAGGTATCGCTGCGCCCGGCCCAGATGCCCAGCGGGATACCGGCCAGGGCACAGAAAATGACCGAGGAAAGCACCATGGCCAGCGTGGTCATCGTATCTTCCCACAGGCCCAAAAGCCCCACGAAGGTCATGGTGATCAGGGTGAACAGGGCCAGGCCTTTGCCCGAGAAACGCCAGGCGGCCAGCGCCAGGGCGATGATCACGATCGGGGGGGGCAGGGCATTGAGGCCGGCGTCGAGGCCGTTCAGGGTCTGCTCCACCGGCCATTTGATGGTCTGGAACACCTCCCGGTAGTTGTCCACCAGCCAGTCCACGAAATATGAGACCCAATCGTCCAGGGGAATCAATTTGTCTTCAAACATGCTAACTCTCCGCTAATTCCAAAAAAGTGAATACACACAACCACGGGCCGCCCCACGTGCGCTCAGGCGGCGGCATGCGTGTTGTTGCTGCCGTTGGCTGCTTCGATGGCGTCTTCGGTGCGGTGCAACGTCCGCAGGAAGCGGTTTTTGGAAACCACGCCCCGGTAGACGTTGTCATCGTCCACGACGGGCACCGGACAGTTTTTGGATGCCACCTCCGGCAGAATTTCCTGCATGGAGTCGGCGATATTGACGGCTTCCGCCTCGTCGACATAAGCCTGATCGATGGGGTTGTCGGGTTTGCCGCTTTCCAGGGCCTCGCGCAGAGAATCGGCCGTCACCATGCCCAGGAACCGCTTGCGGGCGTCGAGGACGATGCCGTGCCTGCGCTCGCTGCTGCTCAGCAGTTCGTGCGCCGCACGCAGGCTGCCGACCTTGGTTTTGATGATCGTCGGGTAGGTATCCCGGGCGATGTCGCCGGCCGAGATCACGTTGGTGGGGTCCACGCCCCGGAAAAAGGCCCGCACGTAGTCATCGGCCGGGTTCTGCAGGATTTCCTCAGGGGCGCCGACCTGCACCACGCGGCCGCCCTCCATGATGGCGATACGGTCGCCGATGCGCAGCGCCTCGTCCAGATCGTGGGAGATGAAGACGATGGTGCGCTGGTGCTCCTCCTGCAGCTTGAGCAGTTCATCCTGCATTTCGGTGCGGATCAGCGGATCGAGGGCCGAGAACGCTTCGTCCATGAGCAGGATATCGGGATCCACGGCCAGGCCGCGGGCCAGTCCGACGCGCTGCTGCATGCCGCCGCTGAGTTCCGAGGGATAGGAGTCCTCCCAGCCGGCCAGCCCGACCTGCTCGAGGGCCGCCAGGGCCCGCTCCCGGCGTTTGGTCTTGTCGATCTTGGCCAATTCCAGACCGAAAGCCGCGTTTTCGAGCACGCTCAGGTGGGGCATCAGGGCGAAGGACTGGAAGACCATACTCATGTTGTGCAGGCGGAACTTGACCAGGGTATCCTGGTCCATCTGGGTAACGTTGTGGCCGTCGACGGTCACCTCGCCGGCACTGGGTTCGATCAGGCGGTTGAGCATGCGCACGATGGTGGACTTGCCCGAACCCGAAAGTCCCATGACAACGAAAATTTCACCGGCCTTGACGGCGAAATTGGCGTTGTCGACCCCGACCGTCAGGCCGGTTTTTTCGTGGATCGATTCCTTGTCGTGGCCTTCCCGCAGCATTTGGATCCCCTTCTCGGGGTGGGGGCCGAAAATTTTGAAAAGATTCTCAACAACGATTTTTTCCATGGGTCAAACCTCTATGCTTTCTTGATGCCATCAATGGTTCAGGTTTCGATGCCGCTGGACAGTTCGTTTGGGGTGTCAGGCAAGGCTTCCAGGGGCTCGGACGCGAGAATCGGTGCCGCCTCGATTTGTTTGGCATCCATCATGGCTACCAGCCGCTGAAGCGTGCTGAGGATCATGTGCTGTTCCCAGTTCTGGAGGCGGTCGAACTGTTCCAGGAACGACTCCTGCATCAGTGGCGGTGCGGCCTCGAGCAGTCTGCGGCCGGTTGTGGTCGTCGACACCTTGACCCGGCGACGGTCGCTGTTGCTGCGACGTCTGGCGATCAGGTTACGCTTTTCCAACCTTTCCAGGATGCCGGTGACCGTTGCCTGGCTCAGGCTGATGGCCTTGGCCAGTTCGCTGGCGGTGATTTCTCCGGTGGCGGCGATTTCCTGTAGGATGAGCAGTTGGGGACCGGTCAGACCGAACTGCTTGACGAGGCGTTTCGACCGGATATCGATGGAGCGGATGATCTGGCGTAAAGCGATCAGAACGCGGTCGCTGATCGAATTATCATTGTTCGTCTGGGGCATGGTATCCAACGATAGCTGGTGCGGACGCGGGGTGGCCCGACAATAGATAATGGTTAAAGATCAAAACAAAATATAATCATCATATACTTTTAGCTGTAAGTAATTTTTGGGGCATAAATTTGAAGATCTATTAGGCTTATTTTAATAATATTCTGAAATTATTATTATAATGAGACAAGCCGTCCTATACAGGAAGCGGCGATATTTGTCAAATACACAAATATAATGACGGATGGGATTGTTTACAAATCAAATGATATGGTGGTGGTGTTCTTTTAAGACGGCTTATTTTGTCTGGCGGGGTCTGCCGGGTGGCCTCGGCGGCGGATAAGCGTGGGGTCTGCCGGTCAATGGCCGCGTGGTGCCCACCTCTCCCGGCGCGGCGGGCCGTGGGGGGCAGCCGTCTGTTCAGGTCGGAAGCCTTCAGCCGATGTTGGGCATCAGACTCCAGGCGATGACCCAACCGCCCGGGTCCGGATTTTCCTTCAGGCAAACGATGCCGCCGTTTTGAAACTTGATGATCGGCGGCTCGATGCTGCCTGTGATCAGCCAGGCGGTGAGCCGCTCCATGAAGGGCAGGTGGCCCACCAGCATGCAATCGGTGGCGCTGTCGACGACCCCGGCCAGAGCGGTGACGTCATCCATGGGGTTGAGCCCGGTTTTCTCGCGAACGCCGCCGGGGGGACTGAGGGTTGCGTCCATGATCGCCGCGGTCTGGCGGGCGCGGGTTTTGCCGCTGTGCAGAATGGTGTGGACCCTGACGCCGTAGCCCCGGGCGACCTCGGCGATGCGCTGCACTTCGGAGCGCCCCTCCTCGGTGAGGCCCTTTTCGGGATCGACCGTCTTGGGGTGGCTGCGGCCGTGCTGAACAAGATAAAGCGCCATGATGATGATCCTCCTTGTCAGATGAAAGGGTTGAGGCTAATATACGACGCCGGATGCCGCGGGTTCGACCCGGTGGGCCGGCTTGCTGGCGCGCTGCCGGCCATCAAGGCCGGGCATCGCCCAGGGGCGCCCCCGGAACAGTGTCGCTACTCGGTTATGAAAAATATCGCACCCGCATGGCAACCCTTAAATTATAATCATCATGGCTTGCCGTGGCGCGGCCCGAGCCGGACGGGCAGCGGCAAGCGGCCAAGGGACTATGGAATCATGCGAATCGTGACGCGACCGGACTTCGACGGCGTCGTTTGCGCCATGCTGTTGCGGCGAGCCGAAGGGCGGGATCGGCCCCTTGTCTGGGCCGAACCCGGGGATATGCAGCGTGGTCTCGTGGATGTTCATCCCGGGGATATCGTGGCCAACCTGCCCTACAACGCCAATTGCGGGCTGTGGTTCGACCACCACTTTTCAAACACGCCCGAGCGGCCCGTCGAGGGGCTCTTCGAGATGGCGCCTTCGGCGGCGGGGCTGGTATATCGTTATTACCGCCACCGCCTCGGGCGCAACTACGACGACCTCGTTCACCAGACCGATCGCATCGACAGCGCCGATCTGACCGAGGACGAGGTCCGGCATCCGGAGAACTACCCCTATGTCCTCTTGTCCATGACCATCAGCGGGCGCGAGTTGCCGGACGAATCCTATTGGAACCGGCTCGTCGACCTACTAGGCGATCATGACATCGATCAGGTGATGGCCGATGCCGAGGTTCAGGCCCGGGCGGAGCAGGTAGTGGCGGAAAACCAGGCCTACCGCGATCATCTCGAACGCCACACGCAAATCCAGGGGCAGGTGGCGGTGACGGATTTCCGGGAACTGCCCCAAACCCCCCGCGGAAACCGCTTTTTGGTCTATTCCCTCTATCCCCGGACCGTGGTGCAGGCCAAGATCCGCTACAACGACCGGGACCGCGAACGGGTGATCGTCAGTGTGGGTCATAGCATTTTCAACCGGAACTGCCGGGTCAACGTCGGCCTCCTGTTGTCCGACTACGGCGGCGGCGGTCATCGCGGTGCCGGCTCCTGCAGTTTTCCCCGGGAAAAAGCCGACACCTACATTCCGGCCATCCTGAAGGTTCTCGTACGCAACGCGCCGAACGACAAGCCTGAATGACCCGGGTCTATCTCAAACTTCTGGGGATGGCCGTCATCTGGGGCGGAACCTTCATCGCCGGCAAGCTGGCGGCCCAGAACGTCGGGCCCTACTCGGCGGCGTTTCTGCGCTTTGCGATCGCCTCGCTGTTTCTGCTTCTGGCCGCCTGGAAAATCGAGGGCCGACTGCCGGCGATCCGGCCCCAGCAGCTCCTGCCCGTCCTGCTTCTGGGCCTTACGGGCGTGCTGGCCTACAACGTCTTTTTTTTCAAGGGCCTGAAATTGATCGAGGCGGGGCGGGCGGCGATCATCATCGCCAACAACCCCATCGGCATCGCGCTCTTTTCGGCCCTGATCTTCCGGGAACGCCTTACCCCGATGCGCCTGGCCGGAATTGGTTTGTCGATCAGCGGGGCCGTGGTTGTGATCACCCGCGGCAGCTGGGCCGCCCTGGGCGGCGGGACGGTGGGCCCGGGCGAACTTTTCATCCTGGGGTGCGTGGCCAGTTGGGTGACCTTCTCGCTTCTGGGCAAGGCGCTCCTGAAGGAAATGTCCCCGCTGAGTTCGATTCTGTATGCTTCCTTGAGCGGGACCCTGTGCCTGGCCCTGCCGGCCTGGCAGGAAGGCCTGCCCGCCGCCTGGCCGGCCTTCACCCGGACCGACTGGCTGGCCCTTTTTTACCTCGGCTTTTTCGGAACCGTCCTGGGCTTTGTCTGGTACTATGAAGGCATTCAGCGCATTGGTGCGACCAAGGCCGGGATTTTCATCAATTTCGTGCCGGTCAGCGCCATCGTCTTCAGTTTTTTAATCCTGGGCGAGCCCCTCACGGCCTCACTGCTGGTGGGGACACTCCTGGTGCTTTCGGGCGTCTATCTCACGAACCGCCCGTCAGCCGCAGACCCATCCCCGGCCCCCCTCGACCCTTGAGCTTCCAGGCCTTATGGTGTCAATAGTTTTGGCGCGCATGGGGTTGTCGCCCGCACCCGGTTGATCGGGCCGGCGGGGTTGGCGTCGGCGACGATGCCATGCGAGGAACCAGTCATCGCCGCCGAACCCGGCGGCGTTTCCCAAACCTACAGCAGACATCCACGAGGGCCTTATGCCGCTGCACCTCACCCTGGCGCTTTCCTCCCATCGTCCCGAAATCTTGCCTCTGGCCGAAAAACAGATGGCCCGCTGCGACCAGGTCATCGTAGAGGATCCGGCCACCCCGGAATTCGACCGCATGCTGGCCGGCAAGCTCTCGCCGGAGGAATACCTGCAGACCGTCGATTTTGAATACCCGGATTTCGTGCGCGCCACGGCCCGGCTTCTCCGGACGTTGGCGGACCGCGGAACGGCGGTGTGGGCCTGCGAGCCGTTTATCGAGCGCTTGATGGAAATCCACGATCACCTGGGCGACGGCGGCCGACCAACGGATTTCAGGCACGATCCCCGCTTGTGGCCGGTGTATGCCGCCGAGCGTGAGGCCACCGGCCGTCTTCTGGATTTCTACGGCGCCGCGGCCGGGAACGACTTCGACCGCCTTCTGGCAACGGTCTGCGTTTTCGCGGCGGCGGACGCGGCCCGGTTCGTGCTGCGGGATCGATTGCGGGCCCGTGCCATCGCCGCGCGCTTGAAAGATGACGAGGGCCGTGTCTATATTGAAGCCGGCTACCTGCACCTGAGGCTTTTGAAGGAGCTGCGGCGGCGGCTGCCGCCGGAAGCCGTGATCCGGCCCCTTTTTCTGCTGCGGGACGTCTATCGCGCCGCCGGCCGGCGCGCACACTTTTACGGACCGGGCGATCGTCTCACCCTGGCCCTCATCTTCGGGCAGGCGCCCGCGGCCGACCGGCAGAATCTGTTGGCCGCCCGCAGCCTGATCTACAACCGGTTGATCATCACGGCGGAAACGGCACCCGGGGAGGACCCATTCCCGGATGCCACCGAGGAGATTTTGGTCATCGAGCGCGTCGA
Organism: Desulfobacterales bacterium; assembly: GCA_030065275.1. Lineage (GTDB taxonomy): Bacteria > Desulfobacterota > Desulfobacteria > Desulfobacterales > UBA5852 > JABZFP01. The sequence goes on along the minus strand of JASJCV010000039.1, from coordinate 8,171 downwards.
TCGCATGACGCTGGCGGAATGCCGCCGACTGCACGAGCGCCTGGGCGAACTGGGATCCCTGGCGGATCGCCGACGTCTGGTCGGGCTGCCGCCGCCGCCAGGTTAGGGACGATTGACCCCGATTGACACGGCGTCGGCCGTACGCACCATTGGAGCGTGGCGTTGCCGCTTCACCCGCCAGCCGGGCGGTGATCGCCCTGCGGCCATCAAACCTGATCGATATTAACCTTCGCAATGAAAGGAGTGGCTGTGGACGATGGTAGTGACGTTCGCACGGCGATCGAGAGCCTCTTCTCGGGGCAGCGGCTGGCCGTGCTGTCCACCTGCAGCGCCGACGGGCACCCCTATGCCAGCCTCGTGTGCGTGGTGGCCGATGCGGATCTCTCCGGAATTTACTTCGCGACTTCACGGGCCACGCGCAAGTTTGCCAACCTGAGGACGGAACCGCGCGCGGCGCTCCTGGTGGACAACAGCCAGAATCGCCAGGCGGACGTTTACGAGGCCGCCGCCGTCACGGCCGTCGGCACGGTGGCCGAGGTCACCGGGCCGCAAGCCGAGGGTCCCCTGGCATCATTTCGCGAACGCCATTCCCAGCTGGAAGACTTCGTGGCCGCGCCCACCACCGCCTTGCTGCGCCTGGCCGTGCGCACCTATTATCTTGTCAACCGCTTCCAGAAAGTCATGGAATACCATGTCGGTTGAAGCCTTCGTTCTTCCCCTGGATACGGTGGCGCCTGACGGGCTGGCCCAGGCGGGCGGCAAGGGCTGCAATCTGGCCCGGCTTGCGGCCGAAGGCTTGCGTGTGCCCCCGACCCTTGTGGTCACGGCCGCAGCCTACCGCCGCTTTGTCGAGGCCAACGGCCTCGAGGACCGGATCCTGCTGGAACTTAACCGCAAGGCCTTCGAAGACATGCGCTGGGAAGAGATTTGGGACGCCGCTCTTCGTATTCGCAATTTGTTTTTGCGTGCGGCCTGGCCCTCCGATCTGAAACAGACACTGGTGCAGGCACTGCGGCCGGGGCTGGCGGACGGTCCCACCGTGATCCGTTCTTCGGCCACGAGCGAAGACAGCGCCGGGGCCTCCTTCGCGGGGCTGCACGAATCTTATGTCAACATCCGGGGTCTGGGGTCCGTGCTCGAGCATGTGCGCAAGGTGTGGGCGTCGCTGTGGTCCGATGCGGCCCTGCTTTACCGGCAGGAGCTGGGGCTCTCGCCCGCGCGCAGCGACATGGCCGTTCTGGTTCAAACGCTGATCCCGGGGACATGCTCCGGCGTGGCTTTCAGTGTCAATCCGTTGGATCCGCGCCAGGCGGTGGTCGAAGCCGTGCCCGGTCTCAACCAGGGTCTGGTGGACGGCCGGATCCAGCCCGCGCGCTGGATTCTGGACCGTGACAGCGGCGAGGTGCTTGCTTTTACGCCTGCGGACGAACATGAAGCGGTCCTGCCGGATGAGCAGGGAACGGTCGTTCGGGCGGCGCCGTCGCTTCCCGATCGGGGCGGCTGTCTGAAAGGCCAGGCACTCGCCCGCCTGTTTGGCGCCGTCCGTGAGATCGAGGCCCGGTTCGGCGGGCCCCAGGACGTTGAATGGACGCTGGCCGACGAGAACTTCACCTTTCTCCAGGCGCGGCCGATTACGGCCACGGTCGACGGCGGACGCGACCAGCGGGGCTGGTACCTGAGTTTGCGGCGCAGCTATGACAATCTTTGCGCGCTGCGCCGAAAGATTGAAAGCGAGTTCATCCCGGAGATGGTCCACACGGCCGAGGCGCTGGCCCAAACCGACCTCGAGGCGTTAACGGACGCCGATTTGGCCGCGGAAATCAAGCGGCGCGGAGACATCAACCATCACTGGGGCAATGTCTACTACGCCGAGTTCATTCCTTTCGCCCACGGGGTCCGACTGTTCGGCCAGGTATACAACGATGCGCTCAAGCCCAGGGATCCTTACGCTTTCGCGACGCTGCTGACGGCAACCCCTATGGAAAGCCTGGCGCGCAACCGCCGCTTGGAGGGACTGGCGGATCGGGTACGCGGGGATGCCGATCTGGCGGAAAGTCTGCGCCAAGGCCGGCTGCCGGCGGCCGATCATCCCTTCCAGCGGGCCCTGGACGAATTTCTGGCCGCCTACGGCGATCTTTCATCGAGTGTCACCGGTGATCGGGCCGGCGATCTTCCCGGCGGCAACCTGATCGCGCTGCTGATCGAAATGGCCGCCGCCCCGCAGGCTGCCGGCCGTCCGGCGGCAATGGCCCCGGCCAGGGCGGAGGCTGAATTCCTGGCGTGTTTCAAGGGCGAGGAGCGTCAATGGGCCGCCGGGCTTCTCGATCTGGCCCGGGCCAGCTACCGCCTGCGCGACGACGACAACATTCACCTGGGGCGGATCGAGGCGCAACTGCGGCGCGCCGTGCGGGTCGGATCCCGCAGGCTCGAATCCGCTGTCGCGCCCGATAGCGCGCTGGAGGAAATGGTGGCGCGGTTTCCGCTGTCTTCCGGCCTTGCGTCCGCTTCGCCCGCACCGCCGCCTAAAACCGCGGCTCTCAAGGCTCGCCAGCTGGTGGGCCAGCCGGCCGGCCCCGGACTGGCCCGGGGACGGGCGCGGGTGGTGCGCTCGTCCGACGACCTGGGGCGGTTTCGCTCCGGTGAAATCCTCATATGCGATGCGGTCGACCCCAACATGACCTTCGTGGTGCCGCTGACGGCCGGGATCGTCGAGCGGCGCGGCGGCATGCTGATCCACGGGGCCATCATCGCCCGTGAATACGGGCTACCCTGTGTGACGGGCGTGCCCGAGATCATGCGTTTCGTGGCCTCCGGTGACGTGGTCACGGTGGACGGCTATCTGGGAATCGTCATCCTCGGAAACGCGGACGGAGACGACAATGCCCGGAATGACCGCGGCTGATCCGGGAGCGACCATCGCCCGGGTGTCGAGGATGCTGCCGGGAATGGAAAGGCCGCGCCATCCGCCTTGACGCTTTGAGCAAGAACTGTCAGATTCATTTTGTTCGCGAATCGCAACACCGCAAGGAGATTCATCATGTCCGCCAAAATCAAAATCGGCATCAGCTCCTGCCTTCTGGGCAATGACGTGCGTTGGAACGGGGGGCACAAGCGCGACCGTTATCTCACGGACACCCTGGGGCAGTTCGTGGAATGGGTGCCGGTCTGCCCGGAAGTCGAGATCGGCCTGGGCATCCCACGCGAAACCCTCCGGCTGGTGGGTGATCCGGAAGATCCGCAGCTCGTGACCACCAAGACAAAGGTCGATCATACCGACCGCATGAAAAAATGGGCGCGCGGCCGGCTTAAAGAACTTGCACAGGAAGGCCTGTGCGGTTTCATATTCAAGAGTGACTCGCCGAGCAGCGGCATGGTCCGGGTCAAAGTTTACGGAAAAAAGGGCATGCCCCAGAAAAAGGGGGTCGGCATTTTCGCCCGGGCTTTCATGGACCACTTCCCCCTGATTCCGGTGGAGGACGACGGGCGCCTGCGCAATCCCTCGATCCGGGAGAATTTCATCGAGCAGGTCTTCACCCTCCAGCGCTGGCGGGATACCCGCGAGCGACGCTCCTGCGTGGGTAATGTGGTCGATTTTCATTCCCGCAACAAATTGACCCTCATGGCCCACAGCCCCAAGCATCTGAAACAGATGGGCGCCATGACCGCCCATGGCAAGGGGATGGGCTGCAGCCTGCTCTACCTCGAATACGAGAAGCTTTTGCTTGAGGCCCTGCGGCTTAAAACCACCATAAAAAAGCACTATAATGTCATGCTGCACATGCTCGGCTATTTTCGCAAGAATCTGACGGCGGACGAAAAGCAGGAACTGCTGGAGGTCATGGGGCATTACAAGGAGCAACTGGTACCCATTGTGGTGCCGCTCACGCTCTTCCGGCACTATGTGCGCAAATACGACCAGCCCTATCTCGAGCAGCAGTCCTATTTGAATCCGCACCCGGTGGAGTTGAAGTTGCGCAACCACGTCTAACCCGTGGCCGGATCGCATTGAGATGCCCCCGGGCGGCGTTACCTCAGGCTCACGGTACCGCGTGTACAGTTTCACCTTACGGATGCCTTGCCCGGAAACATCTCAACGCGATCCAGCGACCGGGGGTGGCCCCATGCTTTTAGATAGCGCCGTGCAGTACTCATCCAGGCCTGTTGCTGGTGGCGCCGCATCGCTGATTGTCAGGGACGGCGGCGGCACCGGGTTCGTTACGAGAACCTTGCCGCGGTCGTCACCATTCGATACCGACATCGATTGTATTAACAACTGGAAAGCCCACTATGATGGAAAAACCCATACTGGTTACGGGGGGAACCGGCTATGTGGGGGGGCGGTTGATTCCCCGCCTGCTGGACGCCGGTTTCAAGGTTAAGGCCATGGCGCGCTCACCCGAGCGCCTGTTGTGCCGGTCCTGGGGCCGTCATCCTGCGCTCGAGGTCGTGGCCGGAGACGCTCTGGACCGCGAAGCGTTTATCGCGGCCGGCAGGGGTTGCGGCGTGGCTTATTACCTGATCCATTCGATGAATGCGGCCAAGGGCAAGTTTGCCTGGGCCGACCGGACGGCCGCCGAGAACATGGTCGCGACGGCGGCCCACAACGACCTGAAGCGCATCATCTACCTGGGCGGCCTGGGCGAGCAGGATCACGAGGCCTTGAGCAAGCACCTCAAGTCCCGCCACGAAGTGGAGAAAATCCTGATGGGCGGGGCGGTGCCCGTGACCAACCTGCGCGCGGCCATGATCGTGGGCGCGGGCAGCGCCTCCTTTGAGATGCTGCGCTACCTGGTGGACCGTCTGCCCATGATGATCACCCCCCGCTGGGTCGGGACCCCCTGCCAGCCGATATCGATCCGCAACGTGCTGGACTATCTGGAGCGCTCCCTGCTGGCCCCGACCACCATCGGCCAGACCCTGGACATCGGTGGGCCCGATATCCTGAGCTATCGCGATTTGATCCGGATTTACGCCGAGGAGGCCGGCCTCCGGAAACGCCTGATCATTCCCGTGCCGGTATTGACTCCCTGGTTGAGCGCCAAATGGATCCACCTGGTTACCCCGGTACCGTCATCCATCGCCCAACCGCTGGCCGAAGGGCTCAGTATCCCCGTGGTCTGCAAGGACGACCGCATCCGGGAAATGGTGCCGGTGAAGCTGATCGACAGCCGCGAAACCATCCGCATCGCGCTCGATCGGATTCGCCAGGAAAAGGTCGATACCTGCTGGTTCGACGGCGGGGGGGTGCTGCCCCCCGAATGGACCACCTGCGGTGATGCCGATTATGCCGGCGGCACGGTACTCAATGAAGCCCATCGCATCGTGCTGGAAGCTTCGCCGGAGGAGGTCTGGGACACCATCCAGCGGATCGGGGGGCGCAACGGGTGGTATTTCGCCCAGTCGCTCTGGTGGCTGCGGGGGCTGATGGATCGTGCCGTGGGGGGGCCGGGGCTGCGCCGCGGGCGGCGGGATCCGGTGAACCTGCGCGTGGGCGACGGGCTCGATTTTTGGCGTGTGGTGGCCCTTGAGCCGCCGCATCGCATGCTGCTGCTGGCCGAGATGAAGGCCCCGGGCGATGCCCTGCTGGAGTTTCGTATCGAAAGCGAGGGCCCCAAGCGCACCAGCCTTCAGATGGCGGCGCGGTTTCTGCCGCGGGGCCTGGCGGGCATCGCCTACTGGTATTCCCTATTGCCGGCCCACACCTGGCTTTTTCAGGGCATGCTCAAAACCGTGGCCCGACGCACCGGGAAAAAGGTGCTGGATGGGCCCGAAGCCGTCGAGGCGGAATCGGCGGTGGTTTGTAAACTGTGATTTGGGGCCCGTCCCGCCTACTGATGTTCACTGTTGTACGCTCCGATTCATTCATGTGCCTTTTTTTAACGTTACTTTTCTTTCGCGTGAAAAGAAAAGTAACCAAAAGAAAACGCCCGTGCCCCGCTTCTTCCTGCGCGTCGTCGATGCGGACGGCGCGCGTCGGAACTCGCTGCGCTCAAACAAGCCGACGCGCTTTTTCCGTCCGCAGCGCCGATGCTCAGCGCGGGGCAATGGGAAATGACACCAACAGCGAACAGCCGCTATGAAGACCTTTACCCTCACACGCCGCCAGATCCTGCCGACCGATCTTGAGTCGGCCTGGCGGTTTTTCTCGAATCCGGCCAACCTGCGCGAGATCACGCCGCCCTGGCTGGATTTCAGAATCACCTCCCGGCTGCCGGCACGCGTCTACCCCGGTTTGATCATCACGTATCGGATACGCCCGCTGGCCGGTATTGCCGTCCCCTGGGTTTCGGAGATCACCCAGGTGGCCGCGCCCCGCTATTTCGTGGACGAGCAGCGCCAGGGGCCCTACCGCTTCTGGCACAACCAGCATTGCCTGCGGGAGGTGGCCGGGGGAGTCGAAAAAACCGACGAGGTCCATTACAGCCTGCCCTACGGTCTCGTCGGTATCGGAATGCATGCCATTTTAATCCGGCGCAAGCTGGACGAAATTTTCCGTTTCCGCTATCATGCCCTGCAACGCATCTTCGCATTGCCTGCCTGATGCTTGAACGTTTCCTAAGGAGGTTTCCGTGATTTACCGCCGGTCCCTGTCGTTTGTTGTCGTGTTGCTTATTTGGCCTGCCATCGTTTGCGGGGAGACGCCCCCCCTCAGTGACGCCACCCAGGAGTGTCTGGAATGCCATGCGATTTTTCACCCGGGCATCGTGGCGGGCTGGGAGAAGAGCCGCCATGCCGCCATCACACCGGCCGAGGCCCTGCAGGCCGAAGGCCTGGCGCTCAAGGTGTCCAGCAAGAACATCCCCGAAGACCTGCAAAAGGTCGCCGTGGGCTGTGCCGAGTGTCACAACCTGCGTCCCGAGGCCCACGGCGCGGGCACTTTCGAGCATAACGGCTATGATGTCCATACCGTGGTCAGCCCGGACGATTGCCGCACCTGCCACGCCGTCGAGGCCGACCAGTATTCACGCAACGTCATGGCCCACGCCTACGCCAATCTGGTCGACAACACCATATACAACCAGCTCGAACACTCGATCCTGGGCAACCGCACGCTTGAGAAGGGCCAATTGAAGGTCGCACCGCCCGACATGGCCACCCGGGAGGAGGCCTGCCTTTACTGCCACGGCACCGCGCTCAAGGTCAGCGGCACGGAGGTGCGCGACACCGACGCCGGCGAGCTCGAGTTCCCGATCACCGAAGGCTGGCCCAACCAGGGCGTGGGACGGATCAATCTGGACGGCAGCAAGGGCTCATGTTCGGCCTGCCACACCCGGCATTCATTTTCTATCGAGGTGGCCCGCAAACCGCACACCTGCAAAGAGTGTCACGTGGGACCGGACGTGCCGGCTTTCAAGGTCTACAGTGCCAGCAAGCACGGCAACATCTATTCTTCCAAGAAACAGGAGTGGGACTTTCAGGCCGTGCCCTGGACGGTGGGCCAGGATTTCACCGCGCCCACCTGCGCCACCTGCCACGTCAGCCTTCTGGTGAACACCGATGGCGAGGTGATCAACGAGCGCACCCACGAGATGAAAAACCGCCTGTCCTGGCGGATTTTCGGATTGATCTACGCCCATCCCCAGCCCAAGTCGCCCGACACCACCATTATCCGCAACAAGGACGGCCTGCCCCTGCCCACCGACTTCGAAGGCGGCTTCGCCGACAAGTATCTGCTGAGCCCCGAAGAACAGGCCGCCCATACCCAGACCATGCAGGCCACCTGCCTGGCCTGCCACGGCACGTCTTGGGTCGAAGGCCATTTTCGCCGCTACCACAACACGATCAAACTTACCAATGCCGAGATCCTGACGTTGACCGACATGATGCGCGAGGCCTGGCAGCTAGGGTTCGCCCGGGGGCTCGACCAGGGCGCCAATCCCTTCGACGAATCGGTGGAACGCCAATGGAGCGATGCCTGGCTGTTTTATGCCAATAATGTACGTTTTGCCGCGGCGATGGCCGGCGGGGGGGATTACGGTGTGTTTGCCGACGGCCGCTATCATCTGACCCAGTCCACCATCGATCTGCATGCCTGGCTGGAGCGCAAGAAAGCCATCGAGGCCTTGAAGGCGGGAAAGCAATAGCCGATTGGCGCTGTTTATCAACCTGGACGGTGACGGTGGTTTTTAGCGGAATCGGGTTCGGGATCGGGTTTCGAATACGAAGTGGGG
>JASJCV010000038.1 GCA_030065275.1 Desulfobacterales bacterium | reverse complement strand
TTCAGGGGGAAGACATTGATGCGGAAGAAGAGGTCTTCGCGGAAGTGCCCTCGTTCGATGAGGGCTTCCAGATTCCTGTTGGTGGCGGAAATAATGCGCACGTCCACACGGATGGGCTTCTGGTCGCCGACCCGTTCGATCTCCTTTTCTTCCAGCACCCGCAGGAGTTTGACCTGGGTGGCCGGCGGGATATCGCCAACTTCGTCCAGGAAAATAGTGCCTTCGTGGGCCGCTTCAAACCGGCCGATGCGCATGCGCTCGGCACCGGTGTAGGCGCCGCGCACGTGGCCGAAGAGCTCGCTTTCGAGCAGGTTTTCATTCAGGGCGGCGCAATTGACCTTGATAAAGGGCATGCCCCGTCTTTGACCGGCATCGTGCACCGCGCGGGCGGCCAGCTCTTTGCCGGTGCCGCTGGGACCGTGAATCATCACGGGCGCGTCGCTGCGGGCCACGTTTTCGATCAGTTCGAATAGGGTCTGCATGGGCGGCGAGTGGCCGATCATGCCATGGAATTCCTCGTCCAGTTGGCAGGTGTGGCGCAGCGATATGATTTCCTGCTCCTGGCGGACGACCTCGGAGATGTCGGTCAGGGTCTCGATGGCCCCGACCACTTGGCCGTTGTCATCTTTTAGCACGGAGGCGTTTTTCATGATGTAGAGCGCCCGGCCGTTTTTGTCGGTAATCGTGCACCGCTTGGCGCGCACCTGCATGCGCGAAAACAGCCCGCACCAGTCCACGCCCGACCCCCGGCCGTGGATCTCGCAGCCGGTGCAGTTGAGAATCCGGCAGTTCTGGCCCACCAGCTCCTCCGCCCGGTAGCCGGTCAGCTTTTCGGCGGCCGGGTTGACATTCATGATCGTCCCCCGCGAGTCGACCACGAGCAGGCCGTCGTGCAGCGTGTTGACGATGGTTTCCCAAAAACTCGTTATATCCATGATTGCCTGTCGGTGTTAATTATTATGCTTAACATTTGTTAACATAGTATTAACACCTTCGCTTGGCAAGGGCCGCAGGGCTTATCCGGCAACGCGACCGGTGCAGCGGCTGCCGCAGGGGCGTGTGCTTGCGGGAGGGCCTTTGCTTTTGAGCATTCGTGCTTAAATTTGACGACGGGTAAGCATGGTCATGGCCCCCCGCGAGGCGCTGGGTGGATAATGCCCCTATTTTAAATGGAGGTGACGACATGTGGGATTACACCGATAAGGTCAAAGAGCATTTTCTCAACCCGCGCAATGTCGGTGTGATTGAGAATGCCGACGGCGTGGGCGAGGTGGGGTCGCTGGCCTGCGGCGATGCTTTGACGCTCTATTTTAAAATGGACGGGGAGGGGCGCATCGCCGACGCCAAGTTCCAGACTTTCGGTTGTGCCAGTGCCATCGCATCCTCCTCGGCCTTGACCGAGCTGATCATCGGCAAGACCCTGGATGAGGCCGAAAAAATCACCAACGAGGATATTGCCGCTTTCCTCGGTGATTTGCCCAAAGAGAAGATGCACTGTTCGGTCATGGGCCAGGAGGCACTCGAAAAAGCCATCGCTCAGTACCGGGGGGAGACCGCCCGGGAAGTGGAGGGCAACATCATCTGCGAGTGTTTCGGCATCACCGATCAGGAAATCGAGAAAACCGTCCGCGAACACCGCCTGACATCGATCGAGGATGTTACCGGTTATCTCAAGGCCGGCGGCGGGTGCGGCAACTGCCACGACAAGATCCAGCAGATCATGGATGGGGTTCACGGCGCCTGTGTCACGATTCTGCCGCGGCCCAAGAAAATGACCAATATCCAAAAAATTCGGCTGATCGAGGAGACCCTCGAGCGTGAAATCCGACCGACCCTGCGCAAGGACGGCGGCGACATCGAGCTGGTGGACGTGGAGGGCAGCCGTGTGGTCGTCAATCTGAGGGGGACCTGCGCCAGCTGCAGCAAATCCCAGGTGACCCTCAAGAGCTACGTTGAAGCCAAGCTGCGTGAACTGGTCACGGATGATCTCGTGGTGGAGGAGAACCACTTATGAAGACCGTTTATCTCGACAACAACGCCACCACGCGGGTGGCACCCGAAGTGGTGGAGGCGATGCTGCCCTACTTCAGCGAATTCTACGGCAACCCCTCGAGCATGCACAGCTTCGGCGGCAACCTGGGGATCAAGGTCCGCGAGGCCCGTGCTCGCATCGCCGCCCTTTTGGGGGCGCAGCCCGAGGAAATCCTTCTGACCAGCGGCGGCACCGAAAGTGACGTCACCGCCATCCACGCCGCCCTGGCCGCGCATCCCCACAAGCGTCACATCGTCACGACCCGCGTCGAGCACCCGGCCATCAAAAACCTCTTCGAGCAATACGGCAAAAATGGCTATCGGGTAACATTCGTACCGGTCGACTGCGAGGGGCGTATCGACCTGGATGAATTTCGGGCCAGCCTCTCGGAGGATACGGCCGTGGTCAGCATGATGTGGGCCAACAACGAAACCGGCGTCCTATTTCCTGTGGACGAGGTCGCTGCGGAGCTCAAGGCGCGTGGCATCGTCTATCATACCGATGCGGTTCAGGCCGTGGGCAAGATTCCCATCGATCTGACCCGCACCGACGTCGATCTGCTTTCGCTTTCCGGCCACAAGCTCCATGGGCCCAAGGGGATCGGCGCGCTCTACATCCGCAAAGGCACCAAATTCAAGCCCCTGATGGTCGGGGGGCACCAGGAGCAGGGTCGCCGGGCGGGAACTGAAAACGTGCCCGGCATCATCGGCCTTGGCAAGGCCTGTGAACTGGCCGCCGGCTATCTGGACGACATCGACACGCGGGTGCGGGCCCTGCGCGACCGGCTCGAGAACGCCCTGTTGGAAGCCGTGCCCCAGGCCATGGTCAACGGGGATCGTGCCAATCGGCTGCCCAATACAACCAGCATCGCCTTCGAATACGTGGAGGGCGAGGCGATTCTGCTGATGATGAACGAGCACGGCATCGCGGCGTCTTCCGGCTCGGCCTGCACCTCCGGTTCGCTCGAGCCTTCTCACGTGCTGCGGGCCATGGGAATTCCCTTCACCGCGGCTCACGGCTCCATCCGCTTCAGCCTGAGCCACTACACCACGGCCGAAGAGATCGACTTCGTCATTGAAAAGATGCCACCCATCATCGAACGCCTGCGTCAGATGTCGCCTTTCTGGAAGCAGGCGGCCCAATCCGTTTGACTTTCAATCTCTGCCGAGGCGCCGGCCGACACCATGGGCCGGCGTGCTTCCTCCGAGACGCTGTTTAGCGAACGATCAGGTAGCGAGGGCATCGCGCCCGATGGCCCGACCAACAATCAACCCCGGTAATGGCAGGGGATCAAATGGAAGGAGGCCTTTATGTTTGTGAAGCAGATGAAGATTGTCCTGTTGATTCTCGCGGTATGCATGGGGAGTACGGCGGTGTTTGCCGATGAGGTTATGGAAGCGATTCAGGAAGCTACCGAAGCTTACAACGAAAAGGCTTACACCGAAGCCGTCGAAAGTCTTGACTATGCGAAACAGTTGATCCAGCAGATGACCAGCGAGGGATTGAAGACGTTCCTGCCGGAGCCTCTAACGGGGTGGAAGGCCAGAGAAGCCAAACTGCAGAACCTGGGCATGATGGGGGGGTCGGCCGGAATTGAGCAGCAATACGTGCATTCAAGCAACGGCGGTCGTGTTACCTTGGTCATCATGGGAGAATCACCCATGTTTCAGGGCATGATGCAGATGTTCAATCCGGCTGTCGTCGGGTCGACCGGGGGAAAACTCCAGAAGATCAAGCGCAACAAGGCCGTTGTGAAGTACAGTACCGAAAGTCGCAGCGGTGAAATATTCATCAATGTCGCCAAAAAGTATTTGGTCAAAATCGACGGCTCCGATGTCGACAGAGAAGACTTGATGAATTATGCCAACGCCGTGGACTACAGGGGCCTAAAGAATTTTTAACCCCGGCGGTGGTGGGGATCATGCCGCTGGACAGCTAAAACGCCGTGCCCTTCAGGGGGCGAGCTAGTTGATAATCACACGGAATTTCTTGTTGAACGCCACCGGGTGGTAGGAGAGTTTGGCCTTGCGCAGGCCCTCGTCGCCCAAGTCCTGCTCACGGTTGACGAAGGCATAGCGCGAGCCCAGGCTCTCCAGGAACATCTGGTTGACGGCTTGGTAGATGCCTTTGTAGAGCGGGCAACCCTTTTCGAAATGGATCAGGACAGTTTCCGGGTCGAGCGGTTCGGCAATGGTGTAGGCCCCGATCATGTCGTCGATCAGCAGGGCCCCGCCGGTCAGGAAAGGAAAGCGGTCCCAGGAGAGAAAGGTGCGCTGGATGGCGCGGTTTTCGGCCGCCAGCACATCGGTGCCCTCGCAGTCCCGCCAGGTGCACCAATCGTCCTGCAGCGCCAGGGCCTGGTCGATCATGGTTTCCGAGAAGGGCTCGAAACGATAGTCGTATTTGCGCTTGAACTGGTTGAGCAGGTTTTTCTTCTTGTGGAAGCGGTTGCCCTTGAGCTGAGTCAGTTCTTCCACGCTGTAAACGTAGTCCCAGTCACCCCTTTCTTCTTCCATCGCGAGCTGCGTCGCACACAACTGCTGCCACCGATCCGCCAGTGCTTCGGGGACGCGGATAATCACGTCGCCCGAGGGCAGCTGGGGCCATACGGCGCGCCAGTCGACCGCTTCCCAGGGGCCCACCGGCGCCCACAGGGCGACCTGCGGGCTTTGCTGCCGGATCCACACCAGGTCGTGGGCAAAGGCCCATTCCAGGTCATACTCCCGCGACCATCCCCAGATATTGACGAAACTGTAGTCGGATACCACACTCGGGGTCTGGGCCAGTTTGGCCTGGTAGGCCTCCATGCGCTCCAGACTGATCGGTTCAAATTGCACGTTCGCCTCCAATTGGGATGAACAGAAGGTTGGATTTGAGCGCCCCGGTCAGGCGGTCGTCAGCGCCTGGGCCAGGGCCGCGCCGGCCCGGCGGGCTTCGGATTGAAAGTCGGGATGCGCCTGGATGTCTTCGGCATAATCGAGTCCGCGGAAAAACTTGTAGTCCCACAGTTCGGTATCCAGGACGTCGAAAAAGTACTTTACGCTCAACAGCGCACCGTCGAATAGCTTTTTTCCCTGGGTGGCCCCGGCGGCCAGCAAAAGCCCTTTGCGCACGGCGCGCGATCGGCCCATGGGCACGCCCTCGATCCAGTGTTTCTTGACCCATTGGGATTGGAAGCGATCCATCAGGATTTTCACCTGGGCGCTGACGGAATAAAAGAAAATCGGCGATGCCAACATGATGCCTTCGGCCGCCAGGATGGCGTCGCGGGTTCGCTGGAAATCGTCCTTGATGGCGCATTCGCCGTCATGCTTGCAGCCGTAGATTTCCAGGCAGGGAGACATCTTGAGGTCGCGCAGGAAAATCTCCTCGACCACCGCGCCCTGGCTGCGGGCACCCTCCACCGCCCGGCGCAGCAGGGTGGCGGTGTTGCCCTCCAGGCGGGGGCTGCCGTAAATGGCCGTGATCCGGCGGCTGTCAAGGCGCCCGCTCATGCCGGAAGCGTAATTTTCAGACCAACCGGACAGTGATCCGAACCCATTATGTCGTTTTCGATGTAGGCACTCTTCACATAACCCTCGTCGATCATGGCGCGGTCGACGAAGAAGTAATCGATGCGCCACCCCGCGTTGCGTTCGCGGGCCCGGAAGCGATAGGTCCACCAGGAATACTTGATCGTGTCCGGGAAAAAATGTCTGAAGGTGTCAACGTATCCATTGGCGCTGATGCGGTCAAGCCAGTCGCGTTCGATGCGCAGAAATCCGGAGGTGTTCTGGTTGGCCTTGGGGTTTTTGAGATCGATTGCATTGTGGGCGGTGTTGTAGTCGCCGCAGATGACCACCCGGCGACCTTGCTGGACGTAGGCATCGGTATAGTTGAAAAAGGCTTCATAGAAATCGAGCTTGTACTGCAGCCGTTCATCGCTCATCTGACCGTTGGGGAAGTAAACGTTGAAGTACACGAAGCTGTCGAAATCCAGTTCCAGAATCCGTCCCTCGTCGTCAAAGGCAGGAATTCCGATGCCGTGGCGGACGGACCGGGGCTCGAGCCGTGAATAGACACCCACCCCGCTGTACCCCTTTTTGGTCGTGGCATGCGACCAGTAGCTCTGGTATCCCGGCAGGCCGGTCATGGCCGGTGTCAGCTGGTGGGCCTGGAGTTTGGTTTCCTGGATGCCAAGGACGTCCGCGTCCAGTCGCTTGAGCGCACCGCTGAAATCCTTTTTGATCGCGGCCCGCAGTCCGTTGACGTTCCATGAGACCAGATTGAGGGATGTGGTACCCATCGGGATCTTCAACCCCTTTTTGGCATAGGGTTTCGTGTCTTGATTCCCCACCCGTGCCAATGGATGGCAGCCAAGTCCGCCGGGTCGTTCGCCGGGCGTCGGATGCCCGCTGCGAATCGGCAGGGCTCCCATACCATGCCCGCCTGGATTTGACAACGAACGGACAGACGGGCACATTCATATATAATCAGCACTCTATACCAATCAAACTTGCCAATGCCAAAGTTCGGGGCGCTCCCATGATCTTATTTGACGGGGAATACAGCTGGGAAGGTCGGGTTGATCGCCAAACACGGCCCATCAGCTGGTGGGCCAGTACCTATCACCTCAAGATCGTCGCGCTCGAAGGCCCAACCCATGGTATTTCCTACCTGCGGCCTTTTATCGTGAGTATGCAGGATACCGGCCAGGGCGCTTCCGTTGTCAACTGCCTGCCGGAATTGGCCAAACACATCTGCGCCGAATTCGGTCTTGATCTTCATCGCGTTCTCTGGGTCGAGCAAATGGACGATGCGGAAGCGGGAATCCAGGTGGCCTGTTTCGAGCCTGTGGCCAACGTGGCCGGTGAAGCGCTCTACACAACCAACCGGCGGCCGGCCACTTCCGCGGAAGTCGATCTCATCCGTGCCCAACTCGCGTGAAGTTCCAAGCGCATCGATCTTTTCTCTTTTTTCCTCTTACAATATTTAGCACGCGGCCGAACCGTGTCGAGGGTCGTGACCCGTCCGTATTGTAATATATGACAAGGCGATGGCGCGAGTATCGCGTGCGCAGCAAGTTCAGGGGTGGGGGTTAATCCAGGATGCTGTCCAACCGTTCCCTCCATGGCGAAGGCGTCAGGTCGCGCAAGCCCGCCAGGCATGCCCTGACGACGGACGTTTTGGACCGCGGCGAGGTCAGCTGGGCTTCGATCGTGCGAACGTCGGCAACCATTTCGGTCATGGCTTCAAAGGAAAGGTTCTGGTTGCCCATGTCGGCCTTGAGCTGGGTCAGGGTCTGTTCGACGAGTTCGCGCTGACGCGGGTCCATGGGTGAGCCTTCGCCCAGGCGGCCATCGGTCGAGCCCGATTCGCCGGCGTCGGTATCAGCGAAAAGCGCGTGACCGGCCTCGCTGAGGGCCACCCCTCCCGAAAGCGTGCGGATTTCGAGGAGACCCGCGGCCATCAGGTCTTCGGCGGTGGTTCGGCTTTCCTCGCGATCGAGACCCATGGCCGTCCCCAATTCGTACATGGAGATCTGGGCGTCGGTATCGTCGCCGGTCCGCGTGTAGAGGTTTTCGAGAAACGCTCGGCTTGGCAGGCTCAAATCGATGGCGGGCATCTAATTTCCTGACGTTTGGCGATTGTTGATGGTCACACGATGGTGTCGAGGGCCTGCTTCAGAGTGGCGTGCTTGAATTCGAAGCCCGATTGCAGCAGACGTTCCGGCGGTGCCTTTTGGCTGCCCAGCAGCACCGAGCTGAACTCTCCCAGGGCGGCTTTCATGAAAATGGCCGGGGCCGGCATGAACGCCGGCCGGTTGAGGGCGCGCCCCAGCGTTTGGGCCAGCTCGCGATTGGTGACGGCCTCCGGCGCGCAGAAATTGAAGACGCCGTCGCATTCTTGGTTCGCCATCAAAAAGCGGATGGCGGCAACAAGGTCATCCAGGTGGATCCAGGGGAAATACTGGTTTCCGCTGCCCAGCGGGCCCCCCAGGCCCAGCCTGAAGGCCGGCAGCATTTTGGCCATGGCCCCGCCCGCCTGGTGAAGGACGACCCCCAGACGGCCGATGGCCACGCGGGCCCCCTTCTGCCGGGCGGCTTCGGCCTCGGCCTCCCACTCAATGCCCAGGCGGGCCAGGAAATCGTCGCCGGGGCCGGATGCTTCGGTGACGGTCTTGTTGCCCTGGTCGCCGTAATAGCCGACGCCGGACGCGCTGAAGAGAAACGGCTGGCGCGTTGCATCGAGAGCGGCCACGAGGTTGCGGGTGGTCAGGACGCGGCTGTCACGGATGGCGCCTTTGGTGCGCGGGGTCCAGCGCTGAAAGATGCTGGCGCCGGCCAGGTTGATGCAGGCATCACTCCCCGCTGCGGCCTCCTGCCAGTCGCCCGGTTGCGTGGTGTCGGCCGAGATGAAGGCGAAGTTCGGCGTGCCCTCGCGCGGATGGCGAAGCGATCGCCCCAGGGCCGTTATCTGGTGCCCATCCTCGAGCAGCGCGTCCACCAGATAGCTGCCGACAAATCCTGTGCCGCCGGTGATGAGTATGTTCATCTTCGCTGTCCTCAATGCCCGGTTATGCTCGCCCGCTGAAAAGTTGATACGCCCCTGCCTGATGCGGACATCCCGAAAGCGCCGCGGTTGTTGATGTACAAAAAACTAACCATCGGCAAAACCGGGTGCAAATTCGTTGGATCTACTGGAGGGCGAATCGACCGCAACCGGGAAGCAGCACACGGTCCTGTTTTGGCCGCCAACAACGGTGGCGCAACTTGGTGGCTTGTAAGGGTGCGCCGGGCCTTTTGGCCTTGCAGATTTCAGGCGTTGTCCGGGAATGCGCCCGGCGTCCGGCGGCGGCACTCGGGGCAAATGCCCGTAAATTCGACCTGGTGCCCGAGGATGCGAAAGTCAGTGCGCACCTGCACGGCATTTTCCAGGGCCTTGCTGACCTGCACCGGGGCGTCGATCAGCCGGTCGCAGTTCACGCAGCGGATATGGTAGTGGTTTTCAGCCACACCATCGAAGCGTTTGAGGCTGCCGGCCATCTGAATGGTTTGGATCTCGCCGAGTTCGGACAGAATCTCAAGGTTTCGATAGACCGTGCCCAGGCTGATGCGTGGCATCTGCTTGCGGACACGGCCGAAAAGCTCGTCGGCGCTGGGGTGATTGTTGTCCTTGCGAAGCTCTTCCAGAATTCCCTGCCGCTGGCGGGTCATCCGCAGGTTGCGTTCTTTACACAATGTCGTTTTTCTCCTTCAATCGCTCGATCGCCTGATCCGATCCGGCCTCCCAATGTTGAGCGGAGGACGTTACGGCCGGCGGATCGGATGCGGCTCCTCGTCAGGTGGGCCGCATGGCGTGGTAACTTGCGCTCCTCGTCCTGGCCTTATTGTGCGCGCCCACCTCAGCGGTCATCGATGGGTACAAATGTGCATTCATCCGGTCCGCAATAATCGCCCACATAGTCGGACGCCGGCCGATACAGCGCCGGTTTGGGGGCGGCGTCGGCGTACTGTTCTTCGATGACATGGGCGGTCCATCCGGCCACCCGTGACAAGGCGAAAAGCGGTGTGAACAGGTCGATGGGAATCCCCATGGCATAATAGAGGGAGGCGCTGTAAAAATCCACATTCACGTATATGTCGATCCCCTTTTTTTCCTTGAAGACGGCTTTACCCGTTTTTTCCAGGACCCTGGAAATCTCATACCACTGCGTTTCGCCGATGCGCTCGCCCATCTTTTGGGACATGGGCGCCAGAATGTGGGCCCGGGGGTCGTCGGTCTGGTAAACCGCATGGCCCAGACCAAAGATGAGGCGGCCGGCCTCGAGTTCCTGCTGGACGTAGGCCTCGACATTTTCCACCGCGCCGATTTTCTGAAGCATTTCCATCACCCGCACGTTGGCGCCCCCGTGCAGTTCACCGGACAGCGAACCCAGTGCGGCGGTGACGGCGCTGTAGATGTGCGCCCGGGTCGAGGCCACCTGGCGGGCCGAGAAGGTGGAGGCGTTGAACGAATGCTCGGCGTGCAGCACCAGGCCAACATCGAAGAAATGGGCGAGTTCCTCGTCCGGCATTTCGCCCGTGAGCATGTAAAGGAAGTTGGCGGCATGGCTGATGTCGCTTCGGGGTGGCACGGGCGCTTTGCCGTTACGGATGCGATCCCAGGCGGCCATGATGGTCGGGAACTTGGCGATCAGGCGGGCGGCTTTGCGCAGGCTGGCCTCGCGGTTGCGGGCCGTCAGGTCCGGGTCGTAGCTGGCCAGCAGGGAGGTGACCGCTTGGAGAATGTCCATCGGATGCGCATCGGCCGGGCAGTTCTGCATGATCTTGAGCACCGGTTCCGGTATCGCCCGTGCTTCGGCCAGTGCGGATTTGAATGCGTGCAGCTCGTTGTCGCCCGGCAGGTGTTCATAAAGCAGCAGGTGAGCCACCTCTTCATAGGTGGCGTTTTCGGCCAGGTCCTTGACCAGAAAACCGCGATAGATCAGTTTGCCTTCGGCGCCCTTGACGTCGCTGATTTTCGTGCTGGCCACCGTAACGCCACGGAGACCGGTGTTGAGGGTGGGGGTGCATTCTTCCATGGTTTTCTCCCTGCTGAAGTTGGGTGGAGGGGTTGGCAAGCGGTCGGGGCGCCAGTGGGCCACCGCTAAAGGTCAACCCACATGTCCGCTTCGTTGCCGCAGTGGGTGCATGTCGCCTGGCCTTTGACTTTCCGGGGAGGAGGGGGCTCAGGTGCTGCGGAGGGGGCGGTGGCGGCGGCTGACGGCGTTTCATCCGGAAGCGAGCAGGTGACTTCCATTTCAGCCTCGTTGCCGCAGTTTTTGCATGTACAAATTTGGCGTCTGACCACCGTACTCATGGTGTCTCCTCTCTGATGGCTATGCTTCGCGTCTGACATTGGATTATTATATATATTCTGAATATTTAAAATGGAATTTACGGGCCCAAAAGTCAAGCGGGAATTGCCTGTGCCGGCGGGTTGCCGGCCGCCGTTTCCGCCGTCCGGCGTTGCCGGCCTAAGGCGATCCACGGCGACGGGCCGGGGGCGATCCGAGTCCTGGCCCTCGGTTGAAATGGGGGGGCAAAGGTGGTAGTAGGGGCGGGACTGTTTCCGTGGCCCTCAACCTTCCCCGGCAGCATCTGAGACGAATGAAAAAGATCCGCAACCGTAAAGGTTATGACCTGAATATATCCGGAGCACCCAGCGACGCGTTGGCGACCCTCTCGGTCCCGGCCACAGTGGCCGCGCTGCCCGAGCGCATTCCTTTCATCAAGCCCCGTCTGCGGGTGAAAACCGGCGACCCCGTTCAGGTGGGCAGCATCCTTTACGAGGACAAAACCGACCCGCGGATCGTATTCGCTTCACCGGGCGGGGGGGTGGTGGGTGACATCGTATTCGGACCGCGGCGCGTGATCCGTGAAATCGTGATCGCGCTCGACCAGGAAGAAACGGCCGTGACGTTTCCGGCGCTGACGGAAACGGACCTTGACGGGATCTCGCGTGACGACCTGGTGGCGCGTCTTCTGGAAGGTGGCGTCTGGCCACTGCTGCGTGAGCTGCCCTTCCGCAAGATCGCCAGCCCGGACAGCCGACCGCCCTCCATCATTGTGCCGCTGGATGCCCGCGAGCCATTTCGCCCCAGTCCGGAGCGCTATCTCACCGAGGAGACCCACCCGCTGTTTGTGTTCGGCCTCAACGTGCTGAAACGACTGAGCGACAAGCTGATCGTTTTCACCGACCCGCGGCGCAAAGGTATCTGCCGGACCTTCAAAAACGAGCTGACCCACACGATTGAGGGACGCTACCCGGCGGACGACCCCGGTGTGCTTCTCTATCACCTGCGCCGGGGCCCCGAGGACAACCGGGCCTGGTTCATCGACGGGCAGGATCTGCTGCTGCTGGCCGGCTTCCTGCGGCGCGGCACCCTGCCCACCGAACGCCTGTTCGTGGTGGGCGGCAGCGGGGTGGCCGAACGTCAGCATGTTCGCAGTCGACTGGGCGCGCCCTTGAAGCACCTGGTGCTGGCCGAGCCCGCCTGCCCCGAGCCGCGCTACGTGGTCGGCGGCGTCCTGCGCGGCTACCGCGGCAATCCCGAGGGGCATGCCGGGCTCTACGAGACCGCCGTGAATGTGCTGCCGGAAGCCACCGAAAGGGACTTTTTGAACCTGTTCCGACCCGGATTCAACAAACCCACCCGGTCGCGGACATTTGTTTCGGCCATTAAAAACGTGCCCATGGCCATGGACACCAACGTCAACGGCGGCCGCCGCGCCTGCATCGCTTGCGGATACTGCTCGGATGTCTGCCCGGTGGATATCTTGCCCCAAATGACGCTCAAAAGCATCCTGGCCGAGGAAGTGGAGGAGTATCTGGCCCACGGTCTTCTGGATTGCGTCGAGTGCGGGCTGTGCTCCTATGTCTGCCCATCAAAGATCGAACTGGTGGAAACCTTCCGTCAGACCAAGTTTGAATACCACAAAGAGCAGGTCTCCTAATGAACCCCGTGCGCCGCTTTTTCGATGGGCTCCACCCCCACGTCAGTCCGGGTGGCAAATACGAGAAACTCTACGCCTTCTACGAGTCCATCGAGACGGTTTTCTTTGCGCCCCTGGAGCGCACCCGCCGCCTGCCGGCCGTACGCGACAGCCTCGACGTCAAACGCTACATGTTTCTGGTCATCGTGGCACTGATTCCCCACCTGTGCTTCGGGATCTACAATGCCGGTTACTTTGCGCGGATGGCTTCCGGGCTCTCGCTGGCGCCTGTGCCGGTGGTCCTCACCGGCCTCTGGCTGGTGATGCCCATGGTGATTGTGACCTACGTGGTGGGCTTTTTCTGGGAAATCCTGTTTGCCACCATCCGCAAGCACGAAATCAGCGAAGGATTGTTCGTCACCTGCATGCTTTTCCCGCTGACCCTGCCGCCGGCCACGCCTTTATGGCAGGTGGCCCTGGGAATCTCCTTCGGCATCGTGATCGGAAAGGAAATCTTTGGCGGCACCGGCCGCAACTTTCTCAACCCGGCCTTAACCGCGCGGGCCTTTCTCTATTTCGCCTATCCCGTCAGCCTTTCGGGCGACAATGTCTGGTCGGTGTTGGTCGGCGGTGCCGAGCGCTATGTGGACGGCTATACGGCCGCCACACCGCTTTCGGTCGCGGCCTCGACAACGGACGGTCAAACCGTCGAGGCGGCCCTGGAGGCCCTGGGCTACAGCCCGCTCGAGCTTTTTTTCGGTCTCTACCCCGGAAGCGTCGGGGGCACCACCACTTTCTTGAGCATCGTTGGCGCCATTTTCATGATCGTTCTGGGCATCGCCAGTTGGCGCACCATCCTGGGCGGGGTGCTGGGGGTCCTGGCCACAGCCTATTTTCTCAATTTCATCGCCGGTCCCGACAGCATGCCTTTTCTTTCCCTCAATCCGTATTATCATCTTCTCATCGGTGGCTCGGCGTTTGCGTTGGTTTACATGACAACGGACCCGGTTTCCGGAACGCATATGAATGGTGTTAAATGGTTTTACGGTTTTATGTGTGGTTTGCTGACAGTGCTCATACGGGTTTTCAACCCCGCTTTCCCCGAGGGGGTCGGTCTGGCCATCCTCTTCATGAATTGCTTCAACCCGCTCCTGGACTATATCGAAGTCAAGATCCGAACACGGCGGAGGGTGCCCAATGTCTGACGCCATGAAATCGCTGCTATTCGCCGCCGTCATCGGGGTGGTTTGCAGCTTGTTACTCACCGCGGCCTCGTCCGGTCTCAAGGCATTTCAGCAGGAGAACGCCCTGGTCGACCGCCAGCGGAACGTCCTCAAATCTGTGGGGGCCCTCGAACCGGAGCGCAAATACGGGACCGATGATATCAAGGAGCTGTTTGCAGCCGCCATCAAGGATATTCGCGTCGATGCGAACGGGCAGGTGCTGGACGCCGACGCCGCCTCGGGCCTGCCATTGTTTCTCTACACCCGGGACGGACAGGTGCAATCTTATATCGTTCCCGTGGACAGCCGCGGTCTATGGGGCCGAATTTATGGCTATCTGGCCATCGACAATGACGGCCGGACGGTGACCGGCTTTTCGGTCTACCAGCATTCCGAAACCCCGGGGCTTGGCGGGGAAATCGAAAAACCCTGGTTCCAGCAGAACTTTGTGGGCAAACAGATCGCGGACCCTGAAGGCAACCTGACCTCGGTGGGCATCGCCAAGGGCAAAGTGGCAGAGGTTATCCCCCCGGAGCGTCGGAATCACTATGTGGACGGCATCAGCGGCGCCACCTTGACCGGCCGTTATCTGAGCGAAGGGCTGAAAGATATCCTCAAAGCTTATGAGCCGGTATCCCGCCGCCTCCGCGACGAAGGCCACCTCGAAATTCCGGAGATTTCCTGACCATGACCACGGCCACCGTCAAATTGACCAAAAGCCAGGGCTACCGCATGGTTGCCGACGCCCTCTGGAAAACCAACCCCATTTCCAAGCAGGTGCTGGGTATCTGCTCTGCGCTGGCGGTCACCGTCCAAATGAACACCGCCATCGTCATGGCCCTGGCCCTGACCTTCGTGGTGGCCTTTTCCAATCTGATTATTTCGATGATGCGCAATGCCATTCCGCGCAATATTCGCATCATCGTCGAGGTGGCCGTGATCGCCACCCTCGTGATCATCGCCGATGAAGTGCTCAAGGCTTTTCTCTTCAACATCAGTAAACAGCTTTCGGTCTTCGTGGGCCTGATCATCACCAACTGCATCGTCATGGGGCGGGCGGAGACCTATGCCATGGCCAACCCGCCCGGGCGTTCGTTCCTGGACGGCGTGGCCAACGGCATGGGGTACGGCTCGATCCTGGTCGGGGTCGCCTTTTTTCGGGAACTGCTGGGGTCGGGTAAAATCATGGGCTTTCAGGTCGTTCCCCAGTTCGCCTACGATTTGGGCTACACGGACATGGGTCTGATGCTCCTGGCACCGGGGGCTTTCATCGTCATCGGGCTTTTTGTCTGGCTCGAGCACACCCTTCTCAAGGATTAGTCCGACCGGTATGGAAAATCTTCTCAGTATCTTTGTCAACTCGGTCTTCGTCGGCAACATTCTGCTGGCCTATTTCCTGGGGATGTGTTCGTTTCTGGCGGTCTCCAAGAACATCACGACCTCGGTGGGCTTGGGCGTGGCGGTGATTTTCGTGCTCACCATCACCACCCCGGCCAACTGGCTGATCTACAGTTTTCTGCTGGCGCCCGGCGCTCTGGCCTGGGCCGGACTCGCCGAGGTGGACCTCAGCTTCCTCAGGCTGATCCTGTTCATCGCCGTCATCGCCGGTATCGTACAGCTGGTCGAAATGGTGATCGACCGCTACTCTCAGGCGCTTTACAATGCGTTGGGCGTATTCCTGCCGTTGATCACGGTCAACTGCGCCATCCTGGGGGCTTCGCTCTTCATGGTGGAGCGCAATTACACCTTTGGCGAAACCGTGGTCTACGGCATGGGGTCGGGAATCGGCTGGGCCTTGGCCATCATCTCTATGGCCACGATCAAATGGAAGCTGCGCTATGCGGACGTGCCCGAGGGTCTTCAGGGCTTCGGCCTCAATATGATCATCACCGGTCTCATGGCCTTGGCCTTCATGCTTTTTTCGGGGATCACGCTTTGACAGGCTGTCGAGAAACGTCATGAACGCAGGCAAGATAACGCAGAATCCAACGAGAAAGCGCCGTTTATCTGCAATAAATGAGCGTTTTGAGGTGGATTTTAACGCCGTATGGCCAAGCGCAATCGTTTTTCAGCAGCCTGATGGGGGGCCTTCGTGCTGATCTATCTTATCAGTCTGACCGTTTTTCTGGCCGTCATCCTGCTGCTGGTAGGGGTGCTTCTTTTGGTGGAAGCCAAGGTCGTCATAAAAGGCGACCGTCAGATCGTCGTCAACGAGGACGAGGATCAATCGCTCACGGCGCCCCTGGGGCAAAGCCTTCTGGCTTCGCTGCTCGACAACGACATCCTGATCCCTTGCGCCTGCGGGGGGCAGGGCACCTGCGGCACCTGCAAGTGCCGTGTGCTGGAGGGCGGCGGCGACATTCTGCCCACCGAGCTGTCTCTGGTCAGCCGCAAGGAACGTCTCGACAGCGTACGTCTGGCCTGTCAGCTCAAGGTCAAACAGGATCTGCGCATCCAGATTCCCGATGAGATTTTCAACATCCAGAAATATGAAGCCACCGTGGTCTCAAATGACAACGTGGCCACCTTCATCAAGGAACTGGTGCTCAGGCTTGACGAGGGCCAAAGTGTGGACTTCACGGCCGGCGCCTACATGCAGATCGACATCCCCGAGTACCAGGCCGCCTTCAAGGACTTCCAGGTGGCCGACACCTACCGTTCGGCCTGGAAGAAATTCGATCTGCTCAAGCTCGAGGCTGGATCGGACAAACCGGTCAACCGGGCCTACTCCCTGGCCAGTGCACCGTCCGAGAAAGACCTTTTGCGATTCACGATCCGGATTGCCACACCGCCGCCCGGCCAGATGGACCTCCCGCCGGGCGTGGGTTCCTCGTTTGTCTTCAATCTCCAACCGGGCGACCGCGTGAGTTTGAGCGGTCCCTACGGCGATTTTTTCGTCAAGGAAACCCCACGCGAGATGTGCTTCCTGGGCGGCGGGGCCGGTATGGCCCCCATGCGCAGCCACATTTTCAATCAGCTTCTGGACCAGGATACCAACCGCAAAATCACTTTCTGGTACGGGGCACGATCGGCCCAGGAGATGTTTTACGACGAAGAGTTCAAAGACCTCGAGGCGCGCTACCCCAATTTTTCCTACCACGTGGCGCTTTCCGAACCCCAGCCCGAAGACAACTGGGAAGGAGCCACCGGGTTCATCCACCAGGTGGCCCACGACCTCTACCTCAAGGATCATCCCGACCCCACCGAAATTGAATACTACC
>JASJCV010000037.1 GCA_030065275.1 Desulfobacterales bacterium | reverse complement strand
TGCACTCGACCTTGGGTTATCTAAACCCAATTGAATATGAAAAAGAACGATTGCGAAACGCTGCTTAACCCGGTGTCCGTTTTGAGTTGACCACTACAACTGGCTGGATTCAAAGCGCGATTGATCCAACCGGATAATAACGTGTCTCAGTTCCCTTTTGTCCCGCGCCGAGCATCGACACGGCGGACGGGAAAAGCGCGCGGACCTGTTTGAGCGCAGCGAGTTTCCGCTCGCGCCGTCCGACGTGGCGACGCGCAGGAAGAAGCGGGGCAAGAGCGGCTTCTTGTGGTTACTTTTCTTACCGTTAAGAAAAGTAACATCAAATTGATCCGCACTGTGAAGTGAAAGCGCACCCTTCGACGCATCTGTATCAGGACGAAGACGCGCTTATTGGGTTTTCAACCGGCGCCGGGGTCGATCTTTTCGAGGATCCGCCCATCCTCGTCCAGAAGAAACAGCAGAAATCCGCTGCGGGCCGCATCGCGGGCCAGTTCCCGGCAGCGGACGGCCTGAACTTCGTATTTGCGCCCCGTGACCTTCTTCATCATGAGCAAACCCTGCTGGGCCTCTTCTTTCTCTTTGAAAAAGGGGATGTAGGCGATGTCCAAATCCTGGTCGTGCTGCCCAACGAAAGTCTCGACACCGCCCTCGGTCTGCACCGCGACCCAAACCATCGGGTTTTCCTCGATCAATGTGCTCATGCGTTTCCTCTCCTTGCCGTGATGGCCTTTTCCCTATCAAAGTCATGCTATTTTTCCAGGAAGGAGGCTTCTGATAGCCCTCAGAAGGGCGCGTATCCAACCTGCTTGCGATCCTTTTTGATCCCTTTGTCCCGCGCCGAGCATCGACGCGGCGGACGGAAAAAGCGCGCGGACTGTTTGAGCGCAGCGAGTTTCCGCGAGCGCCGGCCGACGTGGCGCCGCACAGGGTTAAGCGGGGCGCGGTTTCTTTGGGTTCATTGTCTTTCACGCGAAAGAAAATGAACGAACTTATGAATCAACGTCCACGATTGGACGAACTTCTACTCGTCCTCCACCAGAAAGGGTCGTCTGGGGCGTGATGTCCCCGAATCCCACCGTGGTCATGGCGACGATGGTCCAATGGATGCTGCGCGGGATGCGGGTGAATCTGCTTGCGGCCCCTTCCACCACATTCATCACGGCACCGAAAATGACCGCGAGCATCAGGACCGCGTAAAGAAACACCATGATTTGGCGCGAACTGGCCGGCAGGCCCGCCGTGAGCAGCCGGACCTGGCTTAAAAACGGGACCGGTTTTAATACCCGGAAGACCCACAGCAGACGCAGGATGCGGATGACGATGAAATACGGTCTCTCTCGGCACCAGGGCGCTGCGGTCGCTGGGCAGGACGGCCAGAAGATCGACCACGCCGAAGAAACCGCCGGCATAGCGCCCCGGGCGTACGACGCTGATCAGGCGCAGCAGGTATTCGCAGGTAAAAAGCAGGGTAAAACCCCACGCCCACAAGTAGAACCAACGGCCGTAAATTCGGTTGATGGCGACCACGCCGTCCAGCATCACGATGGCCACACTGACCAGGATGGAGATGATCAGCAGGGTGTCGAAACAGCGGCCCGCGGCGGTATCGGCCCCGAAGATCAATTCGTGAATTTTATGGCGCCAGGATTTCACAGCGGCCTACTTTTCGAATCGACGGTAACGGGTCCGCGCCGATCCAGGTCCGCCACCAGGGGAGGTTTCCGGGCGGCGGCGATCGAACCGCCCGTGCGCCAGGAAATGTGCGGTCTGCGCCATCACTTCCGCATCCTGCATGATAAAGGTGTGCGTTACCGGCAAAACGATAAAATCGTCCATCCCCTCCAGCTTGGCGCTCTCCACCGACACCTTGCCGTCGTCCGGGCCGGGTATCATCATCGAAAGCATAAGGTTCCAGCTTGAATCGCCGGCAATCACGCCGATGTCACCGTCCACGGGCGCCAGCCGGTTGGGCAGGCTGTCCGGACCAGTGCCCAACTGCAGCCCGGAGGGCCCCAGAAACCAGCGGTAGAAGAACCAGGAACCGAGCATGTCGGCGATCTCGCTGCCGTGGTTGGGCGGCGCCAGCATGACGATGCGGCTGCCGGCCGGCAGAGAATGCTTCTGCAGGTACTGTCGGATCATCACAGCGCCCAGCGAATGGGCCACCATGTGGAGGACGCGGCAGCCATCCTGACGGCTCTTCAGCACGGCCGGTTCAAGATGGCTTACCGTTAAAACTTCGACGGCCGCCTCGGTGGAGGGATAGGCCGTGTTGTAAACCCGATAGCCCCGCGACGTCATCGCATCGGCCATCGGCGCCATGGATGCCGCCCGGCGCCCGAGGCCGTGCAGAAGAATAACGCAGTCCGGTGATATCTCCTGATCAGCCATCAGAGGGCCGGCCGCCGCCAGAATACCGAACGCCCCGGCCAGGACGGCCGCTGCAAGCTTCCGGCTTATTGTTGAATGGATCAGTTTGGGAAGCAGGATCGACATGCGCGGTTCATGGTCGCGGTGAGACAAGGGCATGCCGTCGACTGGCAAGACCGTAGAACCTGAAAAGTAAAACGGTCAGCATGAGCATGACGGCAATCGTCAGGATCGAATCCAGAATAAACGGCAGCAAAGGATCAACCCCCAGGGTGTGCGCCAAATGGTCGATTAAAACCCGTAGAAGAATAAACACCATGAACAAAAGCGAGGTGCTGCCTATGATCGGCAGCATATCGAAGCGCGTCATGCGGTAGCTGTTCCTGATGGCCTGAAAGGGATCGTCGCCTTCCAGAACGATACGGAATTCCACCATGGCCAGGCGGGCATAGGCGATGATGGCCGGGACGACGAAAGCCATGAAGCCCAGGCCGATGATCACCAGGCTGATCAGGTTGGCCAGCAGCAGCCGGTCCCAAAGGCGCACGCCAAGGACGAAACCCTCCTTGAGTGACCAGGGCTGGCCGGCCTCGATACGGGCCAGAAGATGAATCAATCCGCCCATATAAATCGGATGGTAGAAGAAATCGAAAATCAGGGCGACCACGGGGATGCCGGCGCCCTGCGTTTCATCGCCGCGTGCGGTGCCAGGGATCAGGAGGCCTGCCAGAATGACCGGCATGTAAAAAACGAGGAAATAGCACAGCAAATCCCGGCGGTAGACATGCAGAAAAACAGCCGCCTCCTTCAAGCGTTTGAAGGGTGCAAAATCAATCGGCGGGCGGGCGGGCATGAGGCATTGTTCCTGTCAGCGTAGTGGTCGAAATAATCCGGGGTAACCTTTCACACCTCAGGTGTGATTGCAACCCCCGCCGCCGGCCGTTGGACGGGGCGGCAATTGTCGCTCACCATGGCTTCCGGTCGGCGACGGAAGTTCAACGCGATAACCAAACGAGACCCGATGGCAATGAAATCGGTTGGGTCTACACCCGCCTCTCTTCCCATGGGGCGGTGACCGCAAATCCCGGAGGCTTGGTGAGAAATTCATTGGGCCGCAGCGCCGGGCTGGTCGAAAAGGCGGTACCATTCATCCAGGGCCCCGGCTCTCAACGCGGTGAAGTCTCGGCCGACACCATTTTGCGGCCGCTCAGTCCGCGCAGATCCTCCAGGATCATGTAGCCGCACGGAATCAGCAGCAGGGTAATGACGGTGGCGAAGAGGACACCGAAACCCAGGCTGACCGCCATTGGAATCAAAAACTGGGCCTGAAGGCTTTTTTCGATCAGCATCGGGGTCAGACCGGCGAAGGTGGTCAGCGATGTCAACAGAATCGCCCGAAAACGGATGCATCCCGCTCTGACGACGGCATCGTGGGAAGAGGCCCCTTCCCGGCGAAAACGATTGGCCCGGTCAATGAGGACGAGGCTGTCGTTGACCACTACGCCCGAAAGCCCCACGATACCGAAAATGCTGATGATGCTGAGGTTGAACCCCATGATCAGGTGGCCGGCGATCGCCCCCACGACTCCGAAGGGGATGGCCGCCATAACAATGAGGGGTTGTGAAAATGACCGGAAGGGAATGGCCAGAAGGGCGTAGATACCGAAAAGCGCAAGGACGAATCCGGTCTTGACGTCGGCCAGGGACTCCCGCTGCTGTTTGCCCTCCCCTTCGATGGTGAAACGCAGGCCCGGATACCGATTAGCCAGCTGGGGCATTTCGCGCCTTTCCAGCCCCTGCCGGATCTCGTTGGCATTGGCGATCCCTTCGTCCACATCCGCCATGACCTTGATCACCCGCAGGCGCTGGGCCCGCTCGATCTTGGCGTATCCGGCCTCCATTCGAACTTCGGCCACCTGGCGAAACGGCACGGCGCTGCCGTCGGGGGTCCGGATGTACATGTCTTCGACGTTGCCGAGGGCGCGCCGCTCGGCTTCGGGATAGCGGACTTTGACTTTGACTTCGTCCTTGTCGCGCTGAATCCTCAGGGCTTCGGCCCCGTAGAAGGCATGGCGCACCTGACGCGCCAGATCGTTGAGGGTGAGTCCCAGACTGGCCGCCGCCGGCTTGAGCTTGAGCTGCATTTCCTTCTTGCCCTGCTGAAAGCTGTCTTCGATATCGAAAACGCCGGGGATACCGCCGATCAAGGCCTTGAGTTCCTCGGCGGCCTGGACGAGTTGGGCGTTGTCATCCAGGGCCAGATGCACTTCGATGGGGTTGCCGGCCCGGTGCAGGGAACTGCGAAAGCTCACGGCCTCGGCTTCCGGCACCTTGCCGATGCGCTGGCGCCACGCACGCGTGATGTCGAATGTGCTAACATCGCGCTGCTCGCCTTCGAGGAGCTGGATCCGGAGCTGTCCGAGGTGGCTGCCTGTGGATCCTGAATGCCGGCCGATCTGAATCATGATGTGCTCGAGCAGCGGTTGGGCGCCGGCGGTGCGCTCGGCTTCAAATTCTTCAAAAACCGCCAAAGCGTCGCGCTCCATCCGGGAGACCACCTGGAGCGTCTGGTTGACCGGCGTGCCCATCGGCATGGTCACATAGGCCCGGATGGTGTCGCCCTCCACCTTGGGCATGAAGGTAAACTTGATCCAGCCCCCCTGCCAGATACCCATGACCAGCAGGATCACGGCCAGCCCCGCGGCAATGGTGGCGTAACGCCACTGCACGCAGAAACTGACCAGCCGCAGGTAGGGGCCGTTGATGATGCGTTTGAGCCAGCGTGAGGCGCGCTTTTCGCGCATGCCGCCCGAGGCGCAAGCCGCCATGCCGCGGCGGCTGTGCATGAGATGCGACGGCAAAATGAAAAGCGACTCCACCAGCGATCCGAGCAGCACCACAATGACCACGATGGGGATATTGCGCATGAAATTACCCATGACCCCGCCGGCCAGCAGCAGCGGCCAGAAAGCCACAATGGTGGTGAGCACCGCAAAGACGACCGGCCGCCCGACTTCAAGCGTGCCTTCCACGGCCCCATGCAGGGGCTCGTCGCAGTCCTCATAACGGCGGAAGATATTCTCTCCCACGATGATGGCGTCGTCGACCACGATCCCCAGCACCATGATGAATGCAAACAGAGATATCATGTTGATGGAGACATCGATCCGGGGCAGGAGCAGCAAGCCGAAGGCAAACGAAATCGGGATGCCGAGCATGACCCACAAGGCCAGACGCAGATTGAGAAACAGCCCCAGCATGGCCCCCACCAACAGAAGGCCGATCAGCATGTTGCGGGTCAGCAGTTCGATACGGCTGCGAAGGATCTTGGAGCGGTCCCGGCGCAGGCTGATCTGGATACCGTCCGGGAGCGAGGGTCGAATGCGCTCCACATAGGCCTGCACGGCCGCAGCCACCTCGAGTGCGTTCTGATCGGCCACCCGGTAGACATTGATCAGGGCGGCGGGCTGGCCCTGAAAGCGCGCAAAGCGGTCCACATCCTCGAAGCCGTCCCGCAAGGTGGCGATGTCTTCCAGGCGCACGGCGCTGCCGTCCGGGCGGGTGATGATCGCGATGTCCCCGTAGTCATCGGCGTAGTAGCGCCGCCCTTTGGTGCGGATCAGAATTTCGCCCCCGGCCGTTTTAACGCTGCCGGCCGGCAGGTCGAGGCTGCCGCGGCGCACCAGGTCGGCCACCTGCCCCAGGGTCAGTCCGTAACGGCGCAGGGTTTCCTCGGAAATTTCGATATGGATCTCGGCGGTACGCACCCCGGCGATATCAGCCAGGGTGATGCCGGGCAAATTGGTGATTTCATCCCTCATCCGCTCGGCCAGGTGTTTGATGGTGGATTCGGGCGCGTCTCCGTAGACGGCCAGGTCGATGACATCACGACGGCGGGTGATCTCGCGGATGAGAGGCTTTTCAGCCTCGTCCGGAAGGGTCGTGAGGCGGTCGACCTCTGATTTGACCTCGTCCAGGAGCTTTTTGAGATCCCAGTCTTTCATGACTTCGATGGTGACGGAACCGACCCCTTCGCGCGCCCGGGAGTCGATGCGCTTGATCCCCGCGAGCCCGGCCACCTGTTCTTCGATCTTGCGCACCACGCCTTCCTCGACCTCGGAAGGCGAAGCCCCGCTGTAGGTTGTCGTGATCGTGATCAGATCCAGCGATGTCTCGGGAAAGATTTCGAGCTTGATGGTGTAACCGGTCCATACACCGGCCACCAGGATGAACGCCATCAGCAGGTTGGCAGCCACGTGATTGTGGGCAAACCAGGTAATCGCGGTTTTCATGGCCGGCTCCCCTCGGCCTCGTCGAGAGGCCGCACCATCATACCGTCGGTGACGGCTTTCAGCTGGGAAACCATGACCCGTTCGCCGCTCTCCAGGCCCCCTTCGACCAGCACCCCCTCCCTTGCAATGCGGGCCACCTGAGCCGTCCGGAATCGCAGCCGTTGGTCGTCGTCCACCACCCAGACCTGACTGCCCGTCCGCAGAGCGGACCGTGGCAGCAGGGCGGCCTGCTCTAAAGTCCGGCCTTCGATCTCGACTTGAGCAAACAGGCCAGCCGCCAGTGGCGGCCTGCGCGCGTAGGGATCCTCAACACGCACCACAATGTTGATCAAACGGGTTTTCTCGTCGATGCGGCCTTCGGCGCGCATGACCCGCCCGGGCCATTCGCGGACCTGACCGGCGATTGTCACGCGGACGGTCGCACGCGCTCCTTCGTCGTCTTCACCGGTGAAGCCGGGAACATGAAACCACTGCAGATTCTCGGATTCGAGCGGCAGGACGATTTCGACGGCTTGCGTACCGTAGAGCGTGGCCACCGCCTCTCCGGGGGTGACGTATTGGCCGATGTCCACCATCTTGGCACTCACCACACCGTCGAACGGCGCTTTTAGCCGTGTGCGCTCGAGCTGCAGCAGGGCTTTGCGGTAGTCGGCCTCTTCCGCTTCCAGTTTGGCCCGCGCGGCCGACAGCTGCGGTTTGCGGGCCACCAGGTCCGGGGTTTCGATTCCCGGGTTCAGATCACGCCACTCCTGGATGGCGGCCTCGGATTCTTCCTGGGCCAGTGCGTACTTGGCCTCGGCATCCCCGACCCTTGCCGCCGCCAGCGTAACGGCCAGCTCGTAGTCGATCGGATCGATCTGGAGGAGTTCGTCGCCGGCTTTGAAAGAACCGCCGTTGACCAGACGCGAGGCGGTGTAAACCACCCTTCCGCTGACCTGAGCCACCAACTGGGCATTCAACAACGGCCGCACGGTTCCCTGGCCGCTGATCCTGACGGTGTGCGCGTCGAACCTGGCAGTGACCACCTGCACCACTGGCGCCGGTGCCGCGGCGACCTCCCTTTCCTGGGGCGGTTTGCCCGCCCTGAGCCCGTAAAGACCCGCGACGCCCCCTAAAAGGATCAGCAGACTGACGATGATTTGCAGGATTCGCTTTTTCAGCATTCGTTTTCGATCATGCATAGCTTAAATATATAATCATCGCATGGCCGTCACACCACGTCGGCCCTCGCCAAAGCAAAAAGGCAGCCAGGAGTCATCAGCGCGGGGGGACCTCGCCGGGGTCGGCCCAGTCGCCGCCCAGCGCCAAATAGAGATTGACGCGGTTCAAATAAAGCGCCAGGTCCGCCTGGATCATATCCTGTTCGGCCCCAAACCGGGCCCGCTGGGCATCGAGGACATCGAGATAGGGCGTCAGACCGCGCACATAGCGCTTTTCGGCCACGTCCTGCGTTGCCCGGGCCTCCGTCAACAGAATGACCACCCGGGAACGGCGTTCCAACTGCTCGCGGCGCGCCTGAAGCGCGTCCTCCACCTCGGCGAAGGCCTGCAAAACGGTCTGGGCGTAGTTGGCCACTTCCTGATCGTAGCGCCCCTCGGCCGCCCGCTGGCGATTCTCAAGACGATCATAATCGAAAAGCGGCTGGGTAATGCCGTTGGCGTAGCCCCACAATTCGCTGTCTTCGCGGAGCAGGCGATCGAAGCTGTCGCTCGTATACCCAAAGCTGCCGGTGAGGGATATGCGCGGGAAGCGGTCCGCCAGGGCTGCCCCCACAAGTGCATTCCGAGACATGACACGGGCCTCGGCCACACGTATATCCGGACGACGCTGCAGCAGGTCGGACGGCAGTCCAGGCGGCACTTCGGGCAGGCGGGTATAATAGTTCTCGGAGTGCCGGCGGATCGGAGGGATATCCGGATAGGTGCCCATCAAAACCGCCAATTGGTGAATGCGGTTGGCACGATCCCGTCGCTGAAGGGGGATATCGGCCTCGGCGCTGGCCAGGATACGGCGGGCCTGGCGCAGATCGAGGGCCGTGGCCAGTCCCCTTTCGTAACGGCGCTCGATGATGCGCGCATTGCGGCGAAAATTATCAATCAGCTGCAGCGTGATATCAATGCTGCGCTCCAGGGACTCGACCTCCAAATAGAGTCGGATGGCCTCGGCCACCACGGTTTGGGCCACGACCAGACGATTTTCTTCGGCTTCCAGCAGATCGAAGCGCGCGGCCTCCTCGGCGCGCGCCAGCCGGCCCCAGAAATCGACCTCATAAAACAAGGGCAAGGCCAGGTCATAAAATCGAAAGGTTTCACGCGATTTCCCGCCGCCGATTTTATCGATTTTGCGTACCTCGGTGCGATGCTGCCAGTCCACATCCAGTTCCGGAAACCGGTCGGCACGGACCACCTGCGCCTGGGCACGCAGTTCCAGAACGCGTCCGGCGGCGCGCTGGATGTCCCAGTTGCTGGCGATAACCTTTTCGAGCACCTGGTTGAGTTCGGGTTTGGCGAAAATAAGCCACCATTGATCGCTGTATGGGGCCATTTCACCCGCAACGACTTTCTGGCTGTAAACCGTCGGCACATCGGTACCCACGCCGGGGCGCTGGTAGTCAGGCCCCAGATTCAGGCAGCCGCAAAATAAAAGCGTCGTGAGGCCTGCAATCAAAAGGGCCTGTCTGCGGGTTGTCATCGGGATCTCCTTCCCCCTCTCGTTTCGCCACACCGGGAAGCATCCCACTAAAGTCGTGGCAACACGCCAGGGGATCGTTTAAATCATGCGGGCGCGGGGCTTCCCGTCGCGATCGTATCTAATGATAGCGCCTCGCCCCTTTTTGCCAAGGGCACAGTTGACCACCAGGGTCGGGCCGATCCACCCGACACCAGCTGCTTCATGGATGTGGCCGCAGATCAGGACGGCCGGGGCTATTTGCTCGACCCACCGGCGAAGCCCCCGGCTTCCGGCATGCCAACGTCCGGCAACGCGGTCCCTAACACCATAGGGGGGCGGATGGGCCACGATGATCGTTCGATTGTCGACAAGACCGGCCAAACATTCCAAACGGCGATGCTCGGACCAGCCGAGGCGGGAGCGAAAAGGAATGGGTAAGGTGCCGCCGATGCCGACGATCGTGAGACCGTCGAAACGGCGGCGCTCAAGGTCAAGAAAGTCGATCCCTCGGCCCGCGGGTGACAATTTCGCTATCCGGCGGGGATCGGTGTTGCCCCGAACAGCCAGTAGCGGTTTGGGCAAGGTCATCAGCCGCTCGAGGCCGGCGTGCCCACGAGCGTAGTGGACGAGGTCGCCGGCGAGAACAACCAACCCGATGTCGGGACGGGCGGCCTGCCTGGCCACCAGGTCAAAACGATCCGGGCGCCCATGCAGATCGGCCGCCGCATAGATGCAGATGCTGTCCATCGCCCCAGAAACCCATTACCCCGGCACCCCGTCCCGGTGACAGGGTATCAGGCATCCAGAATCTCCCTTATTTTGCGGGCCATGCGTACCGCGTCATAGGGCTTTTGGATAAATCCCTTACAGCCGTTTTCGAGCATGTGGGCGACCTGGTTGTTGCTGCTGTAGCCGCTGGAGAGCAACACCCGCACATCCGGATCGATCCGAAGCAGTGTCTCGAACACCTCGCGCCCCCCCATTCCCGGCATCACGTAATCCAAAACCACCAAATCGATTTCATCACCCCGATCGGTATAGATTTCCAGCGACGTCTTGCCATCCGGGGCCGTAATCACCCGGTAGCCCAAGGAACCCAGGATTTTGCGGCCCACGGCCAGGATCTCATCCTCGTCGTCGATAAACAATATGGTCTCCCCGCCACCGGGTACACCGGTAACCAGTTCGTCGTCGCGACCGCGTTCTTCGTCCACGATCGCCTTTTCCGATTCCGGGAAGTAAATATTGAAGGTCGTGCCGTGTCCGACCTCGCTGTAGCAGTTGATGAAACCGCCGTGGTTCTTGACAATGCCGTAAGCCGAAGCCAGCCCCAGCCCGGTGCCCATACCTTTTTCCTTGGTTGAAAAAAAAGGCTCGAAAATGCGTTTACGCGTTTCGGTATCCATGCCCACGCCCGTATCGGTGACCGAGAGTTTGACGTAGCGTCCCGGCCTGATGTTGTAGGGTTTGATCCGGGTGTAATGATCGTCGAGTTCGACGTTTTCAATCTCGATGAACAGGTCGCCCCCATCGGGCATGGCTTGCCAGGCGTTTACGAAAAGATTCATCAGTACCTGTTCGATCTGCCCGGAATCGACTTCGACGGACCAGATGTCGCGGGCAAAGACCCGATGAATATTGACTTCCCTTTTGGTGCGTCCGAAAATCTCGCTGGCCTTGTTGACGATGCTGTTCAGGTTGCAGGGCTTGACGATGTACTTGCCACCCCGGGCGAAGGCCAGCAGCTGGTTGGTCAACTGGGATCCGCTTTGCACGCAGCGCTCGATGCTCTGCAGGCTTTCCTGCAGGGGGCCGCCGCCTTCGGCCTCCAGATTCATGACCGAAACATTGCCTTGAATCCCCATCAGCAGATTGTTGAAATCGTGCGCGATGCCGCCGGCCAGCGTCCCGATGGACTCCATCTTCTGCGATTGGTAGAACTGCTCCTCCAGTTTTTTCTGAAGCGTGACATCGCGGATAAAATTCAGTGTCGCCGCTTCACCGTTCAGTTTGATCAAGATGGAGTTGAGCTCCACCCAGATCGATGCACGGTGCTCCCCCTCTAAACGGAACATGAGCGAATACGGCAGCTCCCTGCCTTCGAGCCGGCGCTGGTACCATTCGATGACCCGATCCCTTTCGTTGGGATGGATGCATTTGGCCAGTGCGGCACCGCTGGGCTGGATCGCAAGACGGTTGAAAATCTCCTCGGCCTTAGGGTTGGTAAATTTTATCTGATCGTCCTGCAGGATAAAAATGGCCTCGTTGGCGTTCTCCACGAGCAGACGGTATTTCTCTTCGGACTCGCGCACCGTAGCTTCCATATGCCGTCGTGCTTTGACTTCCCGGCGAATCTTGGCCCCCAGCGTTTGAAGACGCGTGGTGTTCTGGCGCAAACAGTTTTCTAATGCCTCTTCACGGCTCTGCAGGTTCTGTCGCAGCCGGCGATTGGCGTGACGGACCTGCCAACTCAGACCAACGGCGATACAAAGGAGCACCAGAGAAATGACACGCGCAATAGAGGTATAGAGGGACGGGCTGCTAGACGTTGCAGACAATTCCGATCCATTCAGAAAATAGATAAATCCTGTATCCAGCGACTCGAAAGCGACCGCCGCCAGAACGACGGCGATCAGCAAGGTCTCTCTGGAGGGCCTTCCATTCAGCATACAATTCCCTTAAAATCGAACGATCGGCACAGCTTCGACTCGACGCGCGATGGATCTCACACCAATCTTGGACTGCTCATCGCGGTCTCTGATTGGAAGTCCGGTGCACATGTGATCCGCTTTACAGAAATGGCTGTCACTCCTCAACCATCTCGATCTCGACGCGGCGGTTTAAAACCCGCCCCGCAAGGGTCTCATTGGTTGCAATTGGATTGGCCGGCCCTAAACCTCGGGCCACGATCCTTTCAGGATTGATCCCCTTACCCACCAGGAAACTTTTTATGATATTGGCCCTGAATTCAGAAACTTTAAAATTGTAGTGAAGGTTGCCACCGGCGTCCGTGTAGCCCGTGATGCGAACCGGCAAATTGGACCTTAGCTTGATGACCCCGGCCAGCTCGTCGAGCTCGCGCAAGGTGTCATCATCGAGTTCATTGGAGTCGATCGGAAAATAGATGATCAGTTTTTCCGGCAGAGGAAACTCTGAAATCGTCGTGTCCAATGCAGCGTCTTGCTCTTCGAGCGTTGGAATGTCCTCTGATATCGCCGCCTGTTCAGAAGGCCCGCTTTCTTCAGCATCGAAGGGGAGCGTCTCCGGCAGGTGTTCACCGCCATCGGCGGCTGTATCATCCGGCATGGCCATCACAACATCTTGCTCAACGATGGTGTCGTCTTCAGAGGTGAGCGGCACGCCCCGGCCTTCATCGTCGCTAGCGTCACTCGTCGTCGGCTGATTTTCCGAACCGCCATCGGTCACCACGACCCCACCGGTAGCCGAGGCCGCCGTGTAGGGGCGATCGCGCAGGGCGAAGGATAGAAGACCGGCTATAAAACATAACAATCCGAAAATGATAAGCAGCAAGGTCTGGCTCGAGGTTGCTTCGAGTTTGGGCGGCGGAGCAGGAGGCAAGGGTGTCGCTTGTGCGGGCGCTGGCTCCCGAGGGTGGGCGAGTGTTTCGATTGCCGGCGGGGCCGAACTTTGGGGCGTCACAAGCTTGATTCTTAATTCCTCGGCGCATTCGCGTACGGTGTCGCCAGCAACTTGCCGGGCACCCTGAACAAAAGCCGTCAGCAGGGCATGGTCGCAAATGATATTGATCAGTCGCGGGTAGCCTTCGGAGAAGTTATATATATCGTGAACCGCTTCGGCCGTAAAAATTGGTTTTTCGCACCCCGCCACTGCCAAGCGGTAACGAATATACTCCATCACTTCGTGCTTTTCCAGCGGATCGATATTGTAATTTATCGTAATGCGCTGGCGCAGAGGACGATTGCGCTGCTGTAAGATGATGTTGTTGAATTCGTTTTGGCCGACAAAAAAAATGTTAATAAGCTTTGTGTAGTCTTTTTCGATGTTCGAAAGTAGACGGATTTCTTCAAGTAGATCGGAATTTAACCGCTGCGCTTCATCAATGATTAGAAGAACCTTTCTCCTCTGCTCTTCATTCTGGAGTAAGAAATTTTTAAAAAATTCCAAAAATTCTTCTTTACTCTCAAATTCCGTACCAATTTTAAATGACCTGGCAACGTAGCGATAAAAATCCATGATCGACAGACCCGGATCCGGGACCATTGCAACCAGAGTATCATCGCCCAGGGAACGGAGCAGCGCATGAATTAGCGTGGTCTTCCCGGTACCGACATCACCGGAAAGTAGCAAAAATCCCCGGTTATCAAATATGCCATACCTCAAGATGGCTAACGCCTCTTTGTGTTTACTACCCAGCCAAAGAAAGCGTGGATCCGCGCTTATTTGAAAAGGCTTTTCTTTCAGACTAAAATGATCGAGATACATGGCTTTATTCAAAGGCAGATGGAATCCAGAATGCTGTCGGGAGTTTGAATTACGTTCCGCTTTGCGAGGCCCACAAGGTCGATTGCACGCAGGTCGTTTTCTTGATAAGCACCGCTATCTGTTGGCTTGAGGGCTATTGGCACGCCTGTACCAAAAGCACGATAATCGTGTGGAGGTAGCATCCTAAACGACGCTCCTGTCGATTCTCTCAAAATTTGGGCGGCAAGCTGCTCTCGCTTCCTCTGCTGAATTTTAAATTCGTTGTTGGCAGAAACCCCTGGACTTACTCAGGCACGATTCGGACGGCCCTGACAATCGTTAGCTCCAGGCGACTATGTGCGAGCATGTCGTCTATTGTCGAATTGGCGAATTCCCGCAATATTATTGTCCGTAAATCCGTTATCGCAACCACCCGTTATCCCCAGGTCATATCTCTGACAGGAGTTTTTCGGCAGCGGCCCTCTCCGCAAATGACTGGCTCGTGTTCAGAGCCTTGTGAAGCTCGGCGCGCGCCTTTTGCGGCTCGCCCTTCAGATGATAGGCCAGGCCGAGGTGGTAGCGCACAGTCGGATTGTTTTCGAGTTTGGCGACACTGCCCTTAAATTCCAGAATCGCGCTGTCGATAAGCCCCTTGCGGAGATATACAAGCCCCATCGTGTCCATTACCCCGGGGTCATCGGGAAGTTTCTCCTTGGCGATGCGCGCGTAATTCAGCGCCTCGTCAAGGCGTTGATTATTCTGGGCCAGCAGATAGGCCAGATTGTTGGCCGCCGGTGCGAATCCGGGATCGATTTCCAACGCTTGACGATAATGCCTCTCGGACTGGTCCGCTTTCTTCAACTGTTCGTAGATCGATCCCAGGATGGTGTGCAATCCGGGCTGCTTCGGGTCCTGAGCCAGCGCGGCTTCATACTGCGCAATGGCCTTTTCAGTCTGGTTACGACGCATGTACATACCTGCCAGGGCAAAATAGGTCGGCATAAAATCAGGATCGGTTGCCATGGCCTGACGGTACACCATCTCGGCCTTGCCGTACTGCTCCATGGCCTGGAGGGCGTCACCTTTGAGACTCTGCAAAACGGCTCGGACACGATTATTGTCCCCGGCTTTAGCCATATGAATATCGCAGCGGGCGACGATGTCGTCAAAACGCCCCTGACGACCCAGAATGCTGGCGCTCTGCCGGATCGCCTCCAGCATGACGGGATCCAGCGCGAGCGCTTGGTTAAAATGTTTTAGGGCCGCTTGCGGATCACCCTTGACATCACGAAGCAGTCCCATGCGGAAATGGCCCTCAGGATTCCGCGGATTGATTTGAATCAATTCAGCGAAATGCTCTTCGGCTGCCGTCGTATTCTGACGGATGAGAGCCACATTGCCAAGAATCAGGGTAGCACCATAGTTCCCGTTTTGAATTGCCAGAACCTCGCGGGCCTCTCGTTCCGCCCCATTTAGATCTCGCTCTCCATAGTTTATTTCGGCCATCAGCAGGCGCGCCTGTGGCTGACGGGGAGCCAATTCAATGGATTTTGCCAGAGCCGCGCGGGCGACCTTGGGCTCGCCTATTCCCAAGTGGGCCAATGCCTTGAAATAGTGAGCCCGCGCTGTGTTGGGCTCCTTCGCGATCAAGGCGTCCAAAAGCGGCAGGGCGTCGGCATACTGACTCTCCGACACGAGCAATTCCGCTTTAAGCTGGCGTGTCGGGGCATGGTTGGGACGCTTTTTAAGAATGTCGTCGATGATGCTCTGCGCCGCCTTGGTTTGACCGCCGGCCAGGTAAAGGCGAGCCACGCGGTTATTGATCACCGGGTCATTCGGAGACAGTGCCAGCGCTCTTTCGTAGGCCCGTAGTGCTTGATCAGGTTGGTTGCGGCTTTCATGCAAGGCGGCCATAGCGAGCAGAGGTTTACTGTTCTCCGGAGCGGCCGCTACGGCCTTGGCCAGGACTGCTGTGGCACGGTCAAACTGCCCCTTGCGGATGAGGAAATTGGACTTGGTGATATAGAGTTCCACTTGGTCGGGGAAATCGGCAATGGTAGCGTCAATCGTTTCCAAAGCGGCCGCGTCCTGACGGTTGAAGGCGTAAAAGCTGAACAGGGCCAGCCGGGGTTCGAGGGTTTCGGGGGAAGCCTGGTTGGCGGCAATGAGCGTCTGCTCACTTTCCGCGGACC
The DNA here is from genome assembly GCA_030065275.1 of Desulfobacterales bacterium. GTDB lineage: Bacteria > Desulfobacterota > Desulfobacteria > Desulfobacterales > UBA5852 > JABZFP01. The sequence goes on along the minus strand of JASJCV010000037.1, from coordinate 615 downwards.
GGCCTAGCTGAGATTCGATACGCGCCTTGCCCAGATAGGCGCTGACCCGCTCGGGGTCTAATTGGATTGCAAGCTGGTATGCGGCCAGCGCCTCCTCAAGTTTGTTCTGGCGGACATGAAGACCCGCCTGCAAAAGCAGGGCTTCGGTATTGTTCGGGTCCGCGGCTAAGACGCGAACCACTTTTTCCTGAGCTTCGGCATCCTTTCTTTCAAGAAACTGGAAAGTCGCGAGTTTGATTTGAGTGTCAAGATCGGCGGGGTCCAGTTCGGCCGCACGTTTATAAGCATTGTAGGCGCCACGAATATTGCCGAGTTTGAGGTGGGTTTCGCCCAGTTTTTTGTGCGCCGCCATTAGACCAGGATCGATCTTAATCGCGTTTTGGTATTCTATCTCGGCACTGCGGAATTTTCCCTTGGCAAAGTAGACATCACCGCTTTCGATGAAAGCCTGCTTTTTTTCCTCATCGGAAGAACAACCGAATATGGGAGCGAACAAACCAACTAAAAGCAATAACATTAGGACGTTGCGGCACATTTACAACCTCCCGTTAACAAACTAAGAATTGATTGCGCCATTACTGTTATCAAGGGATAAAAATTTAGCACAATATCACC
>JASJCV010000036.1 GCA_030065275.1 Desulfobacterales bacterium | reverse complement strand
GGGATGCTCGCGGTGATATCGGCGTCTGAGGCGGCATCGTCTTCGGGCGCACCCGCGATGGCTTCGACGGAAGTAAACAAGGTATCGGCAGCGCGGTTAAGGTCTTCAAAGGCCGCATTCAGCGCATCGGTTGACGGTGTCCCCTGGGGGTGGTCTTTGACCAGGCGTTCCAAAATCAGGGCGGCGGCTTGAATGTCCTTGGCCGCCAGATTGGCGCTGCTGCCCTTGATGCTGTGGGCCTGATGGAGGACTTCGGGGCAATTCTCCTCGGCGATGGCGGTCCTGATGCGCGCGATGCCCTCGCGGCAGCTGCCCGCAAAGGCCAGAATCAGCTTGCGGTAAAGTGTGCGATTGCCCTGCAGGCGGGACAAACCCTCGGCGATATCAAAACCCGTGAGCGTTTCCGGCAGCTCCGCTTCGACCGGAATGGCTTCAGGTGCGGGGATTTCGGCCGTAGGATGCTCGCCGCCGACCCCCACCCCCGGGGTAATCCATTTGGCCAGTTCAGTGAAAAGGTGGTCCGGGTCGATGGGTTTGGTGACATGGCCATTCATGCCGGCCTCGATGCTCTTGGCTTCATCCCCGGCCATGGCGTGGGCCGTCATGGCGATAATCGGAAGGCTCGCCTTCGGGGTTTGGGCTTGTTCCCATTCACGAATTAGACGCGTGGCCGTATGGCCGTCCATGACCGGCATCTGGATATCCATGAGGACGGCATCGTAGCCGCCGGCTTTGACGGCGTTGACGCCTTCCCGGCCGTTGTTGGCCAGCGTTACCACCAGCCCGGCCCCCTCTAAAATCTCTCGGGCCACCTGTTGGTTGATCTCATTGTCCTCCACCAGCAAAATGTGCGCGCCGGCCAGGCGGGGCCGCTCCTCCTCGCCATCCTGGGACTTCATCCCGCCCGGGGCGGCCGGGGTCTTGCCCCCCAAAGCCTCCATGACGGTATCGAAAAGAAGCGAAGCGTTGACCGGCTTGAGTAGAAAACCCTCAAGGCCGACCTTGGCGGACAGTCCCATGACCTCTTCGCGGCCGTAAGCCGTCACCATGATGATGGGCGGTATTTTGGCCAGGCCCGGATGGGTTTTGATGCGACGCGATGTTTCGATCCCGTCCATGCCGGGCATTTTCCAGTCCATGACCACGAGTTCGAAGGGACGGCCGGCCGGATTCTCAAGCTCGCTGAGGGCTTCGGCGCCCGAAGCGGCCAGGCAGACTTCGAAGGTAAACGATTCCAGCATCTCCTTGAAGATGGTGCGGCTCGTGGCATTGTCGTCCACCACCAGGACCTTGAGACCGCGCAGATCGTGCCCCGGGATGAATTGCTGCCGGGCCTTCTCCGCCCCCAGGCCGACAACCACCGTAAAATGAAACTGGCTGCCTTGCCCCGGCTGGCTCTCCACCCAGATCTCGCCCCCCATCATTTCCACCAGGCGCTTGCTGATGGTCAAGCCCAGCCCGGTGCCACCGTACTGGCGGGTAGTGGAGGTGTCCGCCTGGGAAAAAGACTGAAAGAGTTTTTCGATTTGCTCCGACGTAAGCCCAATGCCGGTGTCGCTCACGGTGAACTGCAGTTCGAGGCCATCGCTGCGCCTGGATCGAACCCGGGTGGAAACCACAATTTCACCGCTCGCGGTGAATTTGACGGCGTTGCCGGACAGGTTGAGCAGCACCTGGCCCAGCCGCAGGGGGTCTCCGACCAGGAACCGCGGCACGTCTGCGCCCGTGTCGAAAAGCACCTCCAGATCTTTTTTCTCCCGGGCTTTGACGGTGACCAGGTCGCCCAGGTTCTCCAGGACGTCCTCCAGGTTGAAATCGACGTTCTCGATATCGAGCTTGCCGGCCTCGATCTTGGAGAAATCCAGGATGTCATTGATGATCCCCAAAAGGGCGTTGGCGGAAGTCTGGATCTTGCTCAGGTAGTCCTCCTGCTTGGGCGTCAGGTCGGTTTTCAAGGCCAGGTGGGCCATGCCGATCACAGCGTTCATGGGCGTGCGGATTTCGTGGCTCATATTGGCCAGAAAATCACTTTTGGCCTGGGTGGCGGCCTCGGCCCTGGCGCGCTCTTCGTTTAGATCTTCCATCATGTTGAGCATGGCCGACTGGGCTTCGTCGAGTTCCCTGACCTGGGCCTGGAGATCGTCCTCCATCTGCTTGCGGGCCGTGATGTCCAGCAGCGAGGCCAACACGATATCCACATCACCGGTATCATCGCGGGTGCATGCCACCGTCAGGTTGGCGTGAACGATGTCGCCGCCCTTGCGAATGAATCTTTTATCGATGGTGTAATTATCGATTTCACCGGCCAGCAGACGTTCGTATTCTCTGAGATCCCGATCGAGGTCTTCAGGGTGCGTCAGTTTGACCCATGTTGTCTGGTGCAGTTCGTCCAGAGTGTAGCCCAACATCTTCTGCAATTGGCGATTGGCCTCGATCCACCCCTTGGCGGGCGAAGTGATCGCCATCCCCACCTGGGCATTCTCGAAATAGCCGCGAAAGCGTGCTTCCTTTTCACGGATGTCGTCCTCCATCTGCTTTTGTTCGGTGATATCTTCCTTGACCGCCAAATAGTGCGTGACGCGGCCGTCGCCGACCTTGAGGGAAGAAATGGAGACCGCCTCCCAGTAGCATTCGCCGTTCTTTTTCTTGTTCAGCAACTCGCCGCGCCACTCGTTGCCGGCAGCGATGGTTTGCCAAAGCGCTGCGTAGACTTCCGGCCGTGTTTCGCCGGACTTGAGAATCCGCGGATTGCGCCCCAGGGCTTCCTCAGCCGCGTAGCCGGTCACTTCGGTGAATTTGCGGTTGACATACTGGATGGTCCCTTGCGGGTCGGTAATCACTACCGATGCCGGGCTTTGCTCGACCGCCAGTGACAATTTTCTTAATTCCGCTTCGGCTTCCTTGTGTTCGGTAATATCCAGGTTCACACCCACCACGCGCCGGGCCTCGCCCTCGTGGTCGAGAATGACGCGCTGGGCGGCATAGATGTGGCGGATATCGCCGTCGGCCCGTTGGATACGAAATTCGACCTCGCCCTGTCCCCTGCTTTCAACCGCCTGTTTCAGGGTCGCATCGACCCGGGGCAGATCTTCGGGCAGCACGAGCTGCTTCCAGTCCTGATAGCTCATGGCTTGATCATGGGGGAGACCGTAAATGTCGAACATGCGCTCATCCCAGGCCGTCTGGTGGGTCTGCACGTCCCAGTCCCAAACACCGAGTTCCATGGCATCGATCGCCAGAGCCATGCGCTCCTTGGCTTCGAACAGCTCCCGGGTAGCCACATCGATCCGCCGGGTAATAATCTGACCTCTCTGGAGCAGCATGCCGATGAAAATGGTAATCAGAAAAGTTCCGGCGATGCCGCCCAGCAAGGTCAGGTCGGCCAGTTCTTCCCGGGGACCGCCACCGAACGCGTGGTTCATGAACCAGGTGATGGTCAGATCCGCCCCCGCACTGACCGTGCGGGTGGTCACGCTGTATTGGGCTTCGGGTACGGGGCTCCCGACGATTTCACGCACCGGTCCGCTCCCGTCCGGCTCCTCGAATTCCCCCAGGATTTGGAGCTGGATGCCATCCAGTTGGTGAATGTCGAACAGGCCCTGGACGATGCCATTGAAATTGATCAGCCCGATGACAACCAGGACACCCTGCCCATCACGGGTGGCCAGCGCCACAGGTGAATACGAAACGCCGTCCTCACCGCTAAACGGAGGCCCCAGCATGATCTGGCCGGTGTTGTCCGCGGCCACCTTCACGGTATTCGCTATGGCCGGATAGCGGCTGAGGGAGGCGTCCGGCGACAACGGCCCTTCAGGATCGATGGAGAACGCGATGGACCAGCCCTCCCAGTTGAGCTGCGGGCGCGCAACGGCGGCGGCGTCAAGGAAATAGGCCGTGGCCCGTGATTCCAGACCGTCCACGGCGCCCAGGAATTCGGCCTCGGAGACGTTGTTCGAATTCTCGAAGAGAATGGCCAGTCCGGAAAGGGGCGCATAGCTTTCTTCGAGCCAGTTCAGAACCGTCCCGGAAAGCCATTGTCCCACCTTGTTGCCCTGTGCTTCCCAGGCGTCACGGGCATCCCGGCGAAAAGCCTCGCTGAGGGCATAAGAGCCGCCAAGGCCGGCGATAAGCAGTGCGATCAGGAGAATCCATTGAACTTTGTTGCGCATATCCTGAGTCCTATCGTCGGGCTTACTTCTGCTCGTTGATGCTAAAAATGGGCCGAAATCCGCGCGGTGCCAGCGTCGAAGCCGAATCCCAGGTGCGGATGTTGCCCCGGTCGACGACGATGACTTTAGGCGCCACATGCCGCAGATATTCTTTTCCTTCCAGAATCCTGACGATCACATCAGTGGCAATACGGGCCTGCAGCACGGGCCGATCGCTCGGCGCCGCCAGGATGCGCCCCCTGCGGATACCGCGATGCACCCCGGGACCATAGTAATAGGAAATGATTTTGATCTTTTCGCTCAACCCCCGGGTTCGGAGGATTTTTACAGCGGCTTCGGCCGTAACGGCGGTGCCCGCGATGACGTCGAGGCGATCCGCAAGACGGTCGAGAACTTCTTCGATCAGACCGCCCTGAACCCCGCTTCCCGTGTCACCGTAAAGCGTATCCACGATTTCAATCGCACCGCCTTCGATCGCGTGCCTGAATCCGGCATCGCCTGCCTGGACCCAGCCGGCATTTTCAGGCCCGGGAAACCATGCGACTTTTACGGGACGCCCCATCTCGGACTGCAATCGGTGCAGATAGCGACCGGCTTCGGATCCCATATCCTTGAAAGACACGGCCGCCCGTGCGGCAATCCGCTTCGAGGACAGGCCGTTGATCAGATCGACGACCGGTATTCCCTTATCCGCCGCCTGCGCCACGAGGTCGTTCAGCCCCTCCAGGGAAATGGCGCCGATGATCAGACCATCTGGTTTTTCAGACAGGGCCGCCTCGATCTGCCGGCGCTGAACTGCCAGTTGGCCGTAGCCGCCCGCTTCCTGGATCGTCAGGTTGACCCCCAGACGGCGGGCCTCGTCGATCAGCCCGAAATTGACGCCCAGCCAGTAAGCATCCTTGAGGTGGGGGATAAAAACCCGGATCCGCCATGGTTTTTGCGCCTTTTCCAGGGGCGTATAGGTCTGCGTCTGCCGTTGCATCTTTTCATTGAAAGGCGGCGTCCAGACATCGACCGCCAGCGGATACCAGGCGTCGTTCGCTCCCAGTCCGGCGGGCATGGTCAATGCGTACCCAAGACACACCAGGAGGGACAACCCAAAGACCCTGCGCTTGAGCCCACGCTTGCGATACGGCCAAGCGAAGCATTCTGAAATCTTCATATTGCGTTCCTTAGTCTAATGGATTTTATACTTCTCTTCTGCGCCCTTGGCCTTGAAAAATTCGTTGATCTCCTTCTTCAACTCGATCATTTTCAATTCACGACCGATGGCCATCTGTCTGAAACGGGCCAGTTCATCGAATTTGGTTTTGAGCGCTTCGGAGGTCGCCTTGATGTCGGTGATGTCCGTCCACCAGCCGAGAACCGCAGTTCGACCCTCGTACTCGATCAGGTTGTAGTTGGCGATCATCTCGCGAACCTCACCCTTGGCATCGTAGACCTTCAATTCATGATCGCGGACCTCGCCTGTACGTTCAAGGGCCTCGATAAAATGAGTACGATCTTCGGCGTTGATGTAGATGGAAAACACCTGATCGCCTTCTTTAAGACCGAAATACTCCGCCAGGCGGGCATTGGCATACTGAATTACGCCCTCAATGGTGATGCCCGCCGCCACCGGGCTGGTGTCGAGAATACGTTGCAGGCGCTTCTGTTCATCGGCCAGCTTGGCTTCCATGGCCTTACGCTCGGTGATGTCCGCGAACGTGACCACGGCGCCCACAACTTGTCCGTCCTTTTGTATCGGCGTGCTCGTGTATTCCACCGGGAAGGGCGTACCGTCTTGTCGCCAGAGCACTTCGTCGGTGATGCGGGAACTGGCGCCCTGGGTGAAAGAACGGTACATGGGGCATTCTTCCCGGGGATAGGGAGAGCCGTCGGCATGGGCGTAATGCACCTTGGCGTGAATGCCCGCGCCAATGAGCTCTTGCGGTTCATATCCCAGCAGGCGGCAGCCGGCCGGGTTGATAAACCTCAGTTTGCCTTCCGCATCGACGCCGAAGATTCCCTCCCCGGCCGAATCCAGCAGCAGGCGCGCACGTTCCTCGGCCTCCACAAGCTGATTCCGTTTTTCCTGCAGTTCGGCCGTGCGTTCATAGACCCGGGCCTCCATATCGTCGCGAGCGGTTAAAAGAGCCCGGCTGGCACGCTCCCCCAGAATCAGCACCATCAGGATCGCGCCCACCGACAGGACGAGCGTAAAACCCAGGACACCGAATACTGTCCAGCGGATCTGATGGTAGGCGGCCATGGCTTCGGCCGTGTCGATTTCGGCGGCCAGGCCGACCCCCAGGCTGGCATGCCAGAGCCAGGCGCCGAAAACCGGCACCCCGCGGTAGTCGCGGTATCCTTCGGTATCGACCTCGATGGGCGAATGCCCGCTGTCCTGACCGGCCTGAAGCATAGCGGCCCTCTGCTCAAGGGCCCGGGTAACCATGCGGTTCAAGGGCAGCTCCGTGCGCTCGACCGCTGGCGTCTGGCCGTCTACCAGATTGACGCCGGGATCCTTCAGGACCACGTTCATGACACTGGACTGATTTTCGGTAATCAGCCCGATCCGGCGCAATTGCGCCTCGAACCGGCTTTCCGACAGGAGATCACCCTCGGCGCTGAAGGCATAGATCTCGCCGGTCTCCCGTGTCCGGGCGAAAGGCAGCAGCTTTAGCAGATCCTGGGACGGGTTTACGCGCAAGGCCATGATCGCCAGGACGCGTCCGCCCGGCTCACGGATGGGCCCCATGAAAAACGTGGGCGTTCGATCCCCGGAAAACGCCACGGCGGTAGCGGACGGCGAGGCCTTGTCCGCGGTGATCGGCGGCACGAAGAGAAATTCGCCCGCGAAAGCCCGCTGGAGAAGATCCGGTCGCTCCTGCGCGATCAGGTTGCGCGCCCCGAGGCTGGCATCCTGCAGCGTGCCGATCGTGTTGCGATCGGCATTGATAATCTGAAACCCGCTGTGGTCGAAGATGTCCTGGTGGCTCTCGAAAAACTTGCGGACGCCCCGCAGGGCCGTGGAGGCCTGCAAAGCATCGCGGTCGGCAGGTACCGCCGCCAGCCGCTGGGTCAAAACCACCAGATCCGGATCACGCCCCAGCAGCATCAGGGCGGATGTTCCCTGGGCCAGCCAGAGGTCGAGTTTCTGGTTGGCGACCTTGAGAATTTCGGTGAGGTCTTCGTCGACGCTGCCCAATATACTGGTACGGCTGCCCTCGAGCACAAACCAACCCAGCAGGCTGACGACGACAACGAACAGGCTCAAACCGGCGATGACAAGCCCGCGGAACCAACGCGACCCGAAGTGGACCGCAACCTGCTCCCGTTTGAGCACGCGGATCAGAACCCAGGTCAGCAGGCACAGGAAAACGAAAACGGCCAGACCGTAAGCCACCAAGCGCCCGTAAGCGACATGGGCGGGTCTTTGCGGCGCAGCGGTATCGACCGCGTCGGCAATCCAACGCTGCCGGATCTGGGTCATCTCCTCCAGGGTCACGTCGGCCATGGCCTTTGTGAGCGCGGTGTGCAGCAGGGGCCAGTCGCCCCGAACCCCGATACGCATGCTGGTCAGCTCCGGGTCACCGATGTCGACCTCACCGGAGATGCGCAAACCCGTCAGCAGGTTCTTGGTGATCAACGTCCGGGCCACGGCGGCTTCGGCCAGGGCGGCATCCGCCCGCCCGAACATGACAGCTTTCAGGCTCGCCAGGGAATCCTCCACCGGCAGGCGCTTGATCTGCGGGAAGGATCGGGTCAGGACTTCCTCGAAGAAAAAGCCCCGGGGGAAGGCCACGGTCCTTCCGAAAAGCGCCTGGATATTTTCGTAGGGTTCTTCGATGTTGCTGACGATGACATTGGGATTCTGGACGTAGGGCTCGGTGAAGCGCAGGTAGCGCTGACGGTCTTCGGTCCTGACGATGTTGAGCATCACATCCAGCTCTTGGCGTTGCACCATGTCCAGAAATTCGTTCCAGCTGGGGCCGGTGACATATTCAACCTCGATGCCCAGCCTGGCCGCCACGAGGTTCATATAGTCGATCGACAGTCCCTGAGGACGACCGTATTCAAAATAGTTGAACGGCGGCCAGTTCTTTTCATTGTGAACACGAATAACGGGATGCTGTTTGAGCCAATGACGCTCTTCGGACGTCAATGCGATTCCAGCTCGGTTCGTGTCAGTTTTTTCTGGACCAAACCACTTTTGATCGAGTTTCTCGATGTCGTCGACCGTGATCGTGCGAAGGGCTTTGTTGAGGATGCCGACCAATTCAGGGGAATGCTTTTGCACCATGTAGTACATCGCATTGTTGGTCTGCTGGTCGTAGGCCTTGAACCATCCGGAGACCTGAAGATTCGCGAGTCCCTTGAGTTTGATGAAATAGCGCGCGACCCGCTTGTCCAGAAGGGTGGCATCCGCTTTTTCCTTGGCGACGGCAAAAAGCGTTGCTTCAACGTTGGCCACCGGCAAGCGTTTCACCTGAGGGTAATGCTTTTCCAGAAATGCTTCTGTCGAAAACCCCTTTACGACCGCAATCGTATTCCCATGCAATTGGTGAATGGAATCGACATTCCCGGTATTGCGGTTGGTGATGAAGTAGATATTACTTTCGGTAACGACGTCGGAAAACAATCCAAACGCCTCCCGTTCGGGTGTCCGCACGAGGGAATGCATCAAATCGATTTCGCCCCGCTTGAACTTGGCCAGCAACTCCTCCCAGGTATAGCCGTTGACGTAGTCGATTTGGATACCAATGCGCTCGGCCAGCAGATTTAGCAGATCGATGCTGTAGCCCTGGGGTTCATTGCCGATGGCGAAATCGAAGGGGGGCCAATCCATTTCGTTGCTGACTCTGATCATCGGATGGGCAGCGAGCCAGGACTTTTCTTCCGAAGTCAGAAACGGATCCAGCGCGCTCTGTGCGGCTTTCTGCTTCGCCGCCACATCCCCAGAGGCAACAACCGACAGCATCAGGAGCGCCAAACACACGCCCCGCCAATTTCCGTATCGCTTCATGCGAATATCCTCACACTTGTCGCAGTCATTTCAAATCGTGCTCTCAGCGGCATTTTCCTGCGCGCTTTCGGCCGGAGGCGTCCGCCGGAGGCCCTGCCCCCGGATCGGCGCGAATCACGAGTGGATGACGGCCGACTTGGCAGCCGTCGCGGGGTTTTTGCCGCGCGGCATGAACGCGCTCATCCCCCACCTCGAGATGGCGGGCCTTCACCCGGGCCCAGTCCTCCGTGGCGATGATCTTCAACAGGGACCGATTGAGCGGTTCACGCAGGGTGCTGCCCGCGGGCATTTGCGGTCAGAAGCCGTATCAGCAGACCCGCCATCCCCTGCCCCTGATAGTCCCCCTCCACCGTAAATGCCACTTTCGCATGGCGGCAGGGGGTTTCGAGGCAGGTATAGCCCCCGCCGCCGATCATGACCTCGTCTCCCTCCAGCTCGATGGTGACCGCAAAGGCGAAAACGGTTTCGGTTATCGACCTGCGGTTATCGCCGGTCCATACTTTTTTGGCGTGGAAAAATCGGGTGTCGATGGATTCCGATTCGAGGCTACGAAACATCTCCAAGACCAACCCCTTGTCGGTGGGCCGGATCGCACGAATGCGAACTTGTTGTCCATTTTTCAGGGTTGCGCTTTCGTCGCAGGTGGCTGGGCTTTTCAAGGTCAAACCCTCCCTGGATGCAGATTGACGACCGCCTCCAGCGGTGGGCAGGGTCGCCGCTCCGGTGGATGACAACGAGGACAGGAGCATGTCACAGCGGCCAGATCATTTCGAGCAACGCGAGTATAGGACGCGCCCGCCGCTATTTGCAACCCGATTCGCGGCAGACCCGGACAGGCTGTGGGCGTGAGGCGGGCGATCGGGCCGATCCCGGTGTCGCGGGAACGATTGGGCAACTCCGCCAGGCGCTTCAACCCATCAACCCTCGGGACCCTGGAATCGTCGTTGTGGTTACAAGGCTGCGGGAACCCGGCCTAATTCCCCATCCCCACGCACAACACTCCGAAATAGCCCATTCCTCCCGCCACCAGCGCCAGGACCGGTATCCATAAAAAGCGATAGACGGCAGCGAGATTGGCTTCAAAGTATTCGTTGGAGAGCAGCAGACAAAGGTGAAGTGGGGAGACGAGCACACCGGCGAAGCCGCAGACCAGACCCAGCATCATGTAAGGTAGCATCAGGTCGGACTGGCCCAGGGAGTGGACCAGGGAAACCAGGATCGGAAACGTCGCGCCCACGAAGGCGATCGTGATGCCGCCCACCAGACCGACGATGAAGGGCATCAGCATGGCGATGGGGACGAGCGGAATCCGCCAGTCCAGCATTTCCCGACTGAGTCGCCCCACGGCACCGCTGTCTTCCAGGATCCCTTTGAAAATCAGGATGCCGGCCACCATGTAAATCAATTTGACCAGGGCCGGCTGGGTCAGAATGGCCAGGCACGCACTGGATGGCATTCGGTTTTGACGCCAGACCCAGAAGATGGCCGCGAGCAGGGCCGCGATCAGACCGAGTTCCTTGGCCACCGAGCGCCCGGCCGCGGGCACCAAGGCGGTCAACCCCGCCCCCAAGCCCAATCCGAAGACGATCACGAAGACGATCGGTGCCAGTTCTTTCAAAAAAGGCCCCAAGGGTTTGGACACGGCACCATTGTCCCCCTCGATCGCGTGGTTGCGCAGTGACCAGTAGCCGGCCGCTACGGCCACGAACGTCAGGGGCATGGAGAAAACCACCAGACGCCAGAGATCGATGCCGGCCAGGGCGGTGGTGAGCAGGATGCCGGGATAAAGCGGCCACCAGTATTCCCAGATATGACGAAACCAGTAGTTGATGTAGCTCATGGCCGCCCCGGTCAGTTGGTGGGCCGCCCCGAGGTTCTTGACCATCGGAGCGGAGAAAATGGCGCCCCCGGGCATGGGCAGAAGCCCGATCAGGGCCGGGAAGATCACCAGGTTCAGCCGCGGCCGGTGCACCAGGCCTTTATAGTTTTGCAGCAGGCGAGCCATCTGGCCGGATTTTTCCAGGCTGTGGCTGAGCACCAGGATCAGACTGACGACCACGGCCAGACTGAAGGTCTTGGGAAGCGCGATGGCCATGGCGATCGCCTTGAGGATGGCGACGGGATCCATGCCGAAAACAAACCCCAGAACGACCGATCCGGTCAAGAAAGCATTTCCCAACGACCATTGGCGCTTCATCAGGAATAGAATCAGAGTGAAAACAAGAAGGATCCGGACCACGGCCGGAATCGTATCGAGCAGTCCAAGCATGGGGTATGCCTTAATTAATTCAATGGCAACGATGCGTCCGGCATGAGCCAACGCCTTCAGACAAACGAGGGGATATCATCAGGTGGCACACGGAAAGTCAACAAACGGATGCGCGGCGCCCCCGATAGATGGACGCGTGGTGATCAATTCAACGCTGCCGACAAAAATTCCGCGAAACGCTTCCATGATTTTTTATCCGCATCCTCACGGTAGCGATCGGAGCCGAAGACCGTAAACGCATGCGGGGCGCCGCCGTAGGTAATCATTTCATGCGACACGCCCTGGGCTTCGAGTTCGTCGGCCAGGGTCGCGAACTGGTCCATGGTGATCGCCGTATCCGCCGTTCCGTGCAGGATCAATAACCGGCCCTTGGTCCGGCTGTAATCCTGGCCCTCCGGGGTTTTCAATCCGCCGTGAAAGGTAACGAACCCTTTCAGGTCGGCGCCGGACCGCGCCAGTTCGAGAACGGCCGCTCCGCCGAAGCAGTAGCCCATGGCCACAGCGTTGGCCGTGTCCGCCCCCTGTTGGGCGGCCTGTTTCAGCGCGCCGTCGAGCAGGGCGCGCATCTTTTCGCGATCTTTGTATAATTCTCCCGTGTGTTGGCGTTTGTCCTTGACTTCGGTGGGCCTTACGCCGGCCCCGAACAAATCCGCGGCAAAAACGGCATAGCCCATGGTGGCCAACATATCGGCCCGTTTGATCTCGTAGTCGGTCAACCCGTCCCAGTCATGGATAAGAATCACGAGCGGCGCCCCGGATGCGGGGCTGGTGTAGTAGCCTTCGTAGGGCTGTCCGTTTACTTGATAGGTGATTTTGGTGCCGGCCGCAGCTGCTGTGGATGCGAACAGCAGCAATACAAAAAGCGTAATGAATCGTTTCATGGTCTCGCTCTCCTCCCTTTTGCCCGGGTAAACGTATTCATCCCCTGGCAGGTCCGTTAGGCGATTTGTTTGGTGGCGTCAGACTGTCGCTGTGAACCAGCGTTGCAACAACCTATGGCTGAATTGGCTGATGTAAATGCCGAAAGGCGGCCGTTTATATTGAGGCAAGTTCTTTGGGTCTGAGGCGGATGGCGGTCATTGACGAGCGGTACAACACGGACGGGATGAATCGATGGTTTCGATTCATCCCGTCCGGTGGTGCAGAAATTGTGCGGCTGAAACTAGATCAGGTTCTTGCCGGCTTTGAAAGTGACGGCGTTCCGGCCCTTGATTTTGATCTTTTCACCGGTCTGGGGGTTACGCCCCATGCGGGTTTTGCGATAGACCTTCTTGAAGGTTCCGAAGCCCACCAGGGTAACACGGCTGTTGCGTTTTTTGAGCCCTTTGGTTACGCCGTCGACAAACGATTCCAGCGCCGCCTTGGCCGCCACCTTCGAGATCCCGGCATCTTTAGCCATTTTTTCGATCAAATCTGCTTTTGTCACTTTGCCTCCTTCGCGGGGTTGGGGTTTAATTGGGGCTGAATCCCTTAGCATTATTTTCGCTTTAGAATAAAAAATCTAGAAATGCAACGAAAAACCTTTGCCTGAGTGGTCTCAGGCGCAGAAATTGCGCTAATCGTAGCAGCGGTCACGCTTTCCGGGGGGTAATTGCTTGAAATTTGAGAATTCGTGGTCACCATTTTTTAACTTCCAGTAAGCTCCCAAGCAGCTGGCCAACGCCTTTGCCCGGATGATCCGCAAAGCGTCGCCACTGGAGCGCATCTCAAATTCATGGCCAATTTTACAGGTATAGGGCGTTAGACGGCGAGAACGCGGAGTATTTCTGTCGAACATGTGCCCAGGCGTTCGATTGGCGCCCCGCGTTAAGAGCAAAGGAGGGCTCCTGATGCATGTCGGGGGCATGGCGATTGATTTTACGATCCTTAGCGGAAACCTGCCCATGAAGCGCAACCCCTTTGTCATGTTTTTGCTCGTCCTGCTGTTCACGAGCTGCACGAACCACTCACCAGGTCGCTTCGACTTCGACGGACCCTATCCGCTGATTCGTTATGATGACGGAACGGATTACGAACTGCCCAGCGGGAATGGCCACCATTGAAAGCCGTCTGCCGCCGAGGGGCAATCCTGAGCCTTTGCCCGACGGGCTTCATCTCCATCTGTCAATCGCCAAGCGACATTATCCCAACCGTAACGAAAAATATGATGATCTCCGATCCGTAAGGCGTGCTTCAGGCGCATCGTTTTACGGCAAACGCTGCGGCGCCGTATCGGGAGCCGTCGGCGATCGCTTCGGTGACCATGGACCCCAGGAATGCACAGGGAAGCCCCACCCCTTCGCGGCCGTGATGCCGCCGGGTGTACGCGCAACTGGCGATGAGTTGCAACCGGTGGCCGACCCGCGCGCAGGGGAGCCGCTTCGGGCGACCCATCAGGATATCGCGCGGGCCGCACCGGAGGCATTGGTGTGCCGCACCAGCTCGGTGAGGACAAACATGGGCGTACCCCGCGATTGCGCTTGGCGGGCAGCATATTCACGCGGCGAACGCTCGACAAATCCCAGGGCATGATAGAGCGTTTTGAGGCGCGGGTTGCGCGTCAGCGAGATGATCCGCGTGTAGCCCCGGCGACGCGCCTCGGCGATAAAGGCATCGACCGTAAAGACGCCGACGCGCTGCCCGCGAAAGCGGGTCGATATGGCCAGGGCGCCTAGCTCGGCGGTGCGCGTATCGATGGCGATCAGTTCGGCACAGCCGACGGCAATACCATCGATTTTCGTCATGAAGAAGTTTTCCCGATGGGCGGCGATATAGTCGCGCCCGCGCGGTTTCAAATAACCCTTGGCTTTGTAGAGATCCAGGATAGCACCCACGAGTTGCACGTCTTCCTCGCTCACGACGGGTACGAAAGTCTCCTCAAAATTGTTGGCAATTAAGGTACCGCTGCCCTCGACGGTGAAAAGTTCATGCTTAACCGCGTGTTTGCGGGCCGGCAGGATATGGACCCGGTCCAGATGCCCCTGGTCGATGCGACGGCAGATTTTTCCCAGGGCCGAGCGGAAACTCGTATTGGCGATCAACTGGCCGTAGCTCTGCATACGATTGCGGGCAGCATGAGTGCTCAGGGTGTTGAGACGCCTGCCTCGGGGATCGGTCAGGAACTTGCGTTCCATGAAGATGAGCTTGAACACTGGCCGTCGGGCGAGAACCGTGGCGTAAAAATCAGCATCCGGTTCGATGCGCACGACCTGCGTCTCGGGTAAACGTTCGGTCAGGGTGCGGAAATGCTTCTGATTGGCGAAGCGATTGGGCAGGTTGTGATAAAGCGTCGTGACGATACCCTGGCGGTTCAAGAACTTGATGTCGTTGACGATGGCCACGAAGTGGTCACGCAGAACGCCCTCCCGACAGGCGATGCCGACCTGGCGGCCTTTGAGGATGCGGGTGTATTCTTCGATGTAGAGTCGCGGCATGGCCTTGGCTGCCTGCGGTTCGATTGCCCCCGCTGGCGGGGCTTCGCAAAGACCCGAAAGGGGGTATGGCGGGCCGGGCTCCTCGGAACAGCGACGGGGGCGCGGGCCGGAACGCCTGGAATGTATCGGCCCTGCAAGGTGCTTGGCAATAGAAATTTATGGCCTGGGTTTGGAGGTACAGGGCTGTCGGGTTTCGGGTTTCCGTGTTCGCGTTCAGTTCATTGCCTGGACCGCTTTTCCTGACACCCTAAACTTGACACCCGGAACCTGGGAATCTGTCGGATACCAATTCGCGGAGACCACCACTATGACCTTGCCGCCATTTTGCGGAGGCGAAAGAGTGCCAGGTTGCCGCCGCTGACGATTCGCATGCGGTCGATCTTCAGTCGGGTACCTTCGAGCAGGGGCGGTCGTCCTCCCCCTGCGCAATGAAATCGCGATAGTTCGAGTATTCCCTGCGTTTTCCGGGGCCGCCCGTGCAAAGGGGCGAACGGATCGTTTCCATGGCCCTCAACCGGCCAGGATTTCATCGACCAGCGCCTGCCACTCGTCTTCGAGAGGGATTTCCGGCCGCGGCCTCCCGGCCCGAGCATACCAGTAGTCGGCATTCCAGAGCACACCCTCCTCGCGGTGGAGATAGGCGTGCACGGCACTGCCCAGCACGGTGGGTATGGCCTGGGCAATGGCGTGGGCCCGGTCCCAGTCCCCCTTTTTATCCCACCACAACGATTGCAAAACGGCGGCCAGACCAGCGGGCGGATCATCGTCCGCCGCCACACTTTGAACAAATGCTTCCCGATCCATGTGAACTCCTTGTGCGTCGGCATTGAAGGGTTTAAGGGTACTGGGTTCCAGTTCGGAGGTTCGGATTTCTGTGGTCAGGTGTCAGGGGCATTCCAGGGGTTTCCCGACACCCGTAACCCGGCAACTGAAACCCGACTCACGGTTATGTGTTCCGCGTTCATGCTTTAAAGCGTTCTAGGTTTCCGTGTTCTGATTTCAGGGATGAAAACACCTTCCATTCAAGCGCCTGATTTCTGTCTACGACGAATGATTTCAGAACCGATCGGTTTCGTGCTTGCTGGACGGCATGCGGAGTGCGCTATTCACCTGGCTCGGGGCACCTGTTGGCGGCGTGTCGCCGGGTTAGGGCATCAGCTCGAGTTCACTGCGGGTGTGCGCTTTGATCTGTGCGTCGCTAAACCACCAGAATCGTGTGTCTCCCCTCATGAAAGCCTCGATCTGGTCGTCGGCGTGGGGATGAAAGGTCCGCCCGGTCACGCCCCCGCCCAACACGGCCAGAACCTTGTGGGCATCGCCAAGGTCGGCCACCATGCGCAAGGTGGCCGAGACCCTCACATCGAAAGGGTTCTCAAACTTGTAGATGCCACGGTGCAGGGTTTCCACCGATCCGGCGGCCGGATGGCGCCCACCGCCCAGCAATCCCTTGCCGAAACCCTCCCGCCGAACCGGGTTGACGAACTCGATCGTGTGAGCCCGGCCCCATCGCCAGCGCCGCGGATCGTTTCCGAACCGATCGACCAGCATGACGAGCGCGTCACGGCCGGCGATACAAATCATATCGGCCAGCCCTTCTTTGTGATCGGTGCTGCGGATGTCGTCGAACCAGGGAGAATGGCCGCTTTCGACCATCTGCTGAAAACGCTCCT
>JASJCV010000035.1 GCA_030065275.1 Desulfobacterales bacterium | reverse complement strand
TGAATCACCGGTCACACCGTTGGTGTTGTTGTTGCTGATGATACAGTTGTCAATGGTCGGTGACGCACTGGTAAGCCGAATACCGTTGGCACTGCTGTCGCCAATCTCACTGTCGCGGATGGTGGGATTGCTCTTGTCGGCATAAATGTTGGCATTGTTCGTCAGGCCGCCATATTCAACCACACAATGCGCCATGACCGAATTGCCGTTGTGCGTCGCGTTGCGGAAAACAATCCCTTTCCAGTCGCCAGGCTGCGGAGCGGCCGCATTGGAGGTAAACACCACCGGATCGGTTTCGGTGCCCTGCGCGGAAAGGGCGCCATGGTAGCCGTAGGTGCCGTTATAATTTCTCCCGATGTAAAGGCCCGTGCCTTGCTCGAAGCGCACCTGGACGCCCGGCTCGATGTTCAGGGTCACGGAGTTGGGCGTCGCATCCGAATAGCTGTCCGTACCCGTATGGCGCACCGTCACATCGCCCACGACGATGTACGGGCTGTTCTCCAGCGTCCAGGTGCGGTTGGAGGTGATTTCGCCGCTGACAAGGGTGCCAGGGATGACACCGGCAGAAACGGTTTGGACGGATTGATCTTCCCCTCCTGAGATATTCACGGCGGTGACCGTGAAATAGTAGATTTTATCGCTATCCAGACTACCGATGGTGGTGGCTGTATTCGTGGTGGTCAGACGGGGTGTCATGCTGTCCACCGTCGTGAAATCGGTCTGACTGACATAGACGGCGTAATGCTGGACAGCCTCGGCCGGGACGACCGCGTTCCAGGTCAGGTCGACAAATCCGGGGCGTGGGGTGGCCGTCAGGTTGATGGGATTGGCGAGAATAGTGCTGGCGAGGAGTTCGGCCCCCGAGCTTTCGTTGCCGGTGAAGTCAATGGCCGCAACACGAATCGTATAAACCGTCGCTGGATTCAGACTGGACAGGTTATGGATAACCTGGTCGGCAGGTAAATTGTCAGCCACAAGGCTATCATCCACATAAACACGGTAGCCCGCCAGGTCGTCGCCCATGGAAGCCGAGATATTCCAGGTAAGGTCGAGATGCGCCGCACCGCTCTGGGCTTGGAAATTGGTTACATCGAACGGAGGCTGGATATCGGTCGTTACCCCTGATACCGCGTTGGTGACGGAAGAAACGGCATTGCCTGCCGTGTTGACCGCTACGACTGCGAAATAGTAATTGACGCCCCGGTTTAAATCACCAACTGAATGAACAAAGGTTCCTGCCGGAAGCATATAATCGGGTGATAAGCCTGACAAATCGGAAATCGGTGTCTCTGAAACATAGACGCGGTAGTTTGCCAAATCCGGAACCGCGGCTTCGTCATAGCCCGTCCAGTTGAGAATTGCTTCGGTGCCACTGCCGACAGTATCAACCGACAGGGAAACGATTTCGGGGGGCGGATCGGTTACCTGCAATGAATCGTATAGCGTCGTATTATTGCCTTCGTTCTCTTCGGCGAGGACATCGGCGCTGTCCACAACGACCGCCACGGAATGGTTGCCTAAATTAGCAGTCCAGACCTGTTCCACATTGATGGTCTCGCCGGGTGCCAGGGCCTGGCCAACGGGTACATTTCCGATGCTGACGTCATCGACACGGAAATCAACCGTGAAAGAATCACTGATGACAACGTTTCCGCTGTTTTGAACACCAGCCGTGAATGTAACGCTATCGCCCGGAGATATTCCGGTATCTGGGTTTACTGAAAGGGAGGCAGACGTTAAGTCGATGACGGGAGTAAGAAAGGAGGTGAACTGCCAGACCGGTCCTTGGGTTGATGCGCCATCTTGATCCTGGGCGTCGATTCTCCAGAAATAGGTGATGCCTTCGGCCAAACCGGTGAGTTCATAGGTTGTCTCGGTCAGACCTTGAGTTTCCAGTGTGAGGTTATCAGACGAAGTGCCGGAATAGACCGCATAGGTAACCGTATCATCGGGGTCAGGATCCCCTCCTGTCCACAAGAGCACCGCTTTGGAATCGTTCAATACGATGTCGGTGCTCTCATGGGCAGGTGTCGGGTCGGCAGGTAGCAGCGGCGGCTGGTTGCCGGTCGCCAGCACCAAGTCGTCTGACCCATCTTCGCTTTTCACTTGCAGGGGCGAACGCTGGCAAGTTGAGTCGCTAACCCCGTCGCCCAGGGCACCGTAACTGCGAGAGCCCCAAGACCAGACGGTTCCATCACTTTTCAATGCCATTGCATGCTGGGCATTCGAGGCGATCTGGATCACATTACTCAAAGAAATAATTTGTACAGGGGTATAACGATCCGTAATGGTTCCATCGCCAAGTCGGCCACAAGAATTGTATCCCCAAGCCCACAGAGAGCCATCCGAACTTATTGCAAAGCTGTTTTTAGATCCCGCCGCAATGGCAACAATGTCAGCCAATCCCTGAACCTGAAATGGTGTTGTGCTGTCAACAGTGGAGCCATCTCCCAATTGGCCATTGCTGTTGTAACCCCATGCCCAGACAGTGCCGTCGGCGGTAACAGCGAGGCTGTGCGAAGATCCCGCCGCGATATCAACCACCGATGGAATACCAGTCAATTGGGCCGGCGTCGTGGCGTAATCACCGGCGTTTCCATTGCCGAGTTGCCCGTAAGTATTGCTGCCCCAGGTCCACAAGGTACCGTCATTCTTTATGGCCAGACTATGTGCGCCACCGGCACTGATTTTCCCAATCCCGGACAACACTGAGACCTGAACCGGAATATTGCTGGCAGTTCTATCCCCAGTGCCCAACTGGCCGCCCCAATTGTAGCCCCAGGCCCATACGGTTCCGTTATCTAGAAGTGCGAGACTATAGAGATCCCCCCCTTCGACATCGATCACACCGGTTAAATTATTTACCGCAACGGGTGTGGCTATATTCTCGTTCGCTCCGTTTCCGACCTGGCCGTAATAATTGCTACCCCAGGATAGAATACTACCATCAGTTTTCAGGGCCAACGTATGCCCACTGCCGCAATCCATTTTGATAATACTGCCGCCCAAATCTACCAGCCCCGGCAAGACTCGATGAACATCCGTACCATCACCAAGTTGACCGAAACTATTTCGTCCCCACATGTACAGGGAACCTTCCTGAGAAAGCCCTGCCGAAATACTTGACCCCACCGATACATTCATCTCAGCCGCATTGGCAGCCAAAGCCAAACCGAAAAATAGAATTATGGCTGAAAGTACTGACCGGGAGATACATTTGACTGGTCGTTCCATTCTAGATCCTCTGTGGGCTTTTCGCGTCATGATATTCAACTTTCGATGTGCGGCGGAATCGGTTTCTCGCTATCGTTCGTATGCCTTTGCAGGCTGCATGTCTCTTGGCGCTGATATCCTCAATTGGACGGCCCGGCTTCTTTGCTGGCATCCACCGGACCACAGCCCTGGCAGCCGCCCACGGTCTTCATGCGGTCTTCGCGCGGGCGTTGGGCCTGGAGAATGCCGAAGAGATAGGTTCGGTAGGCGGCAAGCCCACCCTCCAGGAAGAGTACCGGTGACACACCGGCCTGGGCCAGCCTGGCCCCGATGCGGTCATGGTCGCGGCCGTCAGGGGTGCAGACCAGGAGCGGCAGGTTGGCCCCGCTTGCAGACCCCTTTAATGCTTCTTCGGTTATCTTCTTGATTTGTTCCGGTCTGGTTTGCTGCGAGACCAACACGGCATAGGGCATGACGGCATCCAAGACCGCCTGGGCCGAGTCGTCGGCAAAAACCAGCACCGGCCGCCCGGCAATATTCTTCTCGCGATAGAAAGCTTCGGGGCGCATCTCGCGCCGGGGGATCAGGGCGGCTGGGTTACCGGCCAGCGGCCCGTCCACGGCCAGCCAGGCCTGGATGCCCCCGGAGAGCATGCGGGTTTTAAACCCCTTGGCGTTGAGATTGCGGCAGGCGGCCAGCAAAGCCGTGGCGTCGTGGCCGCTGCCCACCAGCACAATGTCCCGGCCCTTGAGGAAGGCCTTGGTCTCCACAAACGCCAGGGGGATGTGCATGGCCCCGGGGATGCGCGCGATCGACCAGTCTTCGGCCGGGCGCACATCCACCAGGAGAACGCCCTGGTTTTGTCGATGACGTTTGATGGCCGCCTCAGCCGACACAGTCAGGCTATGGTCCCAGGCAAAGGGATCGCGGGCCACGATCGCCGCGGGCAGGGTTTTTCCCGCGGGCGCACTTACTGCCATCGCCGGCAGCAGAAATGTGAGGGCCACGAGAATTCTCAATAACAGACGGGTATGTCCGAAACACATGGGTGTGCTCCTGCGGTATCAGTTCACATTGACCGTGGCGGTCGTAGCCGCGTCCGGAACGACGGTGATCGCCTCGCTCCAAGTCTGGCTGCCGCTATGATCCACTCGAAATGTGAAGGTTTGGTCCGGCAGAATGAAGCTCGCTTTGCCGGCCGCATCCGTGGTCTGGGTCTGGCCCAGGTAGGCCCCGGCTTCCGAGAAGAGATAGACCACGGCACCATCCAGTGGTGCACCGGCGGCAAGGGCGGTGATCTCCACCGTGCCCCGGGCGACGGTCAGGGTCTGGTCTGTCGACCGGAAGGGTTCCGACCAGAACTGGCTTCCCAGGTAATCGGCGCGCACCTTGTAGTCGGTGTCGGGCAGAGTGAAGCTGACCTGGCCGTTGGTGTCGGTTAAATAGTTCTGGTTCATGTAGGCGCCCGCGGCCGTAAAGAGATACAGGCGTATCCCGGTCAGCCCGGCCGCGGCCGGATAGGTGACATCCAGCGTCACTCGGCAGTCCTGATGAGGGATCGTGAAGACCGCCGAGAGCGTATCCGGCACGTTATGGTCCGTTGTCCAGAACTGGTAGCCCAGGTGATCGGCCCGAAACTTGTAGGCTCCGTCGGCCAAGGCGAAAGCCACCAGGCCGTTTTCGTCCGTGGTGCCGTTCATGCCCAGGTAGGTCCCGCCGGCGCTGAACACGTACACCCGGCAACCCGGCATGGCACCGGCGCCCGTGTCCACGGTCAGATTGAAGACCCCGCCGCCCGCGTCGATGGCTACCGGGTTGTCCACATCGGCCGCGATGGCCGCCGAGGTCCAGTACTGGTTGCCCTGGTAATCGGCCCGGAAACGGTAGTTACCGGCCGGCAGACGGAAGCTGACGTTGCCGCTGGCACCGGTCGCGGCGTTGAGGCCCATGTAACTGCCCGCCTCGGTGAAGACATAGACCGGCACATCCGGCAGGTCCGGCCGGGGCCCGGAGACGTGCACCGCGGCCGTGCCCTCGGGGATCGTCACAACGATGTCTTCGGACTGGAAGTCGCCGCTCCAGAACTGCTGGCTCATGTAGTCGGCCCGCACCCGGTAGGGTTTTTCGGGCAGATCGAAGCTCACCCGGCCCTCGGCGTCGGTGGTGAAATTGCGGCCGAGATAGGACCCCGACGGAGTGAACAAATAGACCGGCACGCCGGCAAGCGCCGTGCTGTCGGCTCCCAACTGACCTGTCACCTGGATGCTGCAGCTGCGGTGGGGCAACGTGAAGGTGAGATCCAGGGTGTCGGGCACGGTGAAGTCCGGCGTCCAGAACGGGTAGCCCAGGTGATCCACCCGGAACTTGAAGCCGCCGTTGGCCAGATCGAAGGACACCTGCCCGGCGCTGCTGGTGGGACCGTAGACCCCGATATAGCTTTCAGCCGTGTTGAAGAGGTAGCAGTTGACCCCCTCGATGGGATCGTCGGGGCCGCGCTGGACCGTGAGGTTAAACGCCCCGCCTCCGGTAGCAATCACCACCGGGGTTTGCTGGTCGGCCTGGAGGGTTACATCCGCCGACCAGTACTGGTTGCTCTGGTAGTCGGCCCGGAATTTGTAATCCCCCACCGGGAGACGGAAGGCCGTCCGGCCGTCTTCCGCCGTGGGGCTGTTCAATCCCAGGTAGCTGCCGGTGGAAGTGAATGCATACACCGGCACGCCCTCCAGGTAGAAGTCACTCCATCCCACAGCCGCTTCAGCATCGGCCATGGGGATATCAAGCAGAGTGTCGCTCCAGGTGAAACTATTGCTCCAGAACTGCCGGCTCATGTAGTCCGCCCGCACCCGGTATTCGCGCTCGGGCAGACTAAACGCCACCTGACCGGCCGCGTCCGTGACGGCATTGATTCCGAGGTAACTGCCCGCTGGGGTGAAGAGATAGCAGGTGAGCCCCGCCAGCGGCGTGGTCGCACCCTGAAAGGCGCCGCCCACGGTGATGGCGACGTCCTGGTGTGCGATCAGGAGGTCCTGGTCAAGATCGGCCGTCACCTCGGCCACCTCGCTCCAGAACTGGTAGCCGCGGTAGTCGGCGCGCACCTTATAGCGCCCGGCCGGTACATCGAACACCGCCTGTCCGGCCGCATCTGCGGTGCGGTTCAATCCCAGATAACTTCCGGCTTCGCTGAAGAGATAAACCTTGATACCGGCCAGCGGCGTGACCGCACTTTCCAGGAGTGACAACCGGTAGGCGCCGCCGCCGGCTTCCACCGTCACCTCGTTGGTCACGTCGGCGGTGATGGCGGCAACCGTGCTCCAGTAATGGGACCCCATCAGATCGGCCCTAAACTTGAAGCTCTCGCCCGCCGGCAGGTTGAAGCTCACCTGGCCGTTTGCATCGGTCAGGGCGTTGACCCCCAGGTAGGCGCCGGTCGCGCTGAAGAGGTAGACCCGCACCCCTTCTGCCGCGCCAGAGGCGGTTGTTACGGTAACCGCAACATTTTCATGGTCGATCACCAGGGTGGTGCCCGGAGTCTGGGGCAGGCTGATGTCCGTCGTCCAGAACTGGCTGCCGCGGTAATCGGCGCGGAAGCGGTAGGTGCCTTCGGTGAAACTCTCCCGGGTAAACGCGGCGCGGCCGTTCTCATCCGTGGAGGCGTTGAGTCCGGTGTAAGCGCTCGCCGCCGTGAAGGCGTATACGCGGATGCCGGCAAGGGGATCACCGCTATCGGTGACCACCGTGACATCCACAGTTTCGGGCGGGGCCGGGTCGACCTCCCGGACGAAAAAGCTTCCGGTGTCCTGCCAGCCGCTGGACACACCCTTCGTGTCCACGGCCGATACGCGCCAGTAGTAAAGCGTGTTGTCCTCGAGGGCCGGCTCAACGATAATCTCGGGAGTAAAGGCCTCGCCCGTGAACACCCCCTGGGTCAAGGCCTCATCCGCGTAGACCTCGAAGCGGTAAACCAGGCTGTCCGCTTCAGGATCGGCCACTGTGGCCGCCTGCAGCACAGGTGTCAGGCTCCCGGCCCAGGCCCCGTGGCCCGGGTTGCGCACGGCGGGCACGAGCGCGGCTTCGTTGAGAGCGCTCACCCGGAAGCTGCCTGCCGACCAGGCGCTCTCGGCGCGGCCGTCCGAAGCTTTGACGCGCCAGTGGTAATAGCTGTTTTCAGCAAGACCCGTAACGGACCAGGTGGTGATGCCCACCCCTTCGGCGATGGGTTCGGACACCATCTTGGCCGTCGTATCGAAACGGGGGCTGGTATCGATCTCGAAGACATAGTTGAGGGCATCGCCGTCGGCATCGCTGCCGTTGGTGACGCTGAGCTCCAGGTCCACGGAGGTGACCACGGCATCGATGGCCGGGGCCGCAACCACCGGCGGATCCGGGGTGAAGTTGGCTGTCGCCACCGTAAACGCCGCGGTGGCGGAAACGCTCTCGGCGCTGTGCTCGTCCACGGCCCGCGCCCGCCAGTAATAGGTGGCGCCATCCGTCAGGGTGGGCACCGCGGCCCCGCTCCAGGTGGTGGTCCCGTCCAGCCCCGCGGCCAGGGGGGGCGAGGCGGCCACGAGATCGGTCAGGGTTTCGTCCGTATAGATCTCGAAGACATAGTTGACATCGTCGCCGTCGGCATCCGTGCCGTTGTCCACGACGAACACCGGTGCGGTGAGGGTCACCTCCGTATTGGCCGCCGGAAAACTGGCCCGGGGTGGGGCCGGGGCATCGTTGGTTGTGTTCGTCCAGAAAGTCCCGTAGGCCCAGAGGCTGTGGGCCCGGCCGTCGCTGGCCCGCACCCGCCAGTAATAGGGATGATCGTCCTCCAGGGGGGTGTCCACCGTCCAGGTGGTGGTTCCTGCTCCGGCGGGGATATCCTCGCCCGCGGCCACCAGTCGCTGCAGGGCGGCATCGGCAAATACCTCGAAGGTGTAGACGATTGCGTCGCCGTCGGCATCGGTACTGTTGGCCACCGTCAGGACGGGCTGAAGCATGTCGATCTCGGCGGTTTCTTCCGGCGACTGAATCACGGGAATAGTGGGCGCGTTGTCCTCACGGTTGGGATCGGTGCCCAGCAGGAATTCCAGATAGTCACGGATACCGTCGCCGTCAGCGTCACCGGCGCCGTCATTGTCCAGGTGGCCGAACTGTTCCATCTCCCAAGCGTCTTCCATTCCGTCACCGTCCGTGTCGGAAAGAGAAAGGACCGTGATGCGGCTGCGGCGGCTGATGTCAAGCGCCCCGTCGGACGCCTTGAAGGTGATGGCGTAGACACCGGACTGGCCCACGATGGTGCGCCATTCGAAGATCCCCTCGCCGTTGCCCTGATCCACGAAAGTGGCCCCGGGCGGCAGGGGCGAGGTGGTAATCACCGGGGTTGTGCCGTTGGGGTCGTCGGCCTCGACGAGAAAAGAGAGAATGTTGCCCTCCACCACGCTGCGGTCAGGGATGAACTGCATGGTGGGCGGCTGGGGCAGGTGCGAGAGATCAACGAAGCTCAGGGTGTACTGCCCCGAGGTGTTGGCGTCGAAAAGGTTGATCCAGTGGTCCCAGTTCGTGCCCGCGGCCCGGGATTTGGAGAGCCATACGTTGTCGGTTTTGATGGTCTTGCCGTCGCCACGGACGGCCTCGGCGATGGCCCGCTGGCCGGCGAAGGGGTCAGGCAGGCGAATGTACATGAATCCGGCCGTGGGCGGGGCCGCCAGGGTGTAGCCATGCTCGCCCCCGCTGACGCCCTGGTCAGTCAGGACGGCGTTAGCCGACTGATCGGTTACTTCGGCGTCATCGCCGTTGGAACGGTAGAGGCGGATGGTGTCGCCGTCGAGCCCTAGAAAATCTTCCACATTGTCGCTGCCCGGCAGATCCACGAGCACGTCGCCCACCATCAGGTGGGCGTTGGTGGTTTCAAGCAGCGAGGTCAGCTCCCCACCCAGTTCGTCCGCATGGGTGAAGGTGGCGTCGAAGGCGATAAATTCTCCTGACAGGCTGCTGGTCATGATCCAGCGCCCCACGCCGGCCGCGTTGGGTTCGATATCACCGAAGTCGCACAGCAGGCTGGGGGTGGCCTCCTCACCGTTCACGCGACTGCCCTCGATCTGGAAATTGATCAGAAGCCCGCTGTCATTCTCAACGATCTTGGGCTGGGCCGACTCGATCTTGAGCGCGCGCGCCGCACCGGCGCCGTTGTTCTTGACCCGCACCCCGAGCGAATAGGGTACGATCGGTTCAATGGGATCTGTGCCGGGATCGTCGCCGTAGACGAACTGGGGGATGAAATAATCCATCGTCAGCATGGGCATGGGTTTCACGTAGATGAAGTCCGGCGTGACCTCGGTTTCATGCTGCTCGCCGGCGATGGTGTAGCGCAGGCGCGACCCGACATAGTAAAGGGTGCCGGACGGCATGCCGTCGGAAGCGCCCGGGGCCGGGATGATCAGCCAGTGAATGTCGGCGGAGGTTGCGGGCGCCACCGTGCCGGCCCCGCTGATGTCTTCGATGTTTTCGCGTGTGCCCGGGGATATGAAAAACTTGGCGTCCGAGGGGGCACTGCTCGTGGTGGCCAGCACGGGGTTGCCGTCCGCGTCGGTGAAGAGCACTTCGATGTCCACGTTCTCCAGGGTCACATTGGTCAGCCCGTTATTGATCCGCATGTGGGCATCGAACGCCTGGCGCTCGAGCGTCACCTCCTGGCGAATTTCGATCTTCACCCGGGCGCACACGGAATCGGCAGCCAGCAGTGGATCGGCAAGGATCAGCCCCCAGGCCAGAAGGGCCAGAATCAAAAGACCCGCGAGTCCCCAGAGATGGGATCTTGAACGGAATGTGCGTCGCTTCATCTCTCCTCCAGTAATATCGATAGCCGTGCGCAAATAGGTGTCGACCTTCGGTTCAGCCGGTCATACGGACTTTTAGATTTCTGCCCTCGATGCGATGACGCCAGAATGGCGCGGCGTCCCAGGCGCCGCCCGCTTCCCAGATGCGAGTGACGATGTATGTTTCCGGATTGGCGTCAAAACAGCGGTTCACCGGATCGGCCACATGCCAGCGCCCGTCGAACCAGATCTCGGCCCAGTTGTGAAACTCGCTTGCCGCCAGATTTTTATCCCGGTCGCAAACATAGCCGCCCACACAACGCGCCGGTATTCCGGCGGCACGGCACAGGGCCACCACCAGAAAGGCGGCGTCGGTACAGTCGCCCTGCCCGGATTCAAGGGCATGCCGGGCGCCGCGGTCCTGCCCACGCGGCCCGGTATAGGCCAGATTATCCGCCACCCACCGGTAGAAATTACGCGACGAGGCCGACGGGTTTTCGCCTTGAAGGCGTTGGGCCTGTGATTGGATGAGCGGATGATCGGATTCGATCAGGGATTGGGCCTGGAAGCAGGCCTGCGAAGGTTGGTCGATCCCGGTGTTCGGCACACCCGTCAGACTGAGCCGGCTGGCGTAAGCCAAGTCGACTTGGCCGTACGGGGGCAAGTCGGGCAACTCAAAAACCAGAAGCTGCTGTCCGAGCGCATCACGCTCGACGTGATGAACCAAGGGGCTATCGATCGCATCGACCCGCTGGGTTCCGGTTTGATGAATGGGGGCGTAGACAAAGAATTTGGCGCCGCGCACCACCTGATTGCCGGTATTGCGCACCGCGTAATTGAATCGCACCTGACGGGGGATGTCATAAGATCCCGCCACGGCGTCTGGTTTCCCCCCGCCAGGCTGCGTGACCCACCACCCCAGTGCGGCGGCAACAGCGATCACCGCTACCGCCAAAGACGCCCGCAAGGTCTTTTTCCCCATTCGCTCCGCTCCAGATCCAGGCCAAAGGTGCCGTTGGTTCGGCACAGTGATCAGTTCAGACGTCACCAGAAACAGGGCTGCTGGGCACCCCTGGATCTGTAGCGGCGTCGGGCAGGCAATGACGAAGCCCAACGCCGCGGCGGCCCGTGAGGGTGCCAATGGCCCCGGCAGTTCTCTATACTTGTGCGTATCGCTGATTCTGCGGAAGGTTTGCAGGCAGTTGCCCTACTGCCTCGAGGACACAAACCAAAAACCACAGGATTGCATTAAGGGCGGTCGAGATAGTATGAATACCATCAGCCGCACCCTAAAACGGCTGAGATTTACGGCGAAAAAGCATGAGATACTGGTTGAGCGGGCAACCCTGGCGGTGCGCGTCCTGGGCTGCGGGTACTTGGAACATAACGCTGCAATCAAATAGCATGCCATGTTCCAACGCCTCATAACTCTTCAGTTTTCTCGGAATGTTAGCGATCTTCGCCAGAGGCCGGTAACAACCGGCTGACATCTTTTGTCACCTGAACTGACAAATTGTGTCAGGCGGGGGCACAGGACTTCGCCCAGGCGTCGAACGTATTTCTCCGGGTATTCATCGGAAGCGGTGAACGCCGATCAATACGAAACGGCCATCCGGTAGTGGACGGGAATCCGCCCCCATCGATGCCGCGCACCGATGTCACCGGATGACGTATTTGGCGGCTGGAAGGGAATCGGCTCAAACGCCCGCCGATCAGGGTGAAGGGGAAATCGCGTGCAGGCTCAACGGTTTTCAGTCGTATTGTCAATCGCGCCGGAGAAGTTCTTCTTGGCCTCCAGCAGACAAACGGCTGCAACCGCAAAGTTAATCCAGCTCTGGTGGGCAAGGTAAGGTACTGAAGCATTTATTGGTTTTATGGTCACGGTGGATTGTCGCTCAGCGCCAGAGTTTCTTTTGGGCATCCTATGGCGTTTAAAAAACAACCCCGCCGCAAAACAATCTTAAATGCAGGTTCGATAAACAAAGCGACGCATTAAAATTATAACAGTCACCCAATTGTCATGATCTGCCCCAAGTGCCATACGGTATTTGACCTGCCGGCCAATTTTTGCCCCCAATGCGGCGCAAGCATGCTGCGCAGTGGCGGGCGCATTTTAATGATTACGGCCGTCATCGTTATGCTGATCATTATTGGTGCCTACGGCTATGTCCAGTATCAGCTTGCACGGGCGCCCGAAGGTGCCAAACGATCGCTGCAAACAGCATCTCGAGGCAGTTCCGTCGACCGCAGCGCCATTGATCGACGGCAAGCGGAAAGATCCGCGGTGCAACCACCACGACCGTCGATCGTCGCCGCTGAATTGATCCTGACCGATATCAGCGGCCGCCAAATCCTGAGTACGCCCGTTGCCGTCGTGGCGCCGGGCTGGTTCGCCCTTCCGGCGCACGCGGGCATCGGCGCATATACCTGGCGCGTCGTCATGGCGTCCGGCCGCCTGCTCGAAGTCGAGGGCGGAATCCTCCACAATGCGTCCCCGGTCAGCCTTTGGCAGCTGTCGTCGGCAGACTCCCAGGGGCAGGCGGAACTGATGCCCTGGTCACCAGATCGACCGCTGACATGGCAGTCCCTCGTCCGCCCGGAATCCCTGCGGCCCGTTCGAATCGGCCCGACTGAGAACCTGGTTGATTTCGTGCGCATCCCTTTCGACGACGAAGACGAAGCCCTCGGCGTCTTTCTGCAAAGTGGACAGGTTGTGGGCTGGAGTTTTGGTCCGCTGATGCCGGGAGGATACCTTTGGACCGGCAACCGGGGAAATGATCTCACGCCTGAATTCTACCCGGATGATTTCTACCGCCTGACTTTTGCCGGCGGCAGGGAGGAAGCGCTTCTCCTGGCACTCGCCGACGAAGACCTATCCGATCTGCAGCGTTTGGAAAACCTGGTGTCTGCGTATCGACTGGAGCCACGCCTGTCACCGAGGGAGCGGCCGGCGCATATTGCACCGGCGGCCATCCAGGCTGCGATCCGCGATCTGATCAGCCGCCTGGAAAACCAAGACCAGGTCGAAGAAATTCTAAGGTTCTTTGATCCCCCAACGGTTCTGACCATCGCCGATCCATCCCTGACGGCCGATCTCCTGAACGTCGCCCGGGAGGTGGGAGCGTATGCCTATGCCAACGAATTGATCGACGCTTTTCAGGCGGCGGCGTCCGTTCAGGAAACGCCGAATCGCAATCTCCAGCAGCTGCAGGCCGAAATTTACCGTGATTGGCTCAACCGCCTGATGGCCGAAGGCAATATCGACGATGCGCGCACGGTGCACCGCGAAGCCGCCGAACGCTTCCCGGACGATCCGGCCATTCATCTGGTCGGGGTCGAGCTGGCCTTGCAGGATCAAGATTGGGTTCGGGCGGAGAGGTTACTGGCGGCGCGCAACTACCCTTCCGAAATGAGGGACAGGGTCGGTCGCCTGCAACGGGAAATTGCGGCCTTGAAGGGCCAAGAGGGTATGATCGTCATTCGCTTCCGCCCCGGATCGCGCACCATCCCTGTCGTTGCCCGCGTGGGCCGCGACCTGATCGACCAGCGTTTTGTCATCGATACCGGCGCCTCCATCGTCACCGTGCCCTCGGCGACGGCAAAGATGCTGGGCATCGATATCGCTGACAACCTTCCCCGACGCCTGTTCTACTCGGCCACAGGAGTGCAGCACGCCGTCGAAATCATCCTGCCTCTTATAGAACTGGACGGCTGGGTGATCGAAAACGTGAGCGCTCTGGTGGTGGATCTGCCCGGACAGTCAGGGGTGGGGCTGATGGGCATGAACTATCTGAACAATTTCCGGATGGACGTCAACACGGGGGAAGGCATCCTTCTGCTTGAGCCCCGCTGATCAGGTCGGCGGCCATAGTCGCGGGCGCTGACCACCGATATTGGATTCAAAGCCCGCCTCGAACGGTGGGCCTTTCATGTTCGTTTGTCAGAGCAATGCCCCCAGCAGTCTACACGCCCATCAGACGGTCCTCTTGCCTAACTTCGGCAGAAGGCGTAAAATGCCTGCAAATCGATCGCGCTTGATCAAAGACAGCCATTGCTTCCGGCCACGAATGGGTCGATGTCATCGATATCCCTCATCACAAGTGTTTGCCAAGGCATTGCGGATAGGCTTCCGACACAAATCCACAAACCGCCAACAGGATTTTTTCACGGATAACGAACGCTATGCCGGTTTATGACTACAAGGCTCTAGACGGTCAGGCCAAGACCCTGTCCGGGATCGTCGATGCCGACAGCCGTCAGGGCGCCCGCCAGAAACTCCAGAATCAGGGGCTATTTCCCGTCACGATCGAGGAATCCCGCGAAACCGTCCCCCAGCGGGGTTCACGGCGGCTCCCCAATCTCAATCCTCTGGCGCGAATCCGGCCGGCCGAAATCGGCATGATGACGCGCCAACTGGCCACCCTGATGGGTGCCGGTTTTCCGCTGGTGTCGGCCCTGGAGGCCGTCATCACCCAGACCGAAAGCACGCGCTTCAAAACCGTGCTGGCCCAGTTGCGGGAGAAAATCGTGGAAGGGCAAAGCCTGGCAGAAGCGCTGCAGGCATACCCCAACGTCTTCTCGGCGGTATACACCAATATGATCCGGGCCGGTGAGGCCTCGGGAACGCTCGAGCTGGTCATGGAGCGTCTGGCGGATATCAGCGAAAGACAAGAGGCCATGAAAAGCCGCATTCGGGCAGCCATGACATATCCCATTCTGATGCTGCTCCTGGGCTCGGCGATCTTATTCTTCCTGATGACCCACGTGGTGCCGAACATTGCCGGGGTATTTGTGGAGATGCAGCGCGCCTTGCCGGCCCCGACGCGCCTTCTGATCGAGATAAGCCGTTTTCTGCAGCGATATCTGCTGTTCATTCTGCTGGCCCTGCCGTTCCTGGCCATCGCGATCCGCCAGGTATTCAAGACGGAAAAGGGGGGGCGGTTGTTCGATCAGGCGCTTTTCAAACTGCCGGTCGTCAGCAGCATCCTCAAGAAGCTGTCTGCCGCACGTTTCGCCCAGATGCTGGGTTCCCTGATCGAGAACGGCATCCCCCTTCTGGGCGCCCTGCAGGTCGTCCGCGGGATCACCGGCAACCGACTGTTCGGTGAGACCATCGACCAGGCCGCCGAAAATGTCAGCAAAGGCCTGGGACTGGCCCATTCCCTGCGCGGCATCAATTTGATCCCCCCGCTGGCCATCCAGATGATCGAAGTGGGAGAGCAAAGCGGTGAGCTCGAAAAAATGCTGGCCAAAATCGCCGATTTCTACGAAAGCCAACTCGAAAACCAGCTTCTGGGCCTGACGGCCCTCATGGAGCCGCTGATGATCGTCGTCATGGGGCTTATCATCGGCTTTATCGTGCTCTCCATCTGCCTGCCTATCTTCGAAATGAACCAACTCATCGTATAGAAACCACTTGGGCATCACCATTGACCGGAGGAAATATGAAACGCCTTAAACCACCGAGTCCGAATTTATCCGCCGGATTTACCCTGATCGAACTGATGGTTGTCATCGTGATCCTGGGCATCTTGGCGGGCCTCATCGTTCCCCGCATCATGGGGCGGCCGGACGAGGCTAAACAGTTGAAAGCCAAGATGCAGATCGAAAGCATCGAAACCGCCCTCAAACTGTACAGACTTGACAACGGCAGTTACCCGTCCACCGACCAGGGTCTCGAAGCCCTGGTCACCGAGCCGGACACACCACCGGTACCCCGGAAATGGCGCGAGGGCGGCTACCTGGAAAAAGGCCGCGTGCCCGTCGACCCATGGGGCCACAATTTCGTTTATCTAAGCCCCGGGGTTCACAACGACTACGACATCGCTTCTTATGGCGCGGACGGCGTCTCCGGCGGCGACGGCAAGAACACCGATATCAACAGCTGGGAAATCGAGTAATGCCCTTGAGGCTTCAGCACCGCACGGTGGCACCCGCGTGCCCGCGCTACCAGGGTCAATCGGATCAGGCCCGTGATATATGCACCGGCGACTCCCAATCGAGCCGAGCCCATCTGACACGGTCGGACGGCTTTACGCTTCTGGAGCTGATCGTCGTCATCCTGTTGCTGACCATCCTGCTGGGCTTTGCCATCCCGGCATTTCAAACCGGTGGTGCCGCCGGTTCTAAAGACCGCGTGGCCCGCGAATTGCTGCATGCCGTCAAGAAGTTAAAAATAGCCGCCTTGAACCGCCAGAGCATTCACAGGCTGCATCTGGGTCTGGATGAAAACCGCATTTGGGTGTCCCGTGGTGACCGAAATTCGGACCCGGCCTCGTCCCGGCAGTCCGAACGGGCCTTGCCGGACGACGTCCGGATCGAGCACGTACGCTTTGCGGGCCGGGAGGAAATCCGATCGGGCGTGGCGGCGATTGCGTTCTACCCCCAGGGGCACTCCGATCGCGCCGTCATCCGTCTGTCCGATGGCGGCTCCAAGCCCATCGACCTGATCGTCGAGGCCTTTCTGCCGATGGCCCTGATTGTTTCGGACAATGGTTCCGCCACGTTTTAACCACATAATTCCGGCGGCCGTCGCCGGCACTGATACCATGTTTGCACGCACCGCCGCCATTTTGAATTTGTCACGCTTTGCCGACCGGCAACGTCTGCAACCGTGCCGGCGTGTCGGCGAGCTGGGGATCACGCTTCTTGAAGTGATGGTGGCGCTGGGAATTGCGGCCATCGTGCTCGTGGCTGTCTATCGACTGCAGATCCAGTCCCTTGACCTGGAACGCATCGCTCGGTTTCACACCCGGGCCCCCATGCTGGCCGAGGAATTAATTGCCGATATCGAATTACTGGCACCGGAGTTTCCGGATACCGACAGCGGCGACTTCGGGAAAGACTATCCCGGCTATACCTGGACACTCGAAACCCGGGACGTTGCAAACTTGACGGATAACAGCGGCCGGTTGCTGCTGAAGCAAATTGACATCAAGGTTCACCTCAACGACGACGAGGACCTTTTCAAATTGAGGACGTATCGCCTTGCCAATCCCGGTTCATAGCTGCCGGCCCTCACGGTCGCCGGGTTTCACCCTGGCGGAAATCCTGATTGCGATCGCGATTTTCGCCCTGTTGGTTTCGATTATCATGGGTTCTTTCAGCGGCGTCTTTTCACAAACCGAACAATTGGCTCGCGAGCGCATCAACCGCGACATGGCGCGTAACTGCCTTATGCGCATGGGCACGGACCTGGGGAACATCTTCGTCATCCGCCCGCCGTTTTTCGCACCGCCCGCAACCGGCCAGGAACCTTCGCCTTTCCGCTTTGTGGCCAGGGATTCGACGGCGAGAGGCGGCGATGCCGTCCGGCTGCAGTTTACCAGCCGGGCCCACGTGGATTTCAGCAGCGACGGAAGACAAGGCATCGCGATTATTCGCTATTATCTTGAAGGCGTCGGCGCGGGTCCCAGGCCAGTCTATCGGCTGCGGCGCGGGGATGTGCTCGCGGATGGACGCCCGTTGCCGGAGCCAACCAACGACCCGATTCTGTGCGAAAACATTCGCACACTGACTCTAAGCTATATCGACGCCGAGGGGGAATCCTCCAAAGAGTGGGATTCTTCCTCCGAAGACTACGGCTTTGCAACCCCGCGGGCGGTCCGCATCCGACTCGAACTCGTTGCCGATGACAACGTAACCGTTTTTCAAACTGTGGTGCCGCTGCCGCTGTGGCGACCTGGCAGCGGTAAAATCTAATCCGATGAAACCGAAACATCCGAAACGTGAACGCGGTATCGCCCTGCTCATGACCCTGGCTTTCATCACCCTGGCCATCAGCCTGGCCGTAGAAACCAACCGGTCAGCCCGCCTGGCCCTCGAAAGCAGCGACGCGGTCCGCAGCCGTTTGATCGCGGGACAAATGGCCACCGCTGGCGTACACGGCGCCATGGCCCTTTTAATCCAGGACCGCTTTGCCTCCGAAACCGACCATCTAAAGGAAACCTGGTCCGAACCGGAAAAGTGCAACGAAGCGCTCCAGGCGCTCGCCTTTGAAGACGGCCGGCTGGAGGTGCTCATCACGGACGAAACCGCCCGCATCCAGGTCAACGCTCTCGTGGACTTCCCCCTGAGCCGGCAGTTCAGACCTCAGCAGCAGCAGGTCATGGAGCGCGCGATCGATCTCGTCCGTCGCGACCTCGGATTGGAAGGTGATCTGATGCCGGCTGATATGGTCAACGCCATCAAGGACTGGTTGGACACGGGCGACGACGAGGCGATCACCGGCCTGAACGGTGCGGAGTCCGATTATTACCAGGGACTGGATCCGCCTTATCAAATCCGCAACGGCCCCATGCTGCACATCGGCGAACTGGCTCAGGTCAAAGGCATATCCGCTACGCTTTTCGAAGGTCGTGAAGAGCGGGCGGGGCTTCGGGATCTGATGACCGTCCACGGGATGGCCCTCTCGGCCGACGGCCGATTCACTTTTACGGGAAGAATCAACCTGAACACGGCATCCCGCACGGTCTTAGCTGCTTTGATGCCGCCCGAATACAGTGATCTGGCCGAAGCCCTCGTCGCGTACCGCGAGGAGGCCGACGCGGCCGTTCTTGAGGGACAGGCCTGGTACCAGGATGTTCCCGGTGCCGGCGGACTTGAGTTGAATGCCGACCTGATCACGCTTGCCACCAATTATTTCCGTATCCAGTCCACCGCCGAGTGGAACGGCTTTCAGCGCACAGTGACCGCCGTTGTGGAACGCCTGATGGCCACCGACGGACGGGGATGGACCTGCCGGATTCTTGCATGGGAAATGCCGTGAAGCCCACGGAATCGGGTGCTATTCATCTAATCTGAAATTTGTGATAGATTGCCATAAGTTGAAGGACGATGCGCAATCGCCCCTATCTGTTCGCAAGCGGTTCGCTGCCGCAAATCCCTCCCCTGACACGGGCAGATTCGATCGATAAGATTTATGGCCAGACTAACGCTGACGCTTGATATCAAAGAACGTGGCATCGACTGGGTATTGCTGCGCACCGGTCTCCGCAGTGTCCAGATCGAGAAATCCGGCCACCTGGTCTGCCGCATTGCCGATGACGATATGGCCGGTGCGGTTGCGCCCCTGAGGGAATTGCGTGATGCCATCACGGCCCCCGGGTTGACCTGCTTGACGGCCATTGAAGGGCACGGCCTGTTTGCCCGCAGCGTTAACGTGCCCTTTCAAGATCGGCGCAAGGTGCGCCAGATTCTGCCGCTCGAGTTGGAAGCCACCCTACCGGTGCCCATCGATGAACTGGTGATGGACTTCCTGATCACCGGAAACGGTGGCGGCCACACGGCCTTGAGCGCCGCCATGTCCCGGGATCGGATTAACTTTTTTCTTGAACGGCTGCACGAAGCGGGGTTGGATCCCGTTCTCATGACATTCTCAGGCCTGCCGGCGGCCATGCTCCTGGCAGCCAGTCCGGATGGGGCTGAATCTTGTTTGCTGATCGACGGCGACGACGACCATGCGACCCTCTTTCTGATCGGTGGCCACCAGCTATTATATCTGCGCAGCTGGATTCCTCCACGCACCCCGGAGGATCCCGCTCAGCGGCTCAAACTGGCCGTCGATCAAACGCTAATATCAGCGCCCCACGTCCTGCCGGATACAACCGACATCGGCAGCGTCTACCTGACATCGCGCGGGGCCCGGCACTATCCACCCGATAAACTGAACGCCGCCCTCGGGCTTAGGGCAGCGGTGTTCGATCCGTCCCGCGCGACCCGTCCCAACCTCAGCGGCGAACTCGCAGGCGGACACGGCCAGGGCGCCCTCGCCCTTGGGCTCTATGAGCCGATGGCCGAAAAGGGTCTCAATCTCTTCCGGGCCACTTTCCCATTGCGACGCTTTCTACAGCAGCATCGACAACCTCTTATCCGGTCCGGTGTCTTGGCCGCGGTCCTGATTCTTCTATTTCTGGCCGGGGTATTTATGGATATCCGCCGCAACGAAGCGCGCGTCGATGCCCTGGTGGCCGAGACTGAAGCGATTCTCAAACAAACGTTTCCGGAAACGCGCAATACAGCCAATCCCCTGCCGCAGATGATCGTCAAACTGCGGGCGGCCCGCGAAGACGATCTGGCGGCACACCGTGGGGTCCAGGTTCGCCAGATCGACATCCTCCAGGCTATCAGTCAATCATTGCCGCCTAAACTGGACATTCATGTTTCCCAACTGGTGGCCGGGACGGAGCGCGTCCAGATCAGCGGCACCACCGGCACGTTTGAAGCGGTCAACGAGGCCAGGGGGCATCTGGAACAAACGGGTATCTTTGATAACATCACCATCATCTCGGCCAACATGGATCAAAGAGTCGGCCGGGTGCGTTTCCGGATATCAGCCGATCTGCCAAGCAGATCCTGAAACCCATCGATGAAACCCAATAGGGGCGGGAAAATGCGCATGCTGAAGCAACTGAATCCACGGGAGCGGCTGGTCATCGGCCTGGGTTCGGCCTGCCTGGCGGCCATGTTGCTGGTCTACGCCGGCGTCCTCCCGCTCTTAGAGCGTCGTGCGCGCAGCGCCCAACAGACGGCCGCCATTGAAAGAGAACTGCAACAGATGCGGGAGCTGCGGGATGAATATGGCCGGCTTCAGGCGGAAAACCTTCGCACGGCTGCTATTCTTCAAAAAAGGCCAACCGGTTTCTCGCTCTTCAGTTTTCTGGACCAGCTTGCCGGCAACACCGGCATCAAATCCAAGATCGTCTATATGAAACCTTCGACCGTCAAGGACGCGGAAAAGGCGTCCAACCGCTCCCGGGTGGAAATCAAACTAAATGACGTCACCCTGGAGCAGATCAGCCGCTTTTTATACCGGATCGAAATGTCGCCACATTTAATCAGCGTGCCGCGACTGTCCATCAAACAAAAGCAGCAGGAAAGCGGGTTCCTGGAGACCGTTATTCAGGTGGAAACCCTGGAAACTTAAAAGACTCGGCGGCCGCCCCCGCGGTGTCGACACCGCCATCCGGGACTTCCGGCCGGACGTTGCCCTTTAGGCAGGTAAATCACGAAATGCTACGCGTCGCCTTTTCAATATTGCAGTTGGCTCTGGTGACCGGGATCGTCCTGATGGGGCTATCGATCTATCGGAAACAGGCAACGATCGATGAGGCCGCCACATCAACGCCACCGCCCGCCGTCGAGCAGGCATCGGCGCGGACTCCAAGCGATCAGCCCCGGCCGTTCGCCAACTACCAGATTATCGCCCGACGGGATCTGTTCCGGACACCCCGGGATGCAAAACCTGGCCCAACCGCCATCGACGTCGACGCGCTCAAACCAACGGATTTGAAATTGAAACTATGGGGAACGATTACAGGGGAAGACGGTATGACCCGAGCCGTCATCGAAGACCAAACCAAGCGCAAACAGGCTTTCTATCGCGCCGGCGAAGAAGTCAGCAGCGCCAAGGTCAAGATGATCCTGCGCGAAAAAGTCATCCTCTCCGTCGAGGGCGAAGACCAAATCCTGGAGATCCAGAAGCCATCCAGCGTCGCCTCAGGAACCACCGCCCGACCGGCAGCCGCGCGCAGCCCCCGTGCCAGTCGCCCCCGACAGGTTGCACCGTCCAGAGAACCCGGCGCGCAGGCACGTCGGGCGGTGCGGGTGAAATTGAGTCGGCTGGGAACGATCTCGGAAGATCCGGAAGACTGGAGCACTTATGCGGCCGCCGCCCCGTTCAAGGGCGATGACGGCAGCAGCGGTTTGATACTCAACCGGATCACGCCCTCTTCGCCGCTGCGGCGGCTCGGTATGCGCAACGGCGATGTCATCTTGAACATCAATGAAGAACCGATAGGCAGCCTGGAAGACATTATCATAACGCTGACGGAACTGTCGGCCGGCGACGCGATGCAACTAAATTTCAAACGCCGCGGTCGCGAACGCCGGCTTGATTTTAAATTTGAATGAGGAGTTGAATGGAAGCACCATGGAATGCTTAGCCAACACCGCCTTTGTGAGATCAGCCCTTCACGTTCTGATGGTTGCCGCTTTTTGTCTCGCCCCCTTGCCGAGCGGGGCCCAGAATCCGGAGTCCGACCTGAAGGGGGCCACGCTGGCCGCCAATCAGCGCGTATCCATCGATTTCAATGATGTGGACATCCATCTCTTCATCAAATTCATCAGCGAAATCACGGGGAAGAATTTTATTGTCGATCAGCGCGTCAAGGGCAAGGTCACGATCATATCGCCGTCCCAGATATCGGTGGACGAAGCCTACCGGGTATTCGCATCCGTTCTCGAGGTTCACGGTTTCACCATCGTGGAGTCGGGCGAAATTACCAAAATCGTGCCCATGCCCGACGCTCGCACGCGCAATATCGAAACCCGTTTTCGGAGTGATTTCGATGGCGTCAACGACAAGGTCATCACCCAGATCATCCCCTTGAGTTATGCCGATGCCAACGAACTCAAGAAACTTTTTACGCCGCTGGTATCCAAGAGCAGCGTCATCCTGGCCTATGCGCCTACCAACACGCTGATCGTTACCGATGTCCAGTCCAATATCAGCCGGCTGCTGCGCATTATGAAAACGATCGACGTGACCGGTATCGGCCAGGAGATCGCCCTGATTCCGATGGAAAACGCTGAAGCGGTCGATACGGAGAAAATCATCAAAACCATCTTCGCCGATGTAATTAAACGCAAGAAAGGGGCCGCCGAAAGGCAGATCCGGGTCATCAGCGACGAGCGCACGAACACGATCATCGCGGTGGGCAATGAAAACGATACCAAGCGCGTAAGGGCGCTCGCCGAATTGCTTGACCAGAAGGTTCCGCGCAGCAAAGAAAAAGTGCACGTACGCTATCTAGAATATGCCAAGGCCGAAAACATCGCCAAAATTCTAACCGATCTCCAGGGTGGCGGAAGCGGCGCAGCCACCGAAAAGGGCAAGCTGCCCCTGCTGGCCGATGAAAGCATCCGCATCACTTCCGACCCCGAAACCAACAGCCTGATCACCTTCTGTCAGAAGGACGACTATCTGGCCATCTCGGAAATTATCGACGGGCTCGACGTCCCCCGCACCATGGTCTATATCGAATCCCTGATCATGGAGGTCGACTCCGGCAAACAGCTTGAATTCGGCACCGACTGGCGGGCGCTCGGAAGTACCACCATCGACGGCAAAGATACCGTATTCGGCGGTGGCTTTCAGGGCGGCGACGAAAACAGCGGCAACCTCGGCAACCTGGTCGATCCTGACGGCCCGTCGTTTCCTCAGGGCGCCTCCCTGGGCATCTTTACCGAGGAGATCAATATCGCCGGCGTCACTTTTCGTAATCTGCAGGCCGTGATCAACTACTTCCGTGAGGACCGGGAGACCACCATTATCTCCACGCCCCAGTTGCTGACATTGGATAACGAGGAGGCCAAGATCGTGGTCGGCCGGAACATCCCCTACCAGACGACAGTTTCCACCAGCGACAACGACACCTTCAATTCATTCGAGTACCGCGATGTTGGCACGACCCTGATCATTACCCCCCAAATAAGCCAGGGCAACATGATTCGCTTGAATCTTTCGCATGAAATCAGCGTGGTCGAATCAGGGGAGCTCATATCCCGCCCCACGACGCTAAAACGCACGATCGACACCACGGTTCTGGTCGCAAACGAAAGCACGATCGTGCTCGGTGGCCTGATCGAAAACCAGGTCAGCGTCAACGAATGGAAAGTGCCCTTTCTGGGGGACATCCCTTTATTGGGTTGGCTGTTCAAATCCGAGGGCAAGCAGACCGTAAAGACAAACCTGTATGTCTTCCTGTCGCCGGTGGTCGTGAAAAGCACTCAGGAGGCTGAAGAACTTTACAGAGAAAAGTCGGAACAAATCGAAAGGGTGCGTGACAGTATCGTGAACAAGGCCGATAGCATCAAACTCTACCCGGATGATGAAACGGTAACCAACGAGTCCGACCGGTTGAATAACGAGGCGACAGGGCAGTAAGGCCGGCCTCGGCAGCAAGGGACACTCGATGCAGTCAATAAACCATCTCCTCAAATCGAAATTCAATTTCAGCGAAGAAGACATCACCGCAAGCCGGCGGCAGGCAGCGCTGAAAAAGGAGCCCTTGACAGACTACCTGCTCCGCAAGAACCTTTTAAGCGAGGGTCAGCTTTTAGCACTCTACGCCGAAGCCTTCGCTTTGCCCGTCCTGGCCCAGATGCCCATCGAAAACATCGACAACCGCTTTACGGACAAGATTCCTATTCATTTTCTGAAAAAATACGCCCTGATGCCGCTGGGCCCCTGCCAGGGTAACGGTGGAGATAACGGGGCGGATTGCCTGATTGTCATGGGTGATCCCGGCTACGTGCATCAACTGGACGACCTGGTCCACCTGCTCGGCATCCGAAACTATGAGCTCGCCCTGGCATCCCGCCAGCAGATCATCAACGCCATCAACCTGGCCTACGACCTCAGGCAGGATTCAGCGGAGCAGCTGGTTCAGGACATGGAAAACGACGAATCCGATGAAGCCCTGAATATCGCGGTCACGGCCGATCTACTGGATGAAACCAGCGATGCCCCCATCATCCGGTTGGTAAACAATATTATTTCCCAGTCCGCCAAGGCACGCGCCAGCGATATCCACATCGAACCCAGCCGGGAGCAGATCAAAGTGCGCTACCGCATCGACGGGGTGCTCTACGACCTGCTAACGCCGCCGAAGCATATTCAGGCCGCCCTGATCTCGCGCGTCAAGGTCATGGCCAAACTCGACATCGCCGAGAAGCGCCTACCCCAGGACGGCCGCTTTGACGTGAAGATCGGCAATACCGAAATCGACGTGCGGGTCTCCACCATCCCCACCGCGGCAGGCGAACGGGTGGTTATGCGCCTTCTAAACAAGACGAGCGCGCTGTTCGATATCACCGATCTGGGGGCCTCCCCGACGCATATGGATCAATTGAAGCGCCTGGTGGCGGCCCCCAACGGCATCATTCTGGTCACCGGCCCCACAGGCAGCGGCAAAACCACGTCACTTTATGCCGTTTTGAGCCACATCAACACCCCCGACATCAACATCATCACGGTGGAAGATCCGGTGGAATATCAGATCGACGGGATCAACCAGATCCAGGTAAACCCTAAAATCGGGCTGACCTTCGCCAGCGGCCTGCGCTCGATCGTGCGCCAGGACCCGGATGTGATCCTGGTGGGTGAGATCCGTGACCGCGAAACCGCCGAAATCGCTGTGCAGTCGGCGCTCACCGGGCATATGGTCTACTCAACGCTTCACACCAACGACTCCCCAAGTGCCGTTACGCGGCTTGTCGATATTGGTATTGAACCATTCCTTATTTCCTCATCGGTCAACGCCGTCATTGCACAGCGGCTGGTTCGAAAACTCTGCTTGGACTGCCGTGAGCCCGGACAATACGGAGAAGCCGCATTAAACCGCATCGGATTGTCGATCCAAACCGCTGCCGGAGGAACAATTTTTCAGCCCAAAGGTTGCGAAGCCTGCGTCCAGACCGGATATCGCGGCCGTCTGGGCATCTTCGAGTTCATGGTCATGAGCGAAAACCTGAAAAACCTGATCCTTGAGGCTTTCGACGCCGGCGCCATCAAAGCCAGAGCCATAGATGAAGGCATGATCACGTTGCAGCAGGACGCCATCAACAAGGTGCTGGCCGGCATCACCTCGGTGGACGAAGCCTTCCGTGTAACCCATTGAGACTTGATCCTGAAGTCTCACATTCCTCCGTATGCTAGGTGCATTAGCCCACAATACCGCTACCCTTGTGACGAGCAACACCGATGCCGCGTTGCTCCCCGTCCTTGCACCCCATATTCAACAGAGAGAGCCGTCTCCGATCGATCCGGATCGCTTTCCCGTTTCGATGCGGGTTAGAGGTCCATTGTAAAAGTGAAGGTCGTAAGGCAGGCGTTTGGGGCCGGCTTGATAGGCCCAGATTTACTTCTTGATAGGACTTCTGAGTAGATAAGGCACCATTAAGCGGCCCTGGTCATCTTCACACCACTTTGGCACCCACAAACCAGGACGGTTCCCGAAAGTTTCGACATGCCGTGGCGATCCGTATTTTTTAATCACGGTATCCTCGAAGTCACCGACCTGCACCAGCACGCTCCCGCAGCGCATCGGCCGAATATCAGCAATAGCATCCGGATAAGAAAAGACAGTAATGCGCATAAAATCAAAAAACAAAAAAATCCGCCGGTCATTTTTTGCGTCGATAAGATTGCAATCATCGCCGACTTCAATGCATAGGTTTAAATCCAATCAAAAAGTCGATTGTCAATGCATCCAAAGCCAGCATTTAATCGCCAATCCGGCAGAGCCCTCGCCCCAACATTTCGGATCATATTGAAAATAAGTCACGACGACAGACTCTGGGGCACGGCTAAAGCAAACAAAGGCGACTCTGGGAAAGTCATGAAACGGATCTGAAATATATATGTCCCACAGATTCAGGCATGATTTCAGAATCCAATAAGGAAAAACGCCATCAGCGTTTCATAGGAAGACAGGCCGGAAACCTTCAAAACCGCCGCGGTGGAATTTGCCCCATATACCATCAGGCCAGCGAATTTATGGATGGCTATT
Organism: Desulfobacterales bacterium; assembly: GCA_030065275.1. Classification (GTDB taxonomy): domain Bacteria; phylum Desulfobacterota; class Desulfobacteria; order Desulfobacterales; family UBA5852; genus JABZFP01. Next base: position 7 of record JASJCV010000035.1, on the reverse strand, counting down.
AGGGGTG
>JASJCV010000034.1 GCA_030065275.1 Desulfobacterales bacterium | reverse complement strand
ACAATAGCGTCGGCCCAGTTTTTTGAGGAGCCAGGCTTTGTCACCACGCGTGAGACGGCGGGCGCGGATATGGCGCAGCATGGCTTGATGGGCCCTGGCGCGCATTTCAGGGTCGTGGATGCGGAGCAGGCCCTGGCGCCGTGCCGCGCCATATCCGCGCCCGCCGTCTCACGCGTGGTGACAAAGCCTGGCTCCTCAAAAAACTGGGCCGACGCTATTGTGAACTGGGGCATTGTTGAGATAAGGGAAGGACGCTGGTCGAGGCGTTCGAGATGACGCCTCCTCATCTTATACTTCTCGCATCAGAGGCCGGATCCCGCGATCACCGATGGACCTTATCGAACTTACACGCAGGCTGATCCGATTCGAAACGATCAATCCGCCCGGAAACGAAGAGGCTTGCGCCCGTTTCCTGGGGCACATGCTCGCGGATGGCGGGTTCCGCGTGACTTACCATGCGTTGTCGCCGGGACGGGTCAATCTTATGGCCCGCTCACCCGCCGTCGGCGGCGGAGAGAAGCCAACCGTCCTGAGCGGCCACTTGGACACCGTGCCGCTCGGTTCGACCGCCTGGCAATACGACCCCACGGGAGCGCATCGCGTTGACGGCCGAATTTACGGGCGGGGGGCCAGTGACATGAAATCCGGCGTGGCGGCAATGGTCCTGGCGGCACTGGCCGAGGGCGCCGATGCGCCGGTGACACTGATCCTTTCGGCAGGAGAAGAAACCGGTTGTGAGGGTGTTCGCGCGCTGGCGGCCCAGGGGGTGCTGGAAGGTCCGGTGCGTGCGCTGGTCATCGGCGAGCCGACCGCCAACTATCCCTTGATCGGCCACAAGGGCGCGTTCTGGCTGGAGCTGGAGGCGCGCGGCCGCACCGCCCACGGCTCGCAGCCCGAGCTGGGAGAAAACGCCATCGGCAAGGCGGCTGAAGCGGTCCGGCGCCTGATGGCCATCGATTTCGAAAACCACGCCCACCCGCTGCTGGGGCGCCCGACACTCAACGTCGGTACGATCCAGGGGGGCATCAACATCAATTCGGTGCCCGACCGGGCCGTCGCCGGATTGGATGTCCGAACCGTTCCGGGGCTCGGACATGGCGCGCTGCGCGCACTGCTCGAAGAGTGTTGCGGTGATCTCGTCCGGTTCAGGATTATGGCGGATATGGAAGGTTTCGCCTCTGATCCACGGAATCCATGGATTCAGCAGGTTTTTGACCTCGCGGCGCCTTATCTCGATGAATCCCCGGTGCCGCGCGGCGCGGCCTATTTCACCGACGCCGCCCCTCTGGCGGCGGCTTACGATTACCCCCCCGCCGTCATCTTGGGGCCGGGGGAACCCTCGCAGGCGCACCAGACGGATGAGTTCGTGATCATCCGCCGGATCGAGGACGCGATATCCATCTATCGGGCCATTTTGCGGCTATGACAGCCGGTCTGGCCCGAAAATCCCAGCGGACAATGGAAACGGCTGCAAACGGCGACACGGGCGCAGGACCGACGGCAGTCCCGCGTGAAGACGAACTGCAAAGGAGAAGAGCATATGGGCAAAGGCGACCGACGCAGCAAACGCGGCAAGATCTGGAGAGGCACCAACGGCAAACGCCGCCCCAAAAAAACCAACAAGGGCAAAGGAAAGAAATAGCCATGCCGCCGGTGGCGCGAGCCAGCATCACCCGTCGGCACCCGGGGTGACGTGATGGCAGCGATGGACGCTAAGCGACGCGATCGCTATCCGATAGTTCTCGATCTGCCGGCGCATCTGGAAACACCGGCCGTTTTGGTGGATCGGGACATCCTGCAGGCCAACATCGACCGCATGCAGGCTCTCGCCGACGGGTCCGCGCTTGTTTTACGCCCGCATGTCAAAACCCACAAATCGGTGCAGATCGCACGCTTGCAGCTTGCGGCCGGGGCCAATGGCCTGACCGTCTCAAAAGTCGAGGAGGCTCTGGTGTTCATCGAGGCGGGGCTGCCCTCGGTGACGCTGGCCTACCCGCTGGTGTCGGCCGTAAAACTCGATCGGCTGTTGGGGGCCGCCCGACGCTGTGGCTGCGATCTGCGGTTGATTGTGGACAGCATGGCGGGGGTGGATCTGCTCGCGGCGCGGGCCGTTGAGCAGGGCGCCCAGCCAGGTGTTTTCATCAAGGTCGACGTCGGCCTGCAACGCTGCGGCCGCAAGCCCGATGATCCCCTTGTACCGGCTCTGGCGCAAGCCCTCACGGATGCCGTCGGCCTGGATTTCCGGGGGCTTCTGTCACATGCGGGTCATGTCTACAGTGCCGTGGACGGCAATGCCGCCGCCCGTACGGCGGAAGAGGAGCGGCTGAGCATGACCGCGCTGGCCAGTCGGCTGCGCCGGGCCGGATACCGCGTCCCGGAGGTGTCGGTCGGCTCGACCCCGACGGTGCTTGCGGCCCGGCGATTCGATGGACTTACCGAAATCCGGCCGGGCAACTACGTTTTCATGGACCAGACCCCCCTGCGCCTCGGGTTGATTCCCCCCTTCTCGCATTGCGCTCAGCGTTCTGACTACGGTGGTCAGCGTCAACGAACGCTATGCCATTGTCGATGCCGGCGCCAAAACCCTCAGTTCGGATCGCGGGGCCCACGGCACGGCCGGGATCGCCGGCTATGGCCAGGCCTTGGTGTTGAAAGCCTCGGCCGATATGGAAGCACTTTTGACGGTTGGCAAACTTTCCGAAGAGCATGGCTTCGTCCTTAGCGACGGCCGATTCCTGGAGCCGGGCGACCGTCTCCAGATTTTCCCCAATCATGCCTGTCCGGTGGTCAATCTGACCCGGCAGCTTCATGTCTGGAACGGCAGCACGGTCGAGGCTTGGGCGGTTGACGCCGCAGGTTGCGTCCGCTAATCTGATTCGCCATAAACAGCCTCGGTCGATGGTCTGCGGGCGGCCGATGGCGGTGTGCACCCCTCAGGGTATTCCCACCAGGGCCGCAGTCAGGACGACCAAGCCAAACATGAACCCAGAAACCAGCAGCTCTGATGCCATCCCGACGCCGGCCGCCACCGTCATTCTTTTGCAGGACGGGCGGCACGGTCTGGAAACGCTGCTGGTGCGCCGCCGGCCGGGAAATGACCCTTTTGCCGGGGCCTGGGTTTTCCCCGGGGGGGCCATCGAGGCCGTCGACGGCCCGGTGCCTTCCAATCCTGGCTGGCCCCTGGCCGCGCGTCAGGCGGCGGTTCGGGAATTGCGCGAGGAAGCGGGGTTGAGCCTGGCGCCGGACGAACTGGTGCCGTTCGCGCACTGGACCTCGCCTCCGACAATGCCGCGTCGCTTCCTGACCTGGTTCTTTCTTGCGGCCGCACCGGCAGGTTCGATCCGCCTCAACCCCCGGGAAGTCGACGCTTACCGCTGGATATCGCCGCACAAGGTGCTGGCGGCGCACCGGTTGCAAAGCATGGACCTGTTTCCGCCCACCTGGGTTTCGCTCCATGAGCTGACCGCGGTTGATGCCGTGTCCCAGGCCTTGCGAAGGTATGCCCGGCGTGCACCGGCCGTATTCGCGCCTCGTGTGGGCAGCTTGGACGGGGCCATGTGTTTTTTTTACCAGGAGGATGCCGCCTATGCCGATCTCGATGCCGACCGACCCGGTCCGCGCCATCGCCTGCGGGTTCAGACGGGCAGGTGGCTGTATGAGCGCGACGAACGACAATGGCAGGGCTGAAGGCCGTCTCGGGGTGCGCCCCGCGCCTTCGCCGGTCAGGGCCGACGGTCGACAATGGGCTTTAATTATCGTCCTCGTGCTGCTGGCGGCGAGTGCGACCGCGGAAACCGGAAAGGGGACGACCATGACAACGATTGCGCTTCCCCCGCCGCGTACCGATGGCTCCCTGGCAGTCGAAGCCGCACTGGCACGGCGCCGCTCGGTGCGTAATTTCGCCGATCGACCGCTTTCCCTGGCGCAACTGGGTCAGATCCTTTGGGCTGCCCAGGGGATCACGGGCAACCGTTGGCCGATGCGCACGGCCCCGTCGGCCGGTGCCCTTTACCCCTTGGAGGTGTTGGTGGTGGCGGGTCAGGTGAACGGTCTGGCGGACGGGATTTATCGTTATCGACCGGGGAAACACGATCTGCGGCCCTTTGAAACCGGCGATCATCGCGAAACCATGGCCCGCGCCGCTCTCGGCCAGGGCTGGATGGCCCAGGCACCGGTAACACTGGCCATAACGGGTATCACGGCCCGCACGGCGGCTAAATACGGTCGGCGGGCCGAGCGCTACGTTTACATGGAGGCTGGTCATGCGGCCCAGAACGTTTATCTCCAGGCCCAGGCAGACGGGCTGGGAACCACCGCGGTCGGTGCCTTCCGGGACAACGCGGTGCGCGCGCTTCTGGGCCTGTCCGAAGACGAAACGCCGCTCTATCTCATGCCGGTGGGGGTGCCGCGGTGAAGCCCTTGCCGTTTTTTCATACCCGGCTGTTGGCCGCCGAACGGCGGTCATGCCCGCGCAGGAGGATTGAAAGACGATGATCGTCGTAACCGGCGGGGCCGGCTTCATCGGCAGTGCCCTCATCTGGGCACTGAACGACCGGGGGCGGGACGATATCCTCGTGGTCGACCGGCTGGGCACCACGGACCAGTGGCGCAATCTGGTCGGTCTGCGCTTTGCGGACTATATGGACAAGGCGGCCTTTATCGACGAACTGGAGGCCGGCCGCTTCGGGGAGACAATCGAGGCGATTCTCCACATGGGGGCCTGTTCGTCCACCACCGAGGCGGACGCCGACTATCTGATGGCGAACAATTACGGCTACACCGCTCGGATCGCCACCTGGCGTGCCTCCCACCCGGCCTGCCGCCTGGTCTACGCTTCCAGCGCGGCCACTTACGGGAACGGGGGGCAAGGTTACGCCGACGATGAAAGCCGGCTGGATGCCCTGCGCCCCCTCAATATGTACGGTTTCTCCAAGCACTGCTTCGATCTGCGGGCGCGGCGCGAGGGCTGGCTGAAGGCCATCGTCGGGCTGAAGTACTTCAATGTCTTCGGGCCCAATGAAGACCACAAAGGCGCGATGCGCAGCGTCATCAACAAAGCGTATCCTGACGTGCGCGACACCGGGCGCATCGCCCTGTTCAAATCCCACCGGGCGGACTATGCCCACGGCGAACAGCGACGCGATTTTATTTACGTCAAGGACGCCGCGGCTATGACGCTTTTTTTTCTGGAGCGTCCCGACATCAACGGGCTTTTCAATATCGGCACCGGGAAAGCCCGCAGCTGGAACGCCGTGGCCCGATCCCTCTTTACCGCAACCGGGCAGGCAGGCACCATCGACTACATCGACATGCCGACCGAGCTGCGGGGTAAATACCAGTATTACACCTGTGCCGACACCGCTAAACTCGAGGCGGCGGGCGCCCCGGGTGCGGTCTACTCCCTGGAGGCGGCGGTGGCCGACTACGTGACAAACTATCTGGCCACGGCGTCGCACCTGACGCCGGAATGATGCGCCCGGCCGAATGGCCATAACCTGTAAGGAGTGCGATGCCGACCCTGCCCACCTTCACCGATGTGCTGGCGGCCCGGAAACGACTGCGGGGCCGGGCCCACGAAACCCCGGTGATGACCTCGAGGGCCCTGAACGACCTCGCCGGCGCTTCGGTCGGTCTGAAGTGCGAGAACCTGCAGCGCATCGGAGCGTTCAAATTTCGGGGGGCCTTCAACGCCATCGTCCAGATCCCCGAGGCCGACCGCCGGCGCGGTGTGGTGACGTTTTCTTCCGGCAACCATGCCCAGGCTGTGGCCCTGGCCGGCCGTCTGCTGGAGACGCCGACCACGATCGTCATGCCCGCCGATGCCCCCCTGATCAAGCGCCGGGCCACCGAGGGCTACGGCGCCGAGGTGATTGTCTACGATCCCCGGCGGGACTCCCGCGAACAGCTGGCCCGGGAAGTCCAGGCGCGCCGCGGCGGCGTGCTGATTCCGCCCTACGACCATCCCGACGTCATTGCCGGGCAGGGCACGGCCGTGCTGGAGTTGCACGACCAGGGCGGCGACCTGGACGTGCTGCTGGTCCCCTGCGGCGGCGGGGGACTGCTGAGCGGCTCGGCGCTGGCGGCCCGCGGCGTCATGCCCGGCTGTCGGGTGATCGGCGTCGAGCCCGAACTGGCTGACGACGCGGCCCGCTCCTTTCGCAGCGGAGTCCTGCAGACCGTCGAAAACCCGCCAACGATTGCCGACGGCACCCGCACCCCGTCGCTGGGGTGTCTGACGTTTCCGCTGATCCAGGCCCACGTGGATGATTTCGTTACCGTTTCGGAGGCTGCCATCCGCGAGTCCGTGCGATTTGCCTTCTACCGTCTCAAACTGGTGGTCGAACCTTCGGGGGCGTTGGGAGTGGCCGCGCTCCTGAGCGGGGCGCTCAAACCCCGGGGGCGGGTGGGGGTCATCCTGAGCGGCGGCAATATCGACGGCCCCACGATGACGCATATTCTCCAGGAAGAGGTCGGCTGAGATGGCCTCGTCCGCATCCATGCAGCTGTCGTGCCGGCAGGCGACTTTCCGCTACCCCCGAACGGCCACGCCCGTTTTCGAGGATTTGTCCTTCGAGATGCCGGGACCGGGGTTCAACGCCCTGTTCGGGCCCTCCGGCGTGGGCAAGACAACGCTGGCCCGCTTGCTGACGGGGACATCCCGGGACTTTGCGGGGGAGATCCGCATGGACGGCATCGACCGCGTGCTCTATACCTACAATACCGAGCGGCTACCCGGCTGGTCGGCCGTGGGCACGCACCTCGAACGCATCGTGGCGCCCGGCCAGCACGATTTGCGGGATCGGCTGGTGGCGCTCTTCGACATGCAGCCGCACCTGGCATCGCGTTTCGCGCAACTCTCGCTGGGACAGAAAAACCGCATCAACCTGATCCGCTATCTGCTGCAGGATTTTCAGATGTTGATCATGGACGAGAGCCTGGCCAATGTGGACGAGCCGACCCGCGAGCAAATCATCCTCGGGATCAAGGATCTATTCCCGGACCGGTTTTTTCTCTATATCTCCCACAATGTCGTCGAGGTGGCCAAATTCTGCCGTCACATCCTGGTGCTGGCCGCGAAGGGCCGGGCCAGACCGGCGTCGGTGGTATCCGGCCGGGACCACAACCGCGACGGGACGCCGGACCGGGAGCGGCTGGAGCGCGCCATGCTGGAGATCGTCAATGCTGCCTAGGCGCATCGTCCAGTTTCTGATCATCTACTTTCTGGGGCTGGCCGGCCTGCTGGCCGTCAAGTACGGGCTGCAGCTTTCCAACTACGTGATCCCCGGGCCGGCCCTGATCTGGCAGACGTTTCAGGCCGAAGCCGTGCGGTATCTCAGGGACGTCCTCGACACCATGTCGATCGCCATCATCGGGCAGGTCCTGTCCATCTGCCTGGCCCTGCTGGTCGGTATCGTCGGCCGTCAAACCACGTGGTTCGGCTCCTTCGTGAAGGTGGCGGCCTACAACGTGCAAGCCTACCCCATCGTGGCGCTGGCCCCGATCATCTTCATCCTGCTGGGCGACGGGTTCCTTTCACGCCTCCTGATTGCCGCCATGATCTGTTACTTCCCGCTGCTTTTGTCGGTGCTGGGGATCATGGCCGAGCCCATCCGGGACATCGAACATTTCTACCGCATGACCGGACGGATGCGCTGGCAGCTGGAGGTCAAGATCCGTGCCTTCGAGAACCTGGGCAAGCTGACCACCGTGGTTGCCGGGAGCGCCACCCTGGCCATGGCCGGCACCATCGTGGCCGAATTCATTGCCGCCAACGCCGGAATCGGCTATAGCATCCGCATTGCGCTCTACCAGAGCGACCTGGGAAAAATATTGATCGCCCTTTTTCTGATCGGTATTTCGCTCTCGGTCTACCAGGGACTGCTGGAGTGGTGCGGGGCCTTTATCCGCCGCACCTGGGAGAGCAACTGAACGCGCATGCGGCCCAGGGGGGGGCCGGCCTGCCCCTGGGCCCCGGCTGTGCCATCAATGCGCGTTTGCGCGGACAAGGAGAACCAAGTGATGACGCGACATCGATATGCGGCCGCACTGACCGCGGCCCTGATCAGCTTTGTGTTCGTCGCCCCGGGGACGCTCCTGGCGGCCGATAAAATCAACTATCGTCTCAAATGGCTGTTCAACACCAGCGTGGTGGGGGATTTATACGCTGACGTGCAGGGGGATTTCGCCGATGCCGGCCTGGCGGTCACTGTCAAGTCGGGCGGCCCGGAGCGCGACGCCATCAAGGAACTCGAGCTGGGGCAGGCCCAGTTCGGCGTGGCCTCGGCCGACCAGGTCATCCGGGCGCTGGACAAGGGGGCGCCGGTGGTGGTGATCGCCCAGCTATTCCAGGTCAATCCCCTGCAGTGGATCTATCGCCAGAGTGCGCCGCCCATCAATGACCTGAGTGATCTGAAGGGCCGGACCATCGGCGTCACCTTTGGCGGCAACGACGAGACCGTCATGCGGACCCTGCTGGCCAAGGCCGGCCTCGAGACCTCGGACGTCAAACTCTTCAACGTACGCTACGACTACACCCCGTTCTACCGGGGCCAGGTCGACATCTGGCCGGTTTATCGCAACACGCAGGGCATCGTCATCGGGCGAAAAATGCAGGCTGACGACGATCCGGTCCGCTTTTTCATCCCGGCGGGGTTCGGGGTCAAGTTCGTGGCCAACTCGGTGGTCACCTCGCGGAAGATGATCCAGCGTGAACCCGATACGGTGCGCCGATTCATCCGCGCGCTGCTGTGTGGCTGGGAAAAGGCGCTGGATCCGGACAACAGCGAAAAGGCGCTCGACATGCTGCAGCAATACGACCGGGACACCCCCCGCGAGCTTCTGGAAGCGCAGCTCGCCATTACCCGCACCCTTGTCAAGCCGACACCCGACCTGGCTATCGGCACGATCGATGTCGCCGCCTGGAAGCAGACCGAGGCGATCATGCGCGATCAGAAGCAGATCGCCCAACCCGTCGGTGTCGAAAAAGCACTGCATTCGGAATTCGCCTTTTAGCCGGGGGGCGGGAAGCGAATTGGTCAATGTCGCCGGAACTGCTTAACGATGTATTGGACGCCCACGGGGGACGCGCCCGATGGGCGCAGGTCAATGAAATCCGCTGCCAAGCGCGCTGCGGCGGGTTGGCGCTTGCCGCCCGCTGGCAGAAGAACGCCTTCCGGCAATACGACGCGCGCGTCTCGGTGGATAGACCCCGGGTGCGTTTTAATCCCTTCAAAGGACAGCGGGGCTGGTTCACACCTGAAAGGGTCTGGATCGAAAGCCCCGCCGGTGATGTGTTGCAAAGCCGTTCCAGACCCCGATCTTTTTTCCCGGGCGGAAGGCGGGCCCTGGTGTGGGATGCCCTGGATATCCTCTATTTCGGCGGGTATGCCATTTGGAATTATCTCTGCACGCCCTTTCTGCTGGACCATCCCGACGTGCATCTGACCCGCGGGGCGGACTGGGAGCAAGGGGGGGAAACCTGGCGGCGGCTGGCCGCCCGTTTTCCCGATACACTGCCCACCCATTGCCGCGATCAGATTTTCTACATCGACGACCGCGGGTTTATCCGGCGCCACGACTACACGGCTGAAGTGATCGGCGGCTACGCGTGTGCGGCCCATTACTGTGACCGGCACCGCACGTTCGACGGGATTCTGTTTCCAACGCGGCGGCGTGTCCTGCCGCGCCGGCGCAACAACCGATCATCGCCCTTTCCGATCCTGGTCTGGATCGATATCGACCGTATCGAATTGTACTAGCCGACGGCCTGCACCCCGATGGGCGGGCCGCGTCAGACGGGGAGTCAAATGAATTCTGTACTCTGGGAATGGTGGCAGCATCTGCCCGGACGCATCGATCCCGTGCTGATCAGCCTGGGTGGCTTTCAACTGCGCTATTACGGGCTGATGTATATCGTTGCCTTCGGTATAACCTATTTTTTGCTTCTCTACCGCACCCGCCGCGACGGATTCCGGTACGCCCCTGAACTTGTTCAGGACATGATGGTCTGGCTCATCGTGGGGACGATTCTAGGCGGGCGGCTGGGTTACGTGCTTTTCTACGATCTGGCCTACTATGCGCGGCATCCGCTGAAGATCATTCTGCCCTTCGATTTTTCCCAGGGCTTCCGGTTCGTGGGCATCTCCGGCATGTCCTACCACGGGGGCATGCTGGGGGTGGTGGCGGCGGCCTATCTATTCGGCCGCCGCCGCGGCCTGTCATTCTGGGAACTGGCCGACTTTCTGGCGCCAGCCGTACCGCTGGGCTACACCTTCGGGCGGATCGGCAATTTTATCAACGGCGAACTCTACGGGCGTGCCACGAATGTCGCTTGGGGCATGTATTTCCCGCTGGATCCCACCGGCCGGCTGCGCCATCCCTCCCAGCTCTACGAGGCGTTCGGCGAGGGACTCCTGTGTTTTGCCATTCTGTGGTCGTTGCGCAATCGACCGGTCCTCAAGGGCACCCTTCTGGGGCTCTATCTGGTGGGGTATGGCCTCGTACGCTTCGGGATCGAATACTTCCGCCAGCCGGATGCCCACCTCATGTTCGTTCTGGGGCCGCTGACGATGGGGCAGTTGCTGTGCGCGGGCATGGTTCTGGGCGGTGTGGTCGTGGCGCTGATCGGACGCCGCATGCGTCGGACCGCCACGGCTTGAACACCGGCCAATAGGGAAATTGCGATCCTCGTTCGCGTCGTGCCATCCACAAAGGGTAGATTTTGGTTCAGGCTCCCGCTCTTCGGCGGGATATCGCACCCATTCCATGTCGATGGCCGGTGTGCAACAAACCGCAGTGCTTTTCATACCGACGGCGCAGCCGTCGTCGCGAAGCGACGCGCAGCTTAGGCGACCTCGAGGATTTCAAAAGTGTGAAAACGCAGACCTGGGCCGAAAGATGCCTTTTGGGGGTGGGTACTACCGCAGCACCACTTGGGCCTCATACCCCAGACGCCTCAAACTCTCCAGGGTTTCCCCGGCGTCTTCCTCGTTGTGAAATCCCCCGACCAGTAACCTGTAATGGGCGCCGCTCTCGCTTTCAGGCAGCCGGTAGGGAAGATACCCCTTGGCCAGAAGCTGGTTTTCTAAAGTTTCACCCCGGGGGTCATGCTCCGGCGGCAGGATGGCGATGGTGTAGGGAACGATGGTCAGGAAAGCGTCCTCGAAGCCTTCCGCGGTCAGGTCGTCACGCATCCGTTCGCCTTCCTCCGGACTGCGGAAACACCCGGTGTAGACGCGATACCAGTTGCCGGTGGAGCCCAGGCGGCTGACGCCGACGAAGGTTTTACGTCCCAGACTGGTGAGTTCGACACCCAGCTGAAAGGCGTCGTTTTTCTCCCGGTAGGATTTGATTTGAAAGGCATAGGGGTAGGTTTCCGGAGGGGCCGCTTCAGGCTCCGGGGCGGCGGGGGCCGCGGCTGCAGCCGCGCTCGGCGGCGCTTCGGCCGCCGGCGCCTCGACGGCCGACGGCGGTGTGGCGGGGCCACGCAGGGCCTCGGGGACCTGGCGGATGAAGGCGCCCTTGAAACGGGTGGCGTCAAGTGCGGCCAGGCCCTGGAGGGCGGCCGCCTTGGTGGCGTAACCATTGACGTAAATGCGGTACCAGATACCCTTGCCGGGGATATCCGCCGGGTGGCTGAAGGCCGCAAAGCCCTCACGGCGCAGTTTGGCGACTTCCTGCGCCGCGCTTTCCGCCGCGTTGACCGAACGGACCTGAATCGTAAAGACGCTGTCCGGTGCCATCTCTGCAGGTGGTGCCGGCAGGATGGCCGATGTCTGGGCCGGGTCGGCCGTCGCCGGGCCATCGGGCGGGCCGTTCGTTTCGAGGTCGCTGGTTTCCGGTCCCTCGGCCGGTTTCATAGCGGCCGAACCGGGCACCGGTTCGGCTGGCATGCTAACCGCCGGTGTGGGCATCTGATCTTCTTCGGCCGCAGTGGACGAGGATGGCGGGGGATCTCCGGCTGAACGGGCGGCGGACGCGTCCGAGCCGCCGGCCGACGGACCTGGCCGCGCGCTGCTGTCCGCCGTCCCGCCGCCGTCGGGCTTTTCTCCGACATTAATGACGACGGTGGCCAGGCGCGATTGGCCCACGGCATTGGCGGCGCGAAACGTGAAGCGGTCGCTGCCGCTGAATCCGGGGCGCGGTGTATAGATCAGGTGGGGAAGCCGGCCGCGCAAAGCGCCCTGGAAGGGGACCGTTTCGATGTCGTAATTCATCGGTAGCTGGTTGTTCGCTTCGGCCTCGAGCGTAATTTCCACCGGTGTGTCCACGGGCGTGAACAAGGTCTGGTCCATCACCCGGATCTCGTCAGGGGCCGGGGGCGAGGTGGCCTGGGCCAGTTGGACAGCAGGCCCCGCTGTCGTGTCCGTTGCTTCCGCGTCCAGGGCGGCGATGACGGCGGTGCCGGTTTCCGGTATGGCGTGATCGGTGGACCGGGCGTTTACGGGCTGCATCAGGCGGTCCAGGATTTCCAGTTTGCGGTCGAGATCCGTCACCGCGCTCACCGACTGGATGCGCACCGGGTCGCGGTAAGGCCGGCCGTCTTCAAAGCGGCTCAGGCGTTCGACATGCGGCCCGAGTTCGCTGGCCGCACCGTTGGCGGCCAGCATGGAAATCACGCGGTTTTCCATCGCCACGGCTTCGTCAAACCTACCGGCCTCGGCGTAGGCGGCTGCCAGCGTATCCATAAAATTGACGTCGGGGGTATGGGCGACGGCCCGCTCGGCCAGGGCGACGGCCCGCTCGCCGTCGCGCAGGCGCTCATCCGGAGACGTGGCCAGAATCCAGGCGATGTTGTTGAAAACCTCGATATAGTCCGGTTTGACGCTCAGGGCCTGAACATAATCGCCCAGGGCGCCGGCCGGGTCGCCTTGACGGTCGCGGGCGAAACCGCGGTTGTAGAGCGCTTTGGCCGAGCGCGGGTTGATAACCAGGGCCTGGCTGCAATCCGTGACCGCCCGGGCATATTGTTCCTGGCGGATATAAGCCAGGCAGCGGTTGCTGTAAGCGTCCACATAGCGCGGGTTGATGGCCAGGGCCCGGTCGAAATCCCTAACGGCCGCCGGGTAAGACGCCTTGAAGATATAGGCGAAGCCACGGTTGTTGTAGGATTTGGCCGACCCCGGATTGTAGGCGATCGCCTGGGTGCAGTCGGCGATGGCGCCGTCGTAGTCGCCGGTATAGATGCGGGCGAAGCCGCGGTTGTTCAACGCCTCGAAATCGTGCGGCACGGCCTCGATGGCCGCGGTGAAGGCCTCCACGGCCTGCTGGTAGCGGCCGTTCTTGAGTTCGACCAGCCCCTGTTCGAACCAGTTGGCGGTCGCCCCGGCGGCGAGGCCGCCCAAAAGGGCCCAAATCAGCGGAAGGGGTGCGATGAAGGCCGCGATCCGATTAGCTTCCCGTCGTGTTCTCATGATGGCCACCTAATCGATTCCTTTGCAATCGGGACGGCCCCCGACCTGATGCCGTTCGGGCTTGCGCCGATCTGGGTTGTCACACAGGGGCCGTCCCTCGGTCCTCTATAGTCCGCCCGTTGCGGCGTTCGTTCGAGAGTTGGAAGCGCCGCATGAAGCGGTCGTCGATAATGTGCTTGAACCAGAAGGCCGGCCAGCCCCCGAAGGTCAGCCGGCCGCGATTGAGAATGCCGGTGCCGTCGCCCATGTTCAGGATCAGGAGATAATCCTGCTGGGGGACAAATCGTTCCAGCGCCCGGCCCTCCAGAGCAGCCAAGAGGTTGTGGTGGAGGATGGGGTTCTGGCGCACGGCATAGACGCCCACCCGTGCCAGCGGTCGGGGCTGAAAGGCGATGCAGTCCCCTCCGCCGAAGACTTCCGGATGCGACACCGACTGCAGGTGATGGTTGACCAGCAGACCGCCGCTTTGGTCCACGGCCAGGCCGGAGGATCTGATCAGGGGCGGGGGCAGCGTGCCCACGGCTGAAAACAGCGTGTCGCAGGGCAGTTTGCGCCCGTTGGTCAGGACCACGGCCCGGTCGTCGATGGCGGCCAGCGACGTGTTCTCCATGACCCGGATGCCCAGGCGTTTGAGTTTGGCCAGCGCTTTGCGGCGCACGGCCGGAATAAACTGTGAAAGCAGGGTGCCGCGGTTGACCAGCGTGATCGCAGCCTGGCCGCGAAGGCGGCGTACGAGCGCACGCGCATTGGCCGCGATTTCCACACCGGCCGGTCCGCCGCCGGCCACGATGATCCTAAGGGGCTGTTTTCTTAGACGCGCCGCGATATCGGCACGCGCGGTCATGAAGACCTCGACCGGCTTGGCGGGGTAGAGGTGGATATCGGTTTTCTGCGGCGCGGGTCCGGGCACGTAGCTGCCCGTGTTGAGGCTGAGCGTATCGTAGGTCAGATGTTTTCCGGAGGCAAGCGTCAGCCGTCGGCGGTGCGGATCGATCTGCTCGACGCGGTCGTTCAGGAAACGCCCACCGCGATCACCCACCATCGTGGCGACATCGAACCGAATCCGCGCGGGCCGATACCGCCCGGCCAGGAGGCCCGGACCCATGCCGCTATAGTACTGAAATGCGCCGTCGCTTACCACGGTCACCCGGTGACCCCGGGCGATAATACCGGCCATTTCTTTCATGACCGTCAGGTGTGCATGTCCGGCACCAATGAGAATCAAGTCCGGCATCGAATTCCCCCCGCCAATCCGCCTGCTTTATCGCAATGGGAGCACAATACACGAAAACCCACGGTAACTCAATTGACTCACGACGGGCTAGGCCTTGCCGTCGGCACTGTGATGACGGTTGGTGTCATTCGAGTCGCGGGGCGTCGTAATGGCCGTCGAGGGTCACCGGGGGCGGGGAGGGTATCTCGCGGGAGCCGCCCTGCGGATGTCACTCCCGGGTTGCGTATCGCCGTTTGCTTCCGATAGGCCCCGGAATCTTCGTACTTAGAGGGTCTTAAATGATTTTCTTGCGTGCGTATTCTTCAGCCAGGTCTCCGACCCAAGGGAGTCGGAAACGTTCCTTGAGGCCCGCTTTGACCATCAGGACGATCCAGAGCGCCAGGCCCAGGAGCGACAGCAGCGCGCCGAGCAGCTGTCCCAGGAAAGGAAGCACCTGGATGACGATGCTGACGATCGTCAGCGTGCCGAAGACAATGATTGACTGGGTTGCATGGAAGCGGACGAAGTCGCTTTTCTTCTCGATCAGGTAGAAGATCAGTCCGCTGATCCAGCCCAGCAGGTAGCAAAGTGCGCCGGCGATATGCGCCGGCAGTCCGGTGGAGGATTTTTGCATGGCGGTTGGCGTCTCCCTTTTAGCGTGTTGCGGTTCGGGGTCAAACCGGGTCATTGGACGCTTCGCGTCCTCTCCGGCCATAGCCGTGCGGCCAGGTCAATGCCCGCGGAGCCCGGCACGGGGGTCAGCAGATCGAGTTGGTCGCCGTGATGACGGCGCACCGGCGCCCCCCATGCGGATGTGGTTTCAGCCGCCGAAGGTCCTTCACGCAACGCGGTGAAGACCTGGTGGGCCTTGCCGAGCCAGTCGGTCGTGAGCGGGTAGCGGTTGTGACCGGGGAGAATCTGCCGGATGTCGCCGGCGCGATCCAGGAGGGCTTCAAGCGATTGCCGATAGGCTTCGGTGTCCGAGTCCGTAAAGTGGGCGTAAAGCGTGCCGGCGTACACCAGATCGCCGCAGGCCAGGGCGCCCGTGCGTGTGTCCAGGAAACTCATGCTGCCGCGTGTGTGGCCGGGGGTGGCCAGCGCGATCAGCGTGCGTCCTCCCAGATCGATCGTGTCGCCATCCGCCAGCGGGCGGGCGGCCACCGATCCCGGAAAGCGGCAGCACTGCGGGTCGAAACCCGGCGGCAGTGGTGGACCGGACACCAGGCAGGCGTCGATATAGATGCGCCGCAGGGTGGCATTGTCGATGGCCCGCTGAATCAGCCGCCGCTCTTCGCCGGCGATGGCGATGGTTTCAAACGCCGGATTGCCCATAACGTGGTCAAAATGCCAGTGGGTGTTGAGCACAACGATCTCGGGCTGCGCCAGTTCGTCCACAACCGGGTGCAAGGGGGCCAGACCCAGGCCGGTATCGATGAGCGCCGAGCGACGGTCTCCGTTGACAAGGTAGCTCTGGACGTGCCCGGGCTCTTCGATGGCGAAGATTTGGTCGGCCACTTCCTTGATGCGGAACCAAGAAACGGCGAGTCGGTGGGATCTGCTCTGGAAGGCGGAAGGCAATGGGGTGTCCTCGTTTCGCTCTCGCCGTCGGGCCTATTTCCGCGGCCTTCGGCGAAAGAGCGCGGTATAGGGCAGAAAACTCAAGACCGCAAAGACAAAGGGGGCTGTCAGCAGAATACGCCCTGCGGTGGGTCTTCCGCCCAGGCCGACCAGGATGCCGATAAAGCCGGTCAGCAAACCGATGATCACCAGCCCGATGGCCAGCAGAAGCGCCCTCACGCGACCGGATCGGCGACTGCGGACGCAGATCCAGACGTGCATGGTGATGACGCAAACGAGCAGCAGGGTCAGAGCGGTCATGGCGGCCTCGAGAAGGGTCTATCAACCAACATAATGTAAAAAGGGAGCAAGGTTCAACCCTTAGATGATCACTTCTCCGCGATATCAACCCGGCCGGGGCGCGCCTCGGCCAACGTCTTCTCCCGGTCGGTCAGTCGAGGGCCCGTGGCCGTGCTTTCCACCGTCAAGGGGCGTTCCAGCGGCGGCGGCGCCTTGAGTCTCACGACGGCCGGGCCCGGGATGAATCGGGCCAGGCGGCCACAGACATAACCCCCGTTGCCCGAGGCCGGGGGGCCGTGGAATCGCTTCGCAATGGTCAGCGTTGCCGTCATGACGTCAGGACGCCTTGGGCCCGGGGTGATGCACGACGGCTTCGACTTCAATCTCCACCAGCCATTCCGGATCGATCAGGCGGTTGACCTCGACGAAGGTGCAGGCCGGGCGAATGTCGCCGAATAGTTTACCATGGGCGCTGGCCGCCTCCTCCCAGCGATCGGCATCCGTCAGGTAGACGCGGGTGCGGATGACGTCATCCAGGCTGGCGCCGGCCTTTTCGAGGGCCTCCTGGATGATTTCGAGACAGCGTAGGGTCTGTTGGTACATGTCGCCCGGGTAAGCTGTGTTGCCGTCGGCGGCAATCGGCGCCGTGCCGGCCACGGCGATACGGTCGCCGATGCGAACCGCCCGGGAGAAACCGATGGGTTTTTCAAAGGGGGAGCCGGAGGAAATGTTCTGACGTGGCATGGGATCTCCTTTGCAAGGCTGGCGGCGTGCCGGCCTGATGTTGCACGCGGTCATCATCAATGGCTGGTCCCGGATAAGGCGGATGACAAGGTTTCAGGTTTTGGAAAAACCTGAACACGGACACCTGAAATCCTGACCCCCGAATCTCGCGTCAAACCCTTTCGGCCAGCAGCACGATGCCGGCCATCAGGCCCATGGGGATTTCGTCGGGGTCGCTATCGCGGGTGATCCTGTTGATCGGCCAGCCCACCGTGCGGGCGAGTTCGAAAAAGTTGACCCCCAGCCCCGAGATGGACGGGCGTGCCGTATCGGGATGTCGGCAGGCGGCGTTTCTAGCCAGCACCCGGCAGTCGTCTTCGGCGGCACAGAAGATGCGTCTGCAGGAGCTGGCAGCAAACCCACGGGCGGCGGTGTATCCGCAGACCCGGGCCTGGCGTTCGAGGGCCGCGGCGGTTTCGTGAACCAGGCCCGCCACCCCGAAGCGCTCGTCTCCCAGCAGGACTTCGGTGGGGACATCGTACTTGAACACCAGGGCCTGGGGAAAGGCCTGCAGCAGTTCGCGGAAGGCGGCCGGTTTCATGACGTGGGGCGGGCAGTTGGCGCCTTGGCCGTAACCGGGGCAGCCCGGGTCCCGGCAGATGGCGGCGAGCGCCTCTTCGACCCGGATGCGGGCGGCGTCGATCAGGCGCGCATCGCCGACCCCCAGTTTCAGGGCATAGGCAATCAGTTCGGTTTGGGGAGAATTCGACATGCGCGGGCCTCAAACGTTCAACGGTCGGTCGCCAGCCGGGCGCCGTAGGCGATGAAAATGATGCCGGCCGTGCGGTCGATCCAGCGCCGGCTGCGCTGGTAGATGCGGGTGCAGCGTGCACCGGAAAAAAAGCAGGCCACGGCGGCGTACCAGACGAGTGAAAGGGTTGTCATCAGGGCCACGCTGGCCAGTCCCAGCCAGGCGGGAGCGGCTGCCGGCATGCTGGCCGCGAACAGGCCGGTGACGAAAGCGGCGGTCTTGGGGTTGGATAGATTGGTCAGCAATCCAGCACGCCATGCGCCTGTCGCTCTCACCGGGGCGTGATGGCCCCATGCGTTATGCCCCTGATATCCGCCGCCGGGGCGCAGGAGCTTGACGCCGAGGTAGATCAGATATCCGCCGCCCAGCAGTTTGAGGCCGCCGTAGAGCCAGGGGGCGGCCTGAAAGAGCAGGGCCAGCCCGAAGAATCCGGCGAGCCCCCAGACGACGGTGCCGCAGGACGTGCCCAGCACGCTCCAGAGCGCCTGCGGACGGGAGCCGCCGATGGCCGTCTGAACGGTCAGGAAGAAATTGGGACCGGGGGTTACGACGGCGACCGTCCAAAGACCGGCGACGCTCAGCAGCACGGTGGTGGCATTAAAGTCAGGTGTGTTCATAACGGTTCTCCTCCAACAGCCGTTGGCGTGGGCCCGCGGAAGGCCCTACAGCTGCTTGTCCAGCGCAAACAGTCCGAAAAACCAGGCCTGAAAGCGCCGTGCCAGCGAACTCGGCGGCTCGGATTTACGGACCTCGGCGCCGGAATGCCAGACCAGCCGGTTGTTTTCGTCCTTACGGACCTGCCAGCTGTTTTCAGGCGCCACAAGATTTTCGAAGACCATCGTGATGGCCTCGGCCAGTTCGGGGCTCTCGATGAGCAGGCCCATT
Source organism: Desulfobacterales bacterium (assembly GCA_030065275.1). GTDB lineage: Bacteria > Desulfobacterota > Desulfobacteria > Desulfobacterales > UBA5852 > JABZFP01. Next base: position 7,306 of record JASJCV010000034.1, on the reverse strand, counting down.
TCGGTGTTGAGATAGATCGAGCGGGGGTCCAGGTTGAGCGACCCCACGAAAACGGTGCGGCGATCGATGACAATGAGCTTGGCGTGCAGTCCCAAGATTTTGGCCGTCACGGGCGGGGTGTCGGGCGATTCGGCCGGTTGCGCGTCGCGGCGGAATTCGAACAGGGTCAGGCCGGTATCGACCAGCCGGGGGCGATGTTTTTTATAGCCGCTGTGGACGATCGGGTGGTTGGTCGCCCCCAGCGAATTGGTGAGCACGGCAACCCTTACGCCCCGGCCGACCAGTTCGGTGATGGCCTTGTAGTTTTCTTCATCCGGTACGAGGTAGGGGGTGGAGGCCAATATCTCCATTTGCGCATCGCGCGTCAGTTTCCGCAGCGATTCGATCAACTGAACGGGGGGCATGTCCTTGCCCACCAGGGGGCGGTCGTAGATGACATCGGCTGTGCCGGTATAGAGTCCGTCCTTCAGGGCGGCCAGCATGCGCCCGGTGTCCAGGGCCTCTTTCCCGAAGGCGGCGAGCAGTTCCCGGTGGTCTTCGATCTCTTCGTCCAGCTCGTCGCGTAACTTCTGGAGTAGGCCCGGATCCGGGTGGTTGCGAATGAGGCCCTCTCCGGGATAAGCGCCGTCGCTGTTCCAGAACAGGTCGAAGGAAAAGGACACGCGGGGGACGATCTCCCCTGTGGCCAGGACGTCGAAATCCACAAAATTCTGTTTGGGGTTGAGACCGAAATACTCCTTGCCGATATTGCGGCCGCCAACGATGGCCAAGCGGTTGTCGGCCACCATCAGCTTGTTGTGCATGCGATGATTGAGCTGTTCGATTTTGCCCACAAACTCCAGGCCGCGCAGCAGGGGGGAACGGTTGCGGCCCTCGACGGGGTTGAAGAGACGGACCTCGATATGCGGATGGCGGCTCAGGGCGGCCACGGCCGGGTCCGAGCCCATCAGGGTGATGTCGTCCAAAAGGAGGCGGATGCGCACGCCGCGGTCGGCGGCCCGGATCACCCGTCGCAGAAGCAGGTCGGCGCTGGCGTCGGCTTTCCACACATAATACTGTAAGTCGAGCGTCTTTTCGGCCATGTCGGCGAGCAGCAGGCGCCAGCGGAGTGCGTCGGCATTGCTGCTCAGCATCAGAAAGCCCGATTCGTCGTCCGGATGCGCGGCCATCAATTCCCGGCTGAGCCTGTCGAGCCGGTTGTCCGGCAGAGGTTCAAGGGCGAAACTGACGGTTTGGGGCGGGGCTTCCGGCAGGGTGCGCGGCATCGTGAAGCAGCCGCCGAGCATGGTGGCGGCCAGAACCAGCACCAGGACGGCAGGGCCGTGTAAAGCCCGCCGTGCGGCGGACCTGCGCCCCCGAAAAGGGCTTCGTGGTGGGAAGGGGCGTGCAGGCATGATAGCGGGCGTTTCCAAATATTGCGGTGAGTGTTCATGACCGTCGATCGCTGGTGGCCGTGCGACGGCGGATGAGAGTCTGGTTCACGACCATAGGCAAAACCGGCCGGCTTGTCAAAAGACGCCCGGCCCGGGGCTAGAGCGGTAGGCGTGTCTCCGGCGGGAAGTGAAGGTCGAAGGTGTCGGCCAGCACCTCGAACAGCGCCGCCTGGTCTGCGAGGGTGCGGGTCTCGATGCATGTGCCCCGGTCGATGCTGAAGGCGAAATCGTGAAGGCTGTAGCGCGCTTCCGGCGTCGGACGCTGGACGATGAGCTGTCGGGCAAACTGGCTGTCCGGGTGCGTCGACACGTAATGGTTGGCCACCTTGTAGTCGATCCAGTGCTGGGGCTCGAGCGTGAAGGCGTACAAGTCGATCCAGCGGCCGTCCTGCAAGGACTGCAGCACCCAGGCGTGGTCCTCCGCGACCACCCGGTAAAGCCATTGAAACCGGCGAAAGACTTCGCCCGGGACGAAGGGCAGGGGGCGCTGGTAGCCCTGGGCCCCGAAGCCGACGTCGACCAGCAGCGATAGTTCGTCCAGCGCGACCATCAAGAGCATGTGGGTGCGGGCGCGCACCTGGTCGCTGCCCAGACGAACCCGGGCGGCAAGTTTCGTGACCGCAAACCCCGACTGTTCCAGCACCGCCGCCATCAGAAGGTTGTGCTCGAAGCAATAGCCGCCGCGGCGCTGGTGAACGAGTTTGTTCTGGATGCTCGTCAGGTCCACCTGGATGGGGCGCCCCAGGAGGATGTCCAGATTCTCGAAGGGAATATTGTTGGCATGCGCCTGGTGAAGCGCATCAAGGCAATCTCTGTCCGTCTTCCGGCCGCCGCCGAAGCCGATCCGTTTGAAGTAGGCGCGTAGATCGATCATCGTCTCGATCGGTCCTGTCGGGCGGTGGACGACCCGTCGCCGGGGTGCAGCGGCCGGTCGAAGACCGCCTGGGTTTTGGTCCGACGAAAGCCCTGGCGCTCATAGAACCGATGGGCGCGCTCCCGCTTGACATTGCAGCGCACGCGAAGATCCGCAACCTTTAGCGCCCGCAGATGCTCGACCGCCGCCTGGACGAGGCGGGCGCCGATGCCCCGGCCGCGCTGGTCGGCGCCTACCACCAGGCTGGCAATCTCCCCGCGGTCCCCCTCGGCCAGACGTCGGGTGACGACCACCTGCAGGCAACCGGTCAGCTGGCCGTCCGCCGAGGCCGCCACGAGGATGATGCTCTCGGGGTCGGACGCCGATGCGCGGATACACCGGCGGACCGACGCGCTTGAGCGCACGTAGCCCAACTGCCCCAGGAGTTCGACCACGCCACCGGCGTCTTCGATTTGCGCCGGCCTGATCGTCGTCGCCGCGGATTGGTGATGCCTTGTGCTCATGGGCAATTGTTTTATTGCATTTGGCCGTTTTTCTCAATCCCGACGCATTCGGCCATCGCGTCTGCACCGGCAAGGCGGTGCCCGGCCCGCCGATGGTCGTCGCGCTCAAAGTGTGATAAGGGCAGACCCATGGAATTCAAACGGGCCGAGGATTACGAACATCTGATCGCGAGGCTGCAGACGCGGCTGGCACGCTATGAAGATGCGCTCGAAGACCAGAAGGGCATGCGCCGCAGCCTGCGCCAGAGCCAGGACCGCTACCGCACGGTTTTCGAGAATAGCGGCACGGCCACCTTCGTGATGCGCAAGGATGCCACCATTACCATGGTCAATACCGGGTTCGAGCGCCTGACCGGCCTGCGCAAGGGAGAGGTCGAGGGACGCCTGTCCGTGGATCAGGTCATCTATGCGGCCGACCGCCGCAAGATGCTTAATTACCAGAGCCATCGTGCCTCGGCCGGGAGCGCCCCCCGCATGCTGGAATGCCACGTCCAGGACGATCAGGGGCAGATCCGCAACGTGTTGCTGAAAATCGACGACATTCCCGGCACCGACGAGAGCGTCGGATCGATGGTGGACATCACCCCGCTGAAAACGGCCGAGCACGAGATCGGGGAACAGAAGGCGCGCATGGGGGCCATCCTGAACGCCTTCGAGGGCCAGATCTATATGGCCACGCGTGACTACCGCCTGCGCTATGCCAACGACCAGCTGGTGCAGCAGATCGGGCGCAACGTGGTGGGGCACAAATGCTACGAGGCGCTCCACGGCCGCAAGACGCCCTGCCCGTTTTGTGTCATGGACCAGGTCCAGGCCGGCCAGACCGTGCGTTTCGAAGTCATGAACCCCAAGGACCAGCGCTGGTACTACAGCATGAACGCCCCCATCCGGCACATGGACGGGGCCGTCTCCATCCTGGCCATGATCATCGATATCAACGACCGCAAGACGGCCGAAGTGGCCCTGCGGGAGAGCGAGATCACCCTGCGGCGTGAAAACATCCTGCTGCGCTCCCAGATCAAGGCCCGCCACAAGTTCGGCAACATCGTCGGCCGCAGCGCCGTCATGCAGCAGGTCTACGAACACATCCTTAATGCCGCGGCCACCGACGCCACCGTGGTCATCTACGGCGAGCCGGGCACCGGCAAGGAACTCGTGGCCCGGGCGATCCACGACATGAGCGAGCGCCGCGACCGCCGCTTCGTGCCGGTGCACTGCGGGGCCATCCCGGAGAACCTGGTCGAAAGCGAGTTTTTCGGTTACAAGAAGGGCGCCTTCTCGGGGGCCCACACGGACAAGGCCGGCTATCTGGACTATGCCGACGGCGGCACGGTTTTTCTGGACGAGGTGGGCGAGATCAGCCCGCACATGCAGGTCAAGCTTCTGCGGGTGATCGAAGGCGGCGGCTTCACGCCGGTGGGCAGCAGCCAGGTCAAAAAAGCCCAGGTACGCTTCGTGGCCGCAACGAACCGCGATCTCAAAAAGCGGGTCGAAGAACGCCGCATGCGCGAGGACTTTTTCTACCGCATCCACATCCTGCCGATCTATCTGCCGCCGCTGCGCGAGCGCAAAGAGGACCTCCGGCTTCTGATCGACCACTTCATGGGGCTCTACGCCGGCAAGCGCAATCTGCCGCCCATCGCCGGCAAAATCATGGACAAACTTTATCATTACGACTGGCCGGGCAACGTGCGCGAACTCCAGAACGTGATCATTCGCTACTGTAATCAGAAGCGCATCGATCTGATGGGCTCCAACGCCAAACCCGAAACACCGGCCAGCCGCGAGGAATTTCCCGATCTGGCGGCGCAACCGGTGCAGGATCTCGGCGAGACGCTCAGCCAGTATGAGAAGCATCTGATCGTCTCCGCCCTCAACCAGCACCAATGGCACCGCCAGAAAGTGGCCGAGGTGCTGAAGGTTGACCGCAAAACCCTCTTCAACAAAATGAAACGCTACGGTTTAACCCGCCCCTCGTGAAAAGGGAAAAATTATCCCCAAAAAACGTATATTTATGCCCAAACAACAAATTTATGATTGTTTTCAGTATGGTATTGCCCAAAATTTGACTAAATGGGGATAATATTCCCCAAATAGTCAACCTGCATCTCTCGCGCCTTCCATCCATAAAAAATCAAAATTTCCTATTAATTACAGTCGGGCATCCGATTTTTAGGGGCCTGGCACGGTTATTGATCTACCTCCTGCGACACCGCTACACGATTCATTTTTTGGAACAATTGGAACAATTGGCACACCAATGAACTTGCCCTACCTTGAAAAAGACTGCCTGATTTTGGGATGCGGCAATCCGCTCCTGGGCGATGACGGCTTCGGCCCTGAAGTGATCCAGCGGCTGGAAACCCACTACCGGCTGCCGGACTTCGCTTTTGCCCTGGATGTGGGTACGGCGATCCGGGATATCCTTTTTGACATGCTCCTGGCCGCGAAACGGCCGCACCAACTGATCGTGGTGGATGCCATGGATCTCGGCGACGCCCAGTCGGGCGCCATCCATGAGATCCGTATCGATCAGATGCAGGCCGCCAAGATCGTGGACTACTCCCTGCATCAGTTCCCCACCACCAACATGCTCCAGGAACTGGCCGAGGGCACCGCCATGGACGTGCGCCTGCTCGTGGCCCAGGTGGGGCAGGTCCCCGACATGGTTCAGCCGGGCCTGAGCCTGCCCATTCGCCGGGCGGTCGATCGCATGTGCGCCAAAATCGTCGGTATGGTCAGCGGCAAGGCCATCCTTGCCGCCGGAGGTGGTCATGTATGAATTCAAAGTCGGTCGATTGGCCAGGCTCCTGGGGGTTCACCGCAACACGGTCTCCAACTGGATCCGCAGCGGGCGACTGGACGCCCGGCCCTCGGCAGCCAAGCGCTACCAGATCGAAGCGGCGGCCCTGCGCCGGTTCTGCACCCTCAACCATATTGCGGAAGACCGGGTGCTGGCCCAGCTGACCGTGCTTCCGGAGGCCGCCGCGCCTGCCGCTCCCGGAGCGGCCGCCCGTTTTTCAACCACAGGAAGAGAGGAATCTATGACCCAGAAACCCATCGGTTCGGTAATGGTGGTCGGCGGCGGCATCGCCGGCATCCAGGCGACCCTCGATCTCGCCGATTCGGGCTATTTCGTCTACCTGGTCGAGAAGAGCGCCGGCATCGGCGGGGCCATGGCCCAACTGGACAAGACCTATCCCACCAACGACTGCGCCATGTGAATTATCTCGCCCAAGTTGGTTGAGTGCGGTCGGCACTTAAACGTCAAGCTCATGACCCTTTCCGAGGTTACCGGCATCAGCGGTGCCGCCGGCGACTTCCGTGTTTCCGTTCAACAAAACCCCCGCTACATCGATATGAACCGCTGCATTGCCTGCGGTGAATGCGCGGCCAAATGTCCCAAGAAAGTCGATGACGAATTCAACGCGGGCATCAACAAGCGCCGGGCGGCCTATATCAAATACGGCCAGGCCGTGCCCCTCAAATACGCCATCGATGCGGCCCACTGCATCTACCTGACCCGCGGCAAATGCCGGGCCTGCGAGAAGTTTTGCCCGACGGACGCCATCAGATTCGATGACGCGGAAAAGACCATCGACGTCAACGTCGGTTCGGTGATCCTGGCCCCCGGCTGGGAGCCCTTCGACCCCAAGGGCGTCGACTACCTGGGCTGCGCCCAGTCGCCCGACATCGTCACCAGCCTGGAATACGAGCGGCTGCTCTCGGCCAGCGGGCCCTGCATGGGGCACCTCAAGCGCCCCTCGGACAGCCGCGAGCCCAAGAAGATCGCCTGGCTGCAGTGCGTGGGCTCGCGCAACCTGAACCGCTGCGACAACGCCTACTGCTCCAGCGTCTGCTGCATGTACGCCATCAAGCAGGCCCTGGTGACGGCTGAGCATCTCGAGGGCGACGGCCTGTCCCAGACCGTGTTCTACATGGACATCCGCAGCCACGGTAAGGAATTCGACCGTTACTTCGAAAAGGCCCAGGCCGACGGGGTCAACTTCGTGCGCGCCCGTCCCCACACGATCGAACCCGGGAAAGACGGCACGGGTGTCACCATGCGCTACACCCTGGACGACGGCAAGATCGTGGTCGAGGATTTCGACATGGCCGTGCTCTCGGTGGGCCTCGAAGCTTCCAAGGACGCTCTGGGCCTGGCGGACACCTTCGGCATCGCCCTGGACGAGTTCCGCTTCGCCCGGACCTCGAGCTTCGCGCCGGTGGAGAGCAGCCGTGAGGGCGTTTTCGTCACGGGCGCCTTCCAGGCCCCCAAGGCGATTCCGCGTTCGGTGGCCGAGGCCTCGGCCGCGGCCGCGGACGCCGCCCGCCTGCTTACGGCCGCCAAGGGCACCCTCACCCGCAACAAGTCCTATCCGCGCGAAAAAGACCTCGCCGGCCAGGAACCGCGGGTAGGCGTATTCGTCTGCTCCTGCGGAATCAACATCGCCGGGGTGGTGGACGTCAAAGAAGTGGTGGCCTACGCCGAGGGC
>JASJCV010000033.1 GCA_030065275.1 Desulfobacterales bacterium | reverse complement strand
CGACCGCTGAGCTGCAGTTTGAGGCTTAGCAGGTCCTCCCGGGGTTTGGTGGCCAGGCTCAGTTTGACCCAGTCGTAATCATATTCTTTAAGGGCCTGTCTGGCAAGCTCGAGCTGGTTGTACTGAGGGGTGCCGGGGGGGATTCCGGCGGTCAGCATGTCGGTGCCCCGCAGCCGGATCGTGCCGCCTTCACCGGGGGAGGAATACAGGAATCCGCTGTTCACCACGAACTGCCCCTTGCGGATGCGGATCGGCACACGGCCGCTGACCGTGCCGCCCCCCTCGGCCCGGGCCGCTCCGATCTGCTCCAGCAAGGGGGCCAACTTGAGCCGGTCGCAGCTGAGGGTAAGGTCGTATTCGTCTTTTCCCGGCACCACCCGGGTGGCCGGCAGATAGACGGTCCCCTGGCACCATTCGAATCGGCCCCGTTCAAGAAAAAACACCCCTCCGGGCTCGATCTGGAAGTCGATTCGACCGTTGGAGGCGGCAATATCGCCGACGTAGGTCCGCTCGAAAGCGATCTGCTGCCGGGGGGCCGAGCGCATGGCCGTCAGATCCGGGAAGACGACGGCACCCTCGAGGCCCAGGATGCCAGCTTTTTTTTGGGGCATGGTCAGGCGCCCGCCGCCGATTTCCATGCGGAGATCGGCTTGAAGGTTGCCCGTTTCGTAGACCCCGCGACCGGCGGCCGTGATGCGGCCGTTGCCCCGTATGCCGGCCCAGGCGGTCTTGAGGGTGCCAAGATCGATATCCTCCTGGCTGGCGGCGCGTTCGAAACGATAGGTCAGGCTCACCCGGGGTGGGGCATCACCGGCACCGACGGCTAAACGGCCGTCGACCTGCAAGCGACCGCCGGGCAGCAGCGCGCTTTGATGGGTTGCCTTGAATTCGGCCCCCCGGGCTTGCTGGCGCAACCGGCCGTTTACCGCGCCCAGCGAGCGGTCGTTCCATTTGAGGGCCGCCAGGCTGAATCGGCCCCCGGCCGTCGCGGGGTCAGGGGGCCAGGCCAGGGGCAGGTCGATACGAAGGCCTTCCAGGCTGAGCTGATGTTCCGGCACGCGAATGGCCCCGCGCGCAATCCGTGTGCGGCCCACAAGACGCAGTTCGTCACCGGCCGTCTCAAAAGTGCCCTCGACGGCTACCCGCGGCAGTCGGCCCCGGGCAGATGCGTTCGCGATCTTTAAGTTGTCGGCCTGGATACCGTAACGTCCCTGAAACCGATCCCGTGCACCTTCAGCGGACGCCCGAAGGGAAACGACCGGGATCCCCACGCTCGTTTGCGCCAGCCGGGTTTTGAAATCCGCCAGCTGCGCTTCGGCCTCGATTTGGATCCGGTTTTTGACGCCGCTTGCGGTCATACGCAATCGGGGCGTGAAATGCAGCGGGTCATTGTCTGGTCCTGGCGGCGGATTCAATGCCCACAGATCGCCCTGCCCTGAGAGCTTCAGGTCCCACGACTGATCGTTCTGCCATCGCCCGCGATAAGTCAGCGGCAGTCGTTGACCCGGGGCGGCATCGGACGTGCTGGAAGCATCCCGAGGCGGTGTGCGGGCTTCCAGATCGAAGGCGCCTGCCACCATCCAGCCCTTTGCTTCGGGATGCAGTCGGCCGTGCCAGTTACGGATCCGCCATTGATCCGGCCGGCCGACCGTCAATTCCGCCGCTTGCAGCGTCCAGCTGCCATCTTCGGCATGTTTGACGGTGGCCAGCGGTGCATCCGGGGTCGATACCCGCAATCCCGGCGGGCTCCCGAAAGAGGCGACACCCTCCGGGAGCCGTAGCTGAAATTCGGCCGTCTTCAGTTTAAGCGGTTTGATTTGCAGCCGGGCTTTACCGGCGGCGGCCAGCCGGCCGGCCAGGGGAAGGTCCACAAAGCCGCTCAGGCGGCTTAGGTCCAGGTCCGCATCGGCCGCGGCAATCGTCAGCGCTTGCGCACCCGGATTCAGGTCAAAGGCGACGGTGATCGGCTGGTCTGCGGGCGAGCAGCGCAAGCGACCCCGGTAGCGCTCCCCGTTTTGATCGTCGTGATTCATCGTCAGGCGAAACGGCATCGTCAACCGGCGGTGGCCCTGGTCGATCTCCAAACGGCTGTTACGGATCTCCACACGGCGGATTTTCCATTCCGAGCGTTTGGATCGGTCGGGCTTCGGCGCCAGGGAGGGCGCCGGATCAAACAGCCGGTCCGGAAGACCGGACAGGCGCCAGCCCGCTTCGGTTTTTACGATCCGGAGTACCAGTCCGCTGATTTTGATCCTCTCGACGACGCGCGTCCGCAAGCCCTGGGGGCTGTAGTCGATGACCAGGTTGTCCAAATAGGGCGGGCCCTCGTGCTCTGGGTCCCCGCCAGCGAGCCGGAGGTCATGGACATCGGCCTGCCAGGGGGTAATCTGATGCAGATCGAAGTGCAGGTCGGCGATGCCGTGATCGGCAGCGTAGCTGCGGATGGTTTTTTCGAGAAGCGGCGCCAGAGCGGATTGCAGGTAAAGCACGAGTCCAAGGGCGGTCAGGAAAGAAAGGACGGCGGCGGCCGCGGCCCAGGGCCAGCATCGACGATAGCGGGGCGGCTTGGGCGCAGGTGTTGCTTTCGGTGTCATCGGGTTAGCGTCTTTTCTTGGCGAGCATTTAGTCGGGGCGGCCGTTTCAGGCCATTCCGACAAGCGCGTTGGTCAGAGCCTGCGAATCAGCGCTTTCAACTCTTCGATCTGGGCGGCGGTTAGATTTTCGAAGGCGACCTCGATGCCTTGGGGGGTGCGCCCAACGACGAGGCCGGAGACCATGACGCTGACTTCCTCGCCGGGGTCGGTGATATTCATCATCAGGCTCTCGCCCTCACTGATCGGTTCGGCGGTTTCGAGAAATACCCCGTCGAGGCGCAGCGTGCGGGAATAGGTGCTGTAGGACGCGTCTTCGGTGTCGTATTCGATGAGCACGCGCCGTTCGGGGTGCGCCGTGACCCCATGGTGGGCTTTGCTTCCTCCGGCCGGCGCCTCATGGCTTTCTGCCAGGCTGTCCACGCGAACGACCACCACGGTGATGTTGTCGTCTCCGCCGCGGTCATTGGCCATCTTGATCAACTCGGCGCAAGCCGCGTCAGGCGTTTCGCGCTGTACGATTTCGCCGATTTCTTCCGGAAAAGCTTTATCGCTCAATCCGTCGGAGCAAATGACGAAGATGTCGCCGGTCCGGCAGTCGAGTTCGCGGGTGTCGGGATTGACCGTTTCGCTGATGCCCATGGCCCGTGTGATCATGTGGAGATATTGCTGGCCGAGTTTGAGGCCGCCCTCGGGCGCGATGGCTTCCTGCTCGGCCATCACCGTGTGAATCGTGGAGACCGTCTCGGTGGCGCCGGCCCGCACCCTGAAAATGGGACTGTCGCCCACATTGGAGACAACGATCTGGTTGTTGCTGAGAAGCACCGCCGAGAGGGTGGATCCCATGCCCTTGCAGGTCTCATCGTTCTGGGCGTAATCGAAGGTTTTAAGATTGGCCCGGCGAATGCTGTAAATCAGCTGGTTGGCCTCGGTGGACAAGTTGCGGTCGAATCCGACCATTTTGGCCGGATTGTCGGCCGCCGCCAGCTTGCGCAGGGTCCGCTGCAGGGTCTCGACCACCAAACGGCTGGCCACTTCACCGGCCTTGCGCCCCCCCATGCCGTCGGCCACCACGTAGAGACCCAGGCCCTCGTCGATGAGAAACGCATCTTCGTTGCCCTTGCGTTTTTTTCCGACATCGGTCTGGCCGGCGGATGCTGCAATGATCATACCTCAGACCTTTCTAAGGATCGGGATCACGCCTCCGGCCCCGGGGGCTGGAGGCTGGCGCTCTTCTCCAGGCGGTAAGACAGGGTGCGGGCGAAGTTTTTGAAAAAAAGAAGCTGGATGCTCTCGGGCGCCTTGTCCAGCAGCGTGGCATTGATCTTCATGAGCAGGCATTCCGTTGCCGTCGAGGCTGTGGCGTTGCGGGCCTGCCCGGCGATATAGGCCATTTCACCAAAACATTCACCGGCCCGGATTTTGGCGATGACCTCGTTGTCCTTGCGAATGCGGACCTTGCCCTTGAGCAGCACATAGAAGGTGTCGTCGATGTCGCCTTCGGTGACGATCACCTTGCCTTTGGGCATTTTCATGATACAGCCGGTCAACCCCAGACTCTCGATCTGCTCGCGGGCAAAATGCTGAAAAAAAGGCACCTGGCGCAAGAGGTCGATAATGTCCTCGAACCTCTGGTCGTCGCGGGGCAGCTTGATGCCCCGCAAGGCGACCCGCAGGTCGTAGCCGAAATCGGTGCAGGCGGCGTAGCGCGCGTCAAGATTTTTGGCGAGCGCCTTATTGACGATTTCACCAAAAATGACGGGCAGATCAGGGCGCAGGTCGCGCACCGGTACAGGACTTTCGCGCGTAATCTTGTAGATCACGGAGAAATCGTTTTCGCCACGGAAAGCCCGCTGCCCGCTTAGCAATTCGTACAGGACGCAGCCCAGTGAAAAAATATCGCTTTGCTGGGTGACGGTCTCCTCCCGGAGCTGTTCGGGGGACATGTAGCTGGGTGTTCCCCAGACGCCCTTTTCGGAGGGCGCTTCATTGATATGGGCGATCCCGAAATCCATGAGCTTGGGCTCGCCCATTTCATCGAGCATGATGTTGGAGGGTTTGATGTCACGGTGGATCACACCCTTCTGGTGGGCGTAATCGAGCGCCTTGCAGATTTTGAAGACGATTTCCGCACACTGGTCCAGCGGCAATAGGTCATCCGGCTGGCAGTACTGCTTGAGGGTGGCGCCCTCGAGATATTCCATAATGATGTAGCAGAACTCGCGGTAGAGGCCGGTATCGTAGATCGCCAGGATGTTGGGGTGACTCAGCCGCCCGGCGGACTGGGCCTCGAGGAACAGTTTCTTGCGGGACTGGCTGCTGATGCCGTGGGATATCTTGATGGCCACCAGGCGCTGGATGTAGGAATCACGTGCCAGATAAACCACCCCCGAGCCGCCCTGGCCCAGACGGCGGATGATCTTATAGCGCCCCATGCCCTGGCTGCTCATCAGCCCGGAAATGAAATCGGCGTGCACCTTGTTTTTGTTTATCGCCATGCCGTTAAACTGTCACCAGGGTTAAACGGCCGAACCTGGGAAAATGCGCCTTGGTGGGTGCGGTATGACGACCGTTTTTCAATTTTATAACACACTCAAACATTAAACCGGAAGTGGATTATATCGCCGTCCAGGGCCTCGTATTGCTTGCCCTCCAGCCTCACGGTGCCCTGCTTGCGCGCCTCGGCGTGGCTGCCGGCCGCGATGAGCTCCTCGAAGGCCACGACCTCGGCCCGGATGAACCCTTTTTTGATGTCGGAGTGGATCACTTCGGCCGCATCCAGCGCCGTGGTCGCCCGCGGGATGGTCCAGGCCCGGACCTCGTCTTCCCCCACCGTGAAAAATGAAATCAGCCCCAGAAGTTCGTAGGATTTCTGAATGATACGGTCGGCGGCCGAGGCCTCGAGGCCGAACTCGGAGAGAAACTCGCCCGCTTCTTCAGGGCTCATGCCGGCCAGTTCCTGTTCGAGTTTGCCGCGGATGACGAAGGCGGTGGCGCCCTCCAGCGCCGCCGCGGAGGCAGGCAGGTCGGCGTCCTCGTCGCTGTTGTTGAACAGCACCAGCTGCGGTTTGGCGGAGAGAAAGGCGAATCCGCGCAATTTGGGCGCGGTGGCCAACTCCGGTGTCATCCGTAGCGGGCGTTCGTTCTCGAGTTCGTGACGGCAGCGGGAAAGCAGCTCGGACTCTGCGGGGTCCGGTTTTTTTCCCCGTTTCTGATCCAGTTGAAGCCGCTCCAGGCGTTTCTCGACCGACACCAGGTCAGCGAGAATCAATTCCTGATCGAGCTGACGGAAATCGTCGATGGGGGTGGGGGCTTCGGCCCCGTAGGCGTCGAAATTGCGAAGACAGTGGATCAGGGCATCACCGTCGCGTACCTGGGCCCAGTAGGCCTGTTGACCGGATTTCCTGTCTTCCGCCTTGGCGCGGGCCGCCGGCAGGAAATATTCGACCTGCGCGTAGATGGTTTTGCGCGGTTTGTAGATGGCACTCAGGCGGTCGACACGCACGTCCGGCACCCGGATGGTGCCGATGTGGCTTTCGCTCTTGTGGCCCGCGGTCAATGGGGTGCCGGTCAGGGCCTGGAACACCGTGGCTTTGCCCGACTGCGCCAGCCCGATGATGGCAAGCTTCATTTCGATGGAACTCCTGCCGGGGTGGCAGCCGGTCCGCAACCCGCCCGCCGCTGCCCCGTCCTTGTGGTTGTTTTGTCGATGGCTCCGGGCTTTGATGCAACCTATCATTTTACTTGATTACCATGCCGATTGCAAACCTGAAGGGACCATCGACAGCGCCGGCAGGCGGTCACGCGAGGTCTTCGAAGACGCTCGGAAGGAGGGGCCTTGGCACGATCAAGAGGGGGTGCGCTCCGAGGAGCGCAGCTTGATCAGATCCCCTTGCGTTTCAAAGGTCATACGGTCGAGACCCGGCAGGGCGTCGTCCAGGAACAGTTTGCCGCGAATGGCGTAGGTCAGCTCGAGCGTTTCGCGTTTTTCCGGCGCAGCGGACATCATCCGGAACATGAGCCACATGAAATCGGTCATGGAGGTGTAGACGGTTACCGGCATCACCACGGTGCCCAGGCGCGGCAGCTCGACCGCCGTATCGGACGACCCGGCCGCAATGGTGCTGCCGTTGATGTCGAGTTTGCAGGTGACGCCGCGAATCCGAAAGGTCCGGTCGTTGGGGTTGACCAGGCGCAGGTGCAATTGGACGGCGCTTTCAAGATCGTCCGATTTCAGGGGCGTGATTTTCACCAGGCTGATGTGCGGGGGCTCGATGCCCTCGTCGAGGGCGGCGCAACTCCAGGCCAGGCTGCCGATCAACAGCGTGAGCAGCAGTGCCAGGTGGTCGGTCCGATGGTGCCTCTTTCTTTCCGTTGCCATTTCGACTCCCGATTTGCTCGCAGGCTCAGCGTGCCGTAAAAATTGTCGTCGGCTCAGACCTTGCCGGGCAAACGTGTCCCGATCACACCGTAGGCGCTAGTCAAACAATCCCCTGATCAGCTTCTTGGCATCTTCCTCAAAGGGTTTGAGCTCTTCGTTTTCTTCGAAGACTTGCTTGAATTGGTCGGATTCGACGATTTTCTTATCCACCTGCTGGCGGGCCAGGCTCTTGAGATCCGGCTGAAACTTGGGCTGGTCAAAGGAGCCGCTGACCAGCACCGGCACCATGAGGCCGCTGCGGGAGTCCGTGTCGCCCTGACCCACAAGGGTGGCCACGAATTTGGGGTTGACCCGGAAGTTGAGGGTTTCGTTCACCAGGTTGGCCTGCCCATTAGCCAGCAAACGCAGCAGGGGGGATTTCATATTCGAGGCCGCGGTCTGGAAAACACCGTCCTGGAGCACGAAGGGGATGTCCAGCTCGGTAAAATCGGTCTTGGGCTTTTCAGTGACGCGTTCCCCGGTGCCGAAGGCCGCCTGGAGGTTGCGCACCATGCCGGCCAGATCGATGCCCACGATGGCGCCGTCATTAAAGGTCAGGCGGCCCTTGCCGTTCAGGGTCTGGCGGATCGTTTCAGGACGATCGCCGACGAACTGCAGATCGATCGCTGTCACCAGTTTGCCCTCCAGGAAGTCCTTCTGAAGGATATCCGTTAAAAAGGGCCCGATCAGCATGTCAGTGAGCTTAAGCGAGATGTTGGAGCGGGGCTGGCTGCGGGTGACGTCCAGGTTTCCCTCCACACGGGCCTTGCCCCCGTAGAGGTCGGCGCTGAAGGGCTCCAGGTCGAAGCGCCCGTTGCGCCCCTTTACCTTGAGGACGATTTGCTGCAGCAGCGCCCGGTTGACCTTGAGTTTGGCCACGTCGAGCCGGGCGTCCAGGACGAGGCGCCGCAGTGGGGTGTAATCCACGTCACCCGGTCGATCCTCCCCGGTTGGTGGTGCGGATCCCGGGGCTGGTTTTTTTTTCGCTTCGGATTTCTCTTCCGGCGCTACGCCCGGCAGGTAGCGATCGACATCGATGTCGTCGATCCGGGCTTTAACGACGATGCGGGGCTTGTCGAACTCGGCCGCCTCGGCTTCGAAATCGATCCGGCTCTGGTCTAAGGTCATCTGGCCGGAATCGATGCTGATCGCCTGCGCTCCGCCGCTCAGACTGGCGTTGAAAGCGACCGATTCAAGCACCTCGGGGTCGGCCGTGTTCACCGGAAAAGGCCGGTCCAGGCGTTCGAAGACCTTGCGGGGGGAGAAGGGCTGGGCGTTGACCTGGAGGGCCACTACGGGTTGGGTCTGGAGGTCCCGTGCGTTGCCTTTGAGGGTCAGGGCGAGCTCGTCCATGGCGGCGAGCGCCAGGTCGAAGTTGAGCGTCTGGCTGGCCGGGGGATTGCCGACCGGACCGACAGTGCCCTTCAACGTAACAGGCTGTCCGTTGAATCGTGTCGCGAAATCGATCTGAAGCGGCCGGTCCAGGGAAACGTCTTTGAGCACCAGATTGAGGTCAGCGATTTCCTGCTTCTCGCCACTGGCCTCGTCCATATAGGTCAGCCGTCCGCTGCGGATGGCGATCTCTTCCGCCGTCAGGGCCGCCAGGGTCGGATCAGCACCCGGCGCAGACGCATCCGAAGGGGGCGTTTTATCGGGTGGCGTCCCGGCGGTGTCGCCGGCGGCTGGAAATTCCCAGTTGGTCTTGCCGCTTTTGGTCTTGATCAGGGCCAGGGCCGGGGCTTCGATCACAATGCGTTTGACTTCCACCTCGCGGGAGATTAGCGGCAGGAGGCGCACCCGGGCTTCAAAGCGGCCGACGCTCAAGAAGTCTTGATCCCCGAACCCGGCCGGGCTTCCCAGCTGCAAATCGCTGAGGGCCACACCGATCCAGGGAAAGACCGAAAGCGCCATGTCTCCGCCGATTTTAAAAGGCCGGCCGGTGGCTTTTTCAACCTGGGCCTCGATCTGCGGTTTGTATGCGTTGACGTCCACCAGCATGGGAATCAGAATGACGGCGGCAATCAGTAAAACCACAATTGTGCCGCCGGCGATCAGGATCCATTTGATCAAACGGTTCATAGGTCGGCTCCTTCCCGCCGGACGCTATAAAAATGGCGTGGCGCTCGCTGGCCCCATAGGCACGTACGCAGGTGCCATCTGTTACGTGCGTGATGGATCGGCAGGTAAGAAATGATTATGACAAGACGAAGCTGACGATGGATAACTGCCCGTTTTCGATAACCCTATCCATCGCATCGCCATAATTCAATACGCAAGGCAATATTTTCAGGCCACTGGCAGGCAGCGCCATAGGCCGGGCTCATCCTTGGCGAGCTGTTTTCGAATGAAGCCGGGTATTGAAATGTCCGGGGACGGGCGACTGCTGTGATCGCCACCCGTAAGTCTTTCACGCTCCCCGGCCGGCCCCGGGCGGCGCATATCCGGGTGATCCAATCACGAGCCTTTCGTGCTTCTGCAGCGGCCCTACAAGCGCCCTAACATTGACACTTTATCCATAGTGCCATTCAAAAGGCCTAACGTCACACGCCTAAAGGCGTTTTAAGGGCAGCCTGAATCAAAGCGCCGACGCCGCGGTGCTGCCGATCTTCAACACCGCCAGTCTGGTTGGTTTCGGCGCCGTGATCGCGGCGTTGCCGGCGTTTGATGCCATCCGCGAGGGCGTGCTCTCGATCGGCGGCGACAATCCGCTGATTTCCTGGGCGGCCGCGGTCAACGTGCTCTCGGCCATGACCGGATCGGCTTCGGGCGGCATGAGCATCGCCCTTGATGCCCTCGGCCCCACCGACGTCCAGATGGCTTCCGATTACGGCGTTTCACTGGAGGCGATGCACCGCGTTACGGCGGTGGCATCAGGGGCGCTGGACGCCCTGCCCCACAACGGTGCCGTCATCACCATCCTGAGCATCTGTAAATTCGGTCATCGCGAGGCCTATTGCGATGATTTCGTGGTGGCCGTCGTTGCGCCGATGATTGCCCTGGTCGTTCTCATCCTGAAGGCCACGCTTTTCGGTGCATTTTAGCCGCGGTTAAGGCCGCCATAGGTGGGGAGAAGATTTTGGCGGATTAAACGTCTGATTGTTTCTTTGTGCGTTAAGATCGGCCCTTAGTTCATGTCGAAATCAAGCCGACCCACCACCTGCGGGGCGTTTTCGGCTGATAATTCGAGCAACACCCCACCACCCGAAGCCGGTCCTTCACCGGTTATCCCGGCAATGGTGACATAATGCGTCACCAGGATGATCAATTCACCGTCCGCGGGCCGTCGGGAGATGAAGTCACGCAGGGCGCTGAGCCGCATTTCGCGTTCCTGTGGCCGTTCGAAAAATGAATTCAACGCCGGCAAGGGGGTTACCGGTCCCAGCGCGATCAGCTCGGCGGTCTCCAGACAGCGGCACCATTGGCTGGAATAAACGCGGGCAGTGGTGATGCCCCGGGCACGCAGCCAGGCACCGATCGTTCGGGCCTGGTCGCGGCCGCGCGCATCGAGGTTGCGCTGGGTCCGGCAATCGCCGAGCTTGAAATCGGACGGGTCGCCCGTGCCTGGCGCCAAGGCGTGACGCAGCATGAGGATATGCCCCCCGTCCTTGAGCCTTTTGACCAGATCGGCGGGATCCGCCTGGGATATGGAGGCAGCCATAAAAATGAAAAACCCGGCGGCCAATGCTTCCGTGATGCGATAGGGTGCCATGCGCAAGCCATTCAATGATAATCCGATCAGGTTATAGCGATAAACTTGAACCTGGCAATGAATGAATCGGGGTCAAGTCCTGCCGCCAAACCGTCATCGAATCCAAACCCGCAATTGACCGTAACCCCTGATGGAGCGGCTATCGGGGATGTGGCCTGGAAGTGCTCCGCGGTCGCCCGCATGAGCCCCAGCAATGGGATCACCGTGATGGCGAGCCCGCTTGGGTCCATCTGGTACGGACCGCAAGAGGATGCGATCAGACCCATGCCGATGGCGGCCTTCTGGTGGTTCGCTGCACGTGATCAAGAGATAGGATTGAGCGCGGGAAAAAAGCCGGCAGCCCATGCGGCGGCCGGCTTTGGTTCGTCTAAGGTCGCCCCTGTATAAGGATCTTCTTTATCTGCGGCAGCCGGCAAGGCCAAGCGGGTGCGTCGGGCAGCCATAACAACAAAAGCGCTTCATGTGGATTCACTGCCCTTGACTGCAGTTTGAATCCCCTTGGATCGGAGGCATAAAAAAGCCCCCACCCTCATCGATGAGGGGTGCGGGCTTCCGGGGCCGTCATGGCCGTGAAGACCCCGATTTGAATCGGGTTAACCGGCGTCCGCCGGTGGGCGTGTTCACCCCCTCGGCGGACTGACCAGGGCCTCGCCGGTGAGCACTTCCCGGCCGGACTGGTTCGTACAGACCGTCTTGAGGCGAACCCTCTTCTTTTCCGCATTGATTTCAACCACCTCGGCCGTGGCCGTGATGGTATCGCCGATGGTCACCGGGGCGAGGAAGGTCATGCTCTGGGAGATATAGATCGTGCCCGGTCCGGGCAGTTGGGTGCCGAGGACGGTGGAGATAAAGCCCGCGGAGAGCATGCCGTGGGCAATCCGGGTTTTGAAGGCCGTTTGTTCGGCATAGGTCTGGTCGATGTGGGCGGGATTGAAGTCGCCGCTGATGCCCGCGAACATGTAGACATCGAACTCGGAAACCGTTTTGCTGAAGCTGGCCTGCTGGCCCACTTCAAGCTGCTCGATCGTGTAGCCCATTTTTTTTCGTCCCTTGTGTTTGAACCGTCCCAGGACCGCATGCCGGACGGACAACCGGAAATCCTTTTCTCAGAACCAGCTGCGGTGGCTCCATACATCGTCCTCGAGCGCTTTCTGATCGGCCTGGAGCTTGAGATACATGGAGGCGTTCTGGATGGCCAGCCCGCCCTGGTGGGCCAGGGCCTTGACCAGAATGATCATATCCTCGGGGTACTGACGTGTCACCGAGCTGTAAAGCCGCAGCGTGCCGATGATCTCGTCCCGGGCGCTGATGGGGGTGATGATCATCGAGGCGATGCCCTCGGCGGCGAGCTCATCCTTGTAGCGAACACGTTTGTCGCTGGCGGCATCCTCGATGACCAGGGTTTCGCCCCTAAGGGCGGCTGCCGATGTTTCGATGCTGGTGTGGCGTCCCACACCCAGGAAGCTTTCGCTGAGCCCGTGGCTGGCCACCAGCTTCAGACTGCCGGATTCCTCATCGAGGAGCCGCAGCGCCGCCCCTTTCATGCCGAGGTTCTCGCTGACCTTGACGGTCAGGGTGTGGAGCACTTCTTTGATGTCGAGCGTCGAGTTGATGGCCGAGGCCAGGTCCAGAAACAAGAGGGCGTTGCTCTGGATGCGCTCCAGCAGGCGGGTTTTTTCGATCGCCACCCCGCCCTGGTCGGCCAGGGCGTCCAAAAATTCGATTTCCGCGCCGGTGAATTTGCGTTTTTTGGCGGTGTAGAGGGACAGCACCCCGATGGTCTGGTCCCTCACGCGCACGGGCACGGTGAGAATGCTGGCGATGCCTTCCTTGGCTTTGGCCGCGTGGTTCTCCAGCCGCGGATCCTTGGTGGCATCTTCGAAGGCCAGGTGCCCTTCCTTTAGCAGCTCCTTGACGAGTTTCTGTGCTTTGATGGGGCTGGCATGCAGGTAGTTTTCCGAGAGGCCGCGCTGGGCTTTGGCAACAAAGAGGTCCTTGCGTTCATCGGCCAGGTAGAGGCAGGCGGCCTTGCCGTCCAGGGTATCGATCGCGCTCTGTACAACCAGTTCGAGAAGATCTCCCTCGGTGGCGGCGGTGCCGAAGGCCTGGCTGATTTTGCGAAAGATCTCAAAATAGTCTGTTTTACGGGTCATGGTTTTCTCCTTGTTTCCGATCCGGGTCCGGGGTCGTCCCCTTTAGCCTCAGCGGCGGCCTTATCAGGTGGCGGCGGCCTTGGGTTGCGGCGTCTTGCGGGCCTTTCGCTTGGGCGGCCTTTTGGGGGCCGGTTTGGGTGCCGGTTTCGGGGAAAGCTTGCGCTGGGTATCACGTTCCGCCAGCCAGGCTGCTATTTTGGGGGCGAATTCCGCCTGGGTTTTGCTGCTGACATAGATACCGATATGGCCGGTGCGCAGGCAGATATCCTCCTTATCCTTGCTGCCGACGGCGCCGGTCAGCTTTTCACAGGCCTCGGGCGGCACGAGGTGGTCGTAGAGGCCGTAGATGTTGAGCAGCGGCATGGTGATCTTTTTCAGGTTGACCGGGTTGCCGCCCACCTGCAGCTTGCTCTGGATGAGCAGGTTTTGCTGATAGCAGTCCTGGATGAATTTCTTGAACACGGCCCCGGGCAGATCCGGGCTGTCGAAGATCCACTTTTCCATGCGGATGAAGTTCTCCACGAATTTCTTGTTGTCCATGTGTTCCAGGAAACCCACGTACTTGTCGAGCATCAGCCGTGCCGGATTGAGCAGCAGAAAACCCAGGTTCATCACGTGGGCGGGCAGATTGCCGTGGGTGCGCACGAGGGCGTCGGGGTCGATGTGGCGCATCCACTGGTGCAGCAGGCCCTTGTCCGTATCGAAATTGGTGGGGGTCACCGTGGTGACGAGGTTTTTGATCTTTTCGGGATGCTGGGCGCTGTAGATGACGCTGAAGGTGCCGCCCATGCAAATCCCCATCAGGTGGATTTTGGGCAGTTGGTGTCGTTCGCGGATGAAATCGACCACGTTGTCCATATAGCCGTTGATGTGGTCGTCGAAACCCAGAAAGCAATCTTTGCGCGTGGGGTAGCCCCATTCGATCATATAGACTTCTAAACCGCGATCCAGGAAGGTCTGGACGACACTGCGGCCGGGCTGGAGATCGAGCATGGTTTCCCGGTTGATGAGCGCATAGACAACCAGCAGCGGTGTTTTGTACTTGGGTTTGCCCTCGGGGCGGTAATACTTCAGCTTGACGCGGTCTTCCTGGTAGACGATCTCGTAAGGCGTCGGGGCGATTTCGGTGTCGAGATCCGCCAGCAGGACTTCGGAGCCTTTACGGGCTCTGACCTGCGCCTTTTCGGAAGCCTCGGCCAGCTTGGACATGATCAGGTCGACGGGAATATTGGATTGGGTCATGACGATCCTCCCCGGTTGCGGCGGTTTCAGTGCTTGCACACGGTGGTCAGGCTTTTTCCTTTTCCAGGGCGCGCAGACGTCGTTTGAGACGATGGATTTCCTGATAGAGTGAATCGGTTTCCGACTGTGTGGGAATCGGCAGCCCGCTGAGCATGTCTTCGATCACCGCATTGCGCGCACTTTGATAGGCCGAGAGGCTGCTGAGCGTTCTGGAGAAAGTGTCCGCATACTCCTGCGTTTGGAAGAGCGTCATGTAATGACCTTCGAGAACCTTGATCCACATGTCGTAGTAGGCCCGCCCTTCCTCTGGCATCTCCCCCTTCTCCGCCAGCTCGGCCACTTGTTCCTGGAGAACTGTAAAGGACCGGCCGACCGGCATCGCCAGCAGGCTCAGAAATTCGGTCAATGTGGCCTGAAAGCGGTTGTGGGCATCGACGGCCTGGCTCATGCGTTCCTGGTACTCACGGACAAGCCCCAGTTTGGGTACCTGCAGAAATCGGCTGAACTCCTGTTCGTACATTTCCGTCCAGGTGCGAAATAGATTTTCATCGATATCCGTAAACGTGTAGGCGTCCACATGCTCACCCAGGCGTCCGGCCTGCTCCAGCATTTTCTGCTGCACTTCCAGATAGCTGTTAAAGCTGGTCTGTGCCAGTTGCGCCAACACTTCGGGCATGGCGCCCGCGCCTTTGAAAAGCGCCTCCAATGATTCCGGAGCGGAAAAGGCGCCCGAGATGGCCTGCCAGTTTTTGAGCGCGGCCTCGGCCGAAGCCCGCACACGACCGTGGGTGCCGCGACGGTCCGCGGCGCTTTCATCCGGAGCGAGACCGTCGGGGAACCAGAGGCGCAGCATATTACCCCACATGGTGGTCATCGATTCGTTCCACTGGGCAAACATGTTGCCGTCCTCTGTGTTCGGGGAGCGTTCTTCGGCCATGTCACACCTCCCTGGCTGTAGGGTCGCGTCAATCGCTTTTGGCTGGTTTTGATGGGACTGCAGGGGCGCGTCTCGGTCGCAGGATCGCAAGCCCCGTTAAAGATGATCGGCGTCTTCGGATGTTTCCGACGAGGCCTTCAGCGCCTGCATCAGATCGTCAAAGGCCTTGCTCTGATCGGTGACCAGATTTTGAAAACGGGTCACCAGACTCATGTGGCCCATATCTTTATCATCGAGGATGGCTTCCAACTGCTGGATCAAACGCGTCTGTTCAGCAATCTGGGCCTCTAATCGTTCTTTCTCACGTTTGAGCTGATCGTAGCGTTCCAGCGGCACCCAGCCCATGAGGGGCGCGTAGGCCTTGAGGGCTTTGTGGAAATCCGCCGTGGCTTTTTGCCAGTCGTCGCCGCTGTCGGGTGGTGCGAGGGGCGGCAGGCCGTAGCACTTGCGAAACAGGGCGGCAAGTTCACCAGATGGTGAAAAACCGGACTGGATCCAGCGCGAAAGCTCTTTGAGCTGTCGCTGCCCGTCAGCGGTCTGCAGCAATAATTCGCCCCAGAATTTAAAAAAATGGTGATCCACGTGCGTGAGCCTCCAGCCAAAGCGGGCAGCTCTTTTCAGGAAGATCAGTCACCGGCCGCCGCGGTCGGATTAAGATCGGCGGTAAGCCGGCCGATGGGCGCAGCCCTTAGGCACGGTCCGGGGTTTCATCCAGGTCGAGCTGAAAACGCACCGGCCCACGATGTTGGCCCTCGCCGAAGCGGGTATGCAGCGCACAGGCCGAGCCTGGATAAGACCAGGAAGTGGCGATGGCCACGTGTCCCTTGGGAAACGGCGTCACCTCGGCTGGTACAAAGTCCAAAGGCGCCAGGGCGGTTTCCTTCTCGACCAGGTCGTCGTGGATACCGTAACAGATCAGCCAGGGCAGCTTTTTCTCCCTCAGCCGATTGAGATTCAGCCGCTTGCCGAAGAGACGGACAGGCAGGGTGCCGTCATCGGCGATGGGAGTGGTGAAGGAGGCAAAGCTCATCTCGGTGATTGCCAGCGGCAGATCGTTGCGCTCGTATCCCAGCCAGTAATTCAGTGCGGCCGCGGTTTTGCTGATGCTGCCGGCATCGCCGCCGGTGCGAGCCAGCATGGCCAGATCCCGGAAATAAGCGGCCAGCGGCGACTCGGTTTCGATGCTTTTAAGTTTGTAGACCCAGCCCATCAGTTGACCGTCGGCCACCCGGTTGCCGTTGGGCAGAGTCTTGGTGCCGTAGTCCAGATCGTTGAAACGTGCAGGCAGCTGTTTGAGGAAACCGGAAAGACCACGGCTGCGTGTTCCGTCCATGGGCGACACGCAGGTGATGAAGGCATCCACCAGGTCGTCAAGCTCCCCGCTGAGCAGATTGCACAAGGCGTTGAAGCCGCCCTGGCAATAGCCGTTGAGGGTGACGGCCTGGGTATGCTGCTGTCGAATGGTTTCACAGAAGCGGCGCGTATCGCGGGCATCGTCCTCGGCGCTCATGGTCTGCAGGGGCTCGCAGGTGGCGATGTCTTTGAGTACGCGAATGTAGGTTGGTATGCCCTCGTTGGCGAAACAGTGTGCGTAACTGCGTTCTTCTTGCGGTAAAAATCCAAGAATGTTGGCTCCCAGGACGTAGGGCGGCAAAATCAACACGGGCTTGCGGTCTGATTGGACCTCAACACCTTTTTTGGTCGGCGCGATGCGATAAAGTCGGAAGCGATCGGTTTCGTCGACCAGCGGGTGGTTTCCACTCTCGAAGTGGAAACCGAATTCATCGGCGATATTTTCAATGGCGCGGGGGTAACCGTGGGCGATGAGAGCCAGCAGTGCGCCCTGCTGATGGACGATGTCCACGAGCGGGCAGGGATTGCCGGTGGAAAAAGTCGTCGCCAGAGCGTCGGCGGCATCGGCAAACAGTGATTTTACGTAGCTTTCGGCAGCTGCAACCGCACCGTCCATGCCGCGCCTGATCAGGTCGAGGTTGAACAGACCCAGATTGGCGTAGGCCTTGAAGACCTCGCTCAGACCGTCTGCACTGGCCTTTCGAACTTCAGCCTGCTGGAAATAATGGGTCGAGAGAAGAAAAGGTATAAGAAAGCTATTCTGGTAACTTGCAACGCCGCTGGCCGCATCGAAAGCGGCACTGACAATATCTGTACCGGTACGTATTCCTTTGATGTAACTGTCAGCGGAAAGTGGTTGGGCGCAATCAGCTTTCATAGTCCTCACATATTGCATCTTGAATGGTTGTCCGTCAAGCCGGCGGCCCCAGGGTACAGGCATTTTGCCTGTCCCTGAAGCGGGCCAACGGTAATGGCTTCAAGCGGTGGAGGAACTATTCACTGTCGGCGAAATAGGACTCGACTTTTTCATAGTTGGCATCCACCATGGATTTGAAATCTTGGCAGCCTTTCTTGTAGGAATCCATCCACTCGCGTAGCGCTTTTTTGCCTTCGTCCGGCAGCCAGCCGGCCTGACCCAGAAACGCGTCGAGCATTTTCTCGTTCTGCTCGTAGACCAGGTTCATGGCTTTGAAGCTGTTGTCGAAAGCCGACTTGTTGAACTGCACCATCTGTTTGGCAATCTGCTTGTGATCCATCATTGTTTCAATCCTCCTTACATATGTGGGGCGTTAAGTTTCCCGGACCATTGGGTCCGGGTTACGATTGGGTTCGGGCTGATTTGAACCAGCCCGCAATCATGGCGAACTGGGCGTCCACCATGGCTTCGAGCGTCTGACGGCCCGATTTCAACAGATCGGAACCGTATTCCCAGGTCTGTCGGGCTTCATCGGGCATCATCCCGGTCTGCTCAAGACATGTACGGGCAAATCGTTCGCCATGGTTCAGCCATAGCGCCTGGGTTTTGATATTGTTCTGAACGAGGGTCTTCTGGAGCTTCAGGATCTGCTTCGTCATTGCAAAATCAGTCGGTAACATCGTCGGTTTTCCTCCTCGTGGGTTAAATGAGTCAAAGACAACTAACCCTACCTACTATAGTGCCCCACTGGCCGGCGTCAAGCAAAAAATTTGTGCATTGCACAATTTTTTTTACTACGGATGGTAATGAGTTTTTAAATACTCAAAATGTATTTGTATTTTTCCCTCGATGTAACTATTATAAGCTCTTAGTTATTTTGCGGAGCAGCAAAAAGAGGGGGCGAGCGAGGATGAACACTAAGCAAGGACCGCGCATCTACAAGAAATACGCCAACCGGCGCATCTACGACACGCACGCCAGCGGCTATGTCACGCTGGAGGAACTGGCGGCGGTCGTTCGCCGGGGAGGTGAGGTCAAGGTCGTCGACGCCAAGACCAAGGAGGACGTGACGGCCTTTATTCTCACTCAGATCGTGCTCGAAAAAGCCAAACACAAAAACGCGCTGCTGCCTGCGCCGGTATTGCATTTGATCATCCAGTACGGCGACAATGTCCTGCTGGAGTTTTTCGAGACTTACCTGCAGCAGATCGTCCGCAACTACATTCAGTACAAGAAGAGCGTCGACGCCCAGTTCAAGCGCTGGTTGGATCTCGGCATGGACCTCTCGCCATCCGGCCGGAGCGGTGCACCCGAGATCAATCCCTTCGCCGCATTCTGGGGTCCGCGGACGGACGACGACCGGCGCGAGGATGAATAGGGCCGCTGCCGCTGCCTTACCGCTCAGCCGTTCTGTGTTGTGCAAATGCGAAATCCTCACGAAACTTCATGTCACCTTGCGTTTTAACGAAGCCGGCGGTTAGCCTGGCCGGGACAATCGTCAGGCGGCGGGGATGATCTTGCGACGCGCCCATGTCGCTTTCGGCCCGATCTGCTCGAAATTCCTGCCCCCGAGCTGATCCCGATAAAAATATCTTGACATCAAGATAAATGGTTTTAGTTTATTTGCCATGGAAACCGGCACACACATACGATTGGTCTTGTGGAAAGCGGCCAAAGCCGTCGAAAGACTGGACCGTCAGAGTATCGCCCGCACCGGACTGAAGCTGACTGATTTTCAGATCATGGAAGTCCTGCTGAACAAGGGACCGCTGCCGATCAATACGATCGCCGGCAAGGTTCTGCTGACCAGCGGATCCATGACGGCCGCCGTCAACCGTCTGGAAAAAAAAGCATACGTCCAGCGCATCCAGGACCCTTCGGACGGTCGCTGTTTCTATGTGCATCTGACCGGGACGGGTCGCCGAATTATCCGGCACGCCTATGACGAGCACGCACGGCGCCTGGAAAAAATCGCTGGTTTCCTCTCGGTGGCCGAACGCAAGGAATTGGTGCGGCTGCTCAAGAAAGTCGGAAAGGGCACCGAGGCGCTGAGCTAAAAAAATTTTATCGTATTATCTTGAAATCAAGACAAATTGGGAGGCAACGAACATGGATACGACAACCGAAAACCTTGAAATCCGAGGCATTCATCATATTACGGCCATCGCCGCGTCAGCGGTCGAAAACCTGACATTTTACGAGACTGTGCTCGGGCTGCGGCTGGTCAAACAAACTGTCAATTTCGACGATCCCTACACCTATCACCTTTATTACGGGGATGCGGACGGCAGCCCGGGCACGATCATGACTTTCTTCCCCTGGGAAGATCTTCCACGCGGTCGTGCGGGGGCCGGCATGGTGACGGCCGTGGCCTTTGCCGTCCCCGCCGCTTCGGTTCCCTTTTGGAAGGATTGGCTGCACCGCCACGGGGTGGCTTATCGTGAAAACCACCGGTTCGGTGCACAGGTGCTTGAGTTTGAGGACCCCCACGGGTTGACCCTGGAACTGGAAGCTGTCCGGGATCTGCCAGCAATCGTACCCTGGTCTGGCAGTCCGCTTCCGGTGGACCACGCGATCCGCGGCTTTCATAGCGCCACCGCCGTGACGCCTGACCCGGAACCCACCGAGACGCTGCTGACCCAGATCATGGGAATGACCCTGGTGGGGACGGACGGTGATCGGCGTCGCTTGCGGATGCCGGCCACGGATGCGCCGGGGCATTATATGGACCTGGTCGTTGACCCGGCGGCCCCCGCCGGAAACCAGGGCGGCGGCACGGTTCATCATATCGCCTTTCGCGTTGCCGACACGCAGACCCAGGAGGCCTGGCGCCGGGTGCTCGGCCAGGAGGGATTCAATCCCACCGCGGTGCGTGACCGCAATTACTTCCAATCGATCTATTTCCGCGAGCCCGGCGGCGTGCTCTTCGAATTCGCTACCGATCCGCCGGGCTTCGCCGTGGATGAAACACCGGAACGGCTGGGAAGCGATCTGAAGCTGCCGCCTCAGTACGAGCCCCTGCGCGACCAGATCGAAAGCCGCCTGCCGACCCTGCGGCCGTTGGATTTCCGGCACGTGTTCGCTCCAGCGGCAGCGGGCCGCGACGAGGGGACCACCATCGTGGCCTTGCACGGCACTGGCGGCGACGAGCACGATCTGCTCGATCTGGCGCGCGCCGTGAATCCGACCGCGGCGCTTTTAAGCCCGCGCGGCAAGGTGTTGGAAAACGGGATGGCGCGTTTTTTCCGCCGCCTGGCGGAGGGCGTCCTGGATGAGGACGATGTGATTCGCCGGGCCCATGAATTGGCGGATTTTCTTTCCGGTGCCGCCCGGCGCTATGGCCGCGATGCCGAACAGTTGACGGCCCTGGGCTATTCCAACGGTGCCAACGTGGCCGCTGCGGTCCTTCTCCTGCGGCCGGATGTTTTCGCACGCGCCATCCTGCTGCGGCCCATGATGCCGCTAGCGGACATTGCGCTGCCGGATCTGCAGGGCAAGGATGTCCTGATTCTGAAAGGCCGCCACGACAGTGTCATTCCGGCGACGAGCACCGATCGCCTGGTGCAGGCGCTCACC
This sequence comes from Desulfobacterales bacterium, assembly GCA_030065275.1. GTDB lineage: Bacteria > Desulfobacterota > Desulfobacteria > Desulfobacterales > UBA5852 > JABZFP01. The sequence goes on along the minus strand of JASJCV010000033.1, from coordinate 5,183 downwards.
GCCGCCGGGGCCAGCGTGTCGCTGGAGTCGCTCTCTGCAGGCCATGGTCTGACGCCCCAGGATCTGGATAGGGCCTCCCACTGGCTGGCCGCTGTGCCACCTGCCGCCAAGCTTGCCGCTGCGGCCTCCTAAAGGGCCGGTCGTGATCCTCCCCCTGGAATCGGTGGGCCTTCGGCAATGACGGCGCGGCCATCGTATTCAAAATGCGAATCATCGATCTTCGGGGGGGGCTCGGCCTTGGATCCGGCAATGCCCGGATTCAAGGGCTTGAGATTTCTATGGATCCTTTGTATGGAGTCGTTAAGAGTCGACCATACCGGCCGGTCGAGCGTGCGCGCGGGGCCGCGCCCTTTGAAAATCAGATCGAAGGCCGGCAGGGCGAGCGGGTCCGAACGGACCCCTGGACTTTGGGAGAAATTGCCGCGACCGTTGCCGTTCGCTGAACTGGCGGCCCGGTTGACATCGACGCGCGCCAGGCGGGGGCGGGCGTACAGAGGGGCAAGCGTTTTGCGGAAGGGGGTATCCGCGGACACCGGCTTGATTTTATGGGATGGGTCGCCGCACGCCACGTGTGCGGTGGTCAACAGCAGAAGCCCCAAAGGGATAAGGCCGTGAAACGGCCCCCACCGCATGGGGGCGCAACCGTTCTTGCGATCATGGGAACGGACGCCGCTTTTGAATGCCGGGCCGGATGAAAATCACGGGTTGTAAGGGCTCCTGCTTTTTATTGGCCTGATCATGTTACGCCTCTGTAAATTTGCCTTTGAAATTTCAAATGGGCAGGCAGCGCAAGCGCCCATGAACCACTAGCCGGGGAAAGGAATCTTCCAATGGCAACCAATCGATGCAGCGTTGGAAACAACGACCTTGGGGCCGGAGCATCGCAAGCCAAAGTGGCGTTGCTCTTGGCCGCCATCGCGCTTTGGTCCGTGGTCGTCGGCTGCCAGACCACCGGCTCCTTGCGCGAGGGGCTGACCGTGCCACCGGGCAACCGCGTCATGATCCTGCGCGGCGGGACCCACAGCGGCACGTTTACCACCCGGAACATGACCATCGACTACACCTTTGAAACCAAGGGCGACAAACTGCGCGTTTCCGGGACCTGGGATATCCGCTACCGGGACATCGACCGGCTTTCCATGACCCTTTTCTATCTGGACGCAGACGGCACGGTCATCGACTATCACCCTTTTTTCACGCGCCCCCAGAGAGCCATACAGGGTCGCGTCATGGACAATCGTTTCAACCGGGAATTCGAACTGCCGCCCGACGCCAAAGGATTGAGCATCGGATATACCGGCAGAAGCCGACTGGGCGGCCCCGAAGGCAAAGGTCGTGTATTCCGGCATTCTCCTTTCTGACGAATGAACCGGGATGGTCGGACCGCAGACGTAGGCCGGCTCGTGGCCGACCCGAGGGCTTGAGGTTGGCCCCATCATACTTTATGGTATACCATCTCGCAGCCAGGAGCGCCGTTTTGCCTGGGCCGCACGGATCGCTTGTCGCAAAATAAAACAGGATCAGCAGCGACGCACAGGAATTTCTTCCCAATTTCTGCGCTGTGCCGCGCGGTCATGGGGGCGAATTCCTCTCGGGCAGCCCGGGGGGATCCTTCTCATCGTCTTCGGGGGTTGCCATGACACGCTTCAAGCGCCGTCTTCTGATCGGCCTGGCGCTGGCCACCGTGGTTCTAGCCGGCCTGGGCGCCTGGTTCTACCATTTCTATTTCCGCTCCACCGGCGCCATCACGCGGCATATGGAAAACTTCCGCTTCCGGCGCATGACCGTGGCGCAGCTGGCCGAACAGTCGAGCTATCGTTTTTTTTTCATCACCAACCGCAAGCAGGCTTCAAGTCAGGGTCCGATCGAAGCGCAATTCGGAACCGAGCGTGAGGCCGCCCTCAAGTTCGGCTATTTTGATACCCGGATCCAGCCGTCGCTGGGTCTGGGCATGCTGATCGATCCGACCGAGTGGTTTCAGAATGAAGAAATCCAGCTGAACACGGTTGCCCGGCTGGAACGCGAACGGTTTGTCGAGGAAGTCCGCCAGGTCGTGAAGCATTCGCCCCATCGCTCGCTGCTGGTGGTCGTGCACGGGTTCCGCGAGCGGTTTCCTTCAGCGCTTCGCAAAACCGCCTTTTTAAGTCACGTCCTGGATATCAATACGCCGGTGCTGGTATTCGACTGGCCGGGCAATCAGGGCAGCTCGCTTGGGGGCTACCGGCGGGCTCGCCAGGTGGCCGAAGCCTCCGGTGAAGACCTGGCCCGCACCCTGGAGCTGGTCATTTTCGACATCCGGCCGGCGCGGCTTTGGCTGCTGGCCAACAGCATGGGCGGCCAGGTGGTGGCGGATGCTTTTGGCCTGCTGCACCGGAATCCGGACCTGGCCGATACCGAGACCGAGATCGAAGATGTCGTGCTGACCGCCCCGGATGTGGACCACGCCGAGTTCAACGCGCAGTTCAAACAGGAGATCCAAAGCCTGGCCCGGCATCTCACCGTGTATGTTTCATCCAACGACCGGGCCCTGCTGGTCAGTCGGCTCATCAACCGGGGCAAGCGGGGCGGGGAAAGCAGCCTCAGCCGGGACATGCTGGCCGAGGCCGAACGCATTGCGGAGCTGGTCGAACCGGACAGCGACCAAATCGCCCTGGTGGATGTCACCCCGGTGAACCGCACCCGCAACTTCCATAATTTCAGCCTGGAGACCCCCGAATTTTTCGACGATCTGTTCCTGCGGCTGACGAATGACCAAACCCCTCGCAGCCGGCGGATTTATCAGGTCCGGACCCCCGAGGGCAAAGTCTACTGGGTTCTGACGCGAGGCCGTTAGCAGAGGAGATGCGATGATCGGCAGTGATCAAAACCGGAGCTGTGGTTTAAGATGGGGGCTGCTGCTCGCCCTGGCGGGCGCTTTGGCGCTCACCCTGGCGGGGTGCAGCAGCTTGAACCTGCACCCCTGGCACACCGAAAGGCTGACCGAAGAATTCACGGCGGACCGGGCGGACGAGATTCAGTCCTTCGATGACTACCGCGCCCTGGAAAACCGGCTTTTCGACCAGCTCGACCAGGAGGTCTACGCCCAAACCGAGACCGGCCCGGCCCACACCCTCGTGCGCTACAGCCGGGGCAGCGCCGCCGATCCCCAGGTTCGCCAACCCAACTGGAACCGCAGTTTCGAACTGACAGCCGACCGGCCGGTCGGGGGCGTTCTGCTCCTGCACGGGATGTCGGATTCCCCATACTCGCTAAGGGCGCTGGGCGAATCCCTCCACCGGCGCGGCTTTTGGGTGGTGGGCCTGCGCTTGCCGGGGCACGGCACGGCCCCGTCCGGGCTCAAGTTCGTCCAGACGGAAGACATGGCTGCCGCGGTGCGCCTGGCCGCCATCCACCTGGCTGCCAAGGTGGGTTCCCGGCCGATCCATCTGGTGGGCTATTCCACCGGCGCGCCCCTTTCGCTGGCCTTTGCCCTCGACGCCCTGGAAGGCCAGGCCGCGCCGGAGCCGGCCAGCCTCGTGCTGATCTCGCCGGCCATCGGCCTCCACTCGGCCGCCGCGCTGGCCAAGTGGAAGCGCCGCATGTCGGTCCTGCCCGGCCTGGGCGGAATGGCCTGGCTTTCGGTCGAGCAGGAGTTTGATCCCTACAAATACAATTCTTTTGCCACCAACGCGGCCGAGCAGGTGCACCGCATGACGCGCGCCGTGTCCCGGCGGGTGGCCCGCCGCGCTGGCACGCACCCCGACCGGGTCCTGCCGCCCACACTGGTCCTCAAATCGACCGTGGACGCCACCGTGTCGACCAACGCTGTTGTGGATCGGCTCCTGGGGCGTCTGGCACCGAACCGCCATGAGCTCATTTTATTCGACATCAACCGCTTGGCCGCCAATACCCTTTTGCTGACTGCCAATCCGGCGCCCCTGACCGACCGGCTGATGGGAAGCGAAGATCTCCCCTTCGCACTGACCCTGGTCAGCAATGCGGGCCCGGAGACCAGGGCCGTGGTGGCACGCCGCAAAGCGGCGCACACAGCCGAGGTGTCGCAGACCGAAGAACTCGATCTGGCTTGGCCCGTGGGGGTGATTTCGCTCTCCCACGTGGCGCTGCCCTTTCCGCCGGATGATCCGCTCTACGGCCGACGTCCTCCGGGAAGTAAAGACGCCCTCTTTCTGGGCCAGATGGACATCCGCGGCGAACGGAATCTGTTCAAACTATCGCCGAACTGGCTTCTGCGCCTGAGGCACAATCCGTTTTATTCCTATCTTGAAGCCCGGGTGCTGGCCTGGATCGAACGTGCCAACGGTCAATGATCGCGGGTGAAGCGCGATATTGTATCGGGCGCTTGAAACCGGCCGGTATCGGCCCGTCTCTGCAGGTGTCGGAGCGGTCGACCGCCACCTTCCTGAAAAACGTCGGTTTCGAACACGCCGACGCACACGAAAGGTGCTCCGCATGAAAATTCCGTCTTCGAACACCGAAACCATGGCTCGTGTCCGTCGATGTCCGGCGGGCGTTCGATCGATCCTGACGCGGGGAAACGCCTGGCCCGCCCCGCTGGCCCTGGTCATTGCCTGGCTGGCCCTGATGGCCTGCAGCGAGCCGCCCCCGGCGCCCTTGGAAACCGTGCGGGCCATCCGGCCCTTCGAGGTGGGGGATCCGGCGGCCGGGATGAAACGCCGTTTCTCCGGTGTGGTCGAGGCCGCCGACACCTCCAGCATCAGCTTCGAGGTGCCCGGTAATGTGCAGACCGTCAACGTGGAGGTGGGCGAGAACATTACCAAGGGGCAGGTGCTGGCGGTACTGGACGACCGCACGTTTCGGATGAGCCTGGAGGCGGCGCAGGCCGCCGTGGCCCGGGCCGAAGTCGAACGCAACGACGCGCGCAGCGAATTGGCCCGCCTCCGCAAGGCGGCGGAAATCAATCCGGGGGCCGTCAGCCAGCGATCGATCGATCAGGCCGAGACCCAGTTGAACAGCGCCCGCAAGAACCTGCGCTACCACAACGCCCAGTTGGATCTGGCCCGACGCGACCTGGAGCGCACCGCGCTCAAGGCCCCGTTCGACGGGGTCGTGGCCACCCGTCTGGTGGATCCCTTCCAACAGGTGGCCTTGGGAGAGGTGCTTTTCGATCTCTACGTGGAAAGCGCCATGGAGGCGGCCATCAGCGTGCCCGAATCGGAAATCGA
>JASJCV010000032.1 GCA_030065275.1 Desulfobacterales bacterium | reverse complement strand
GTTATCAGGTGCCTGAACGCCGGTGACAATAAAGATGGACACTTTCCAAGCGGACGAAGGCCGTTTCGCCCTTGTCAGAGCCTCAGGGCTGCGCCGAGATCGAACTCACGTTGCAAGGCTCGGCATCGTTGATCGAGGATGAGTAATGTTTGCAAATCGGGCAGAATTTACGGGGCTTGCCCCGGCCGGTCCATGCCATTTTTACGCGGTGTTTTGCACCGCACTTGGGGCACATGCATTCGGTTGATTTTTCGCTCAGACAGATGGTTTGGATGCATTCGATACCCTGCTCGGTGGAAAGCATTTCCTTTTCTGTTGGCATTTGTCAGCCTCCGTTAAGTTAGGGGAGAAAGATGTAACAGGACCCGGCCACTGCAGTCCGCTACCCGCCCATTTATGCGCCCATCGTCATCACCAGCCTTGTGTCCAGGCGCCGTAAAAAACATCAGCAATACTGAACACCACTGCCGTAACGAACGTCGCTGGTTCGGGGCCCGATGCGCCGCGTCCAGCGCACTCGGGCCCGGCACCCGCCCTGACAGGGCATCGAAAGAGACGATTCGTTCCGGATATTGAGAACGCTGCCCCGTTTCATTTCGGTATACGATTCGAAATACAGTCCGTGCGGGCCGTAATTGATGACCACGGCCCCGAACATTTCACCGTCATCGGTTTCAACAATGACGGGTTCTTCGAGGGGGAAGCGCGGAAATGCCCGTTTTTCGTCCCACCTGTCCAGGGAAACCCCGCCGTCCGCGAACGAGGAAAAGTCTGCATCGCTCAGCCTCCCGGCGTGTGAGGATAACAACTGCTCGGTCATGATCGAATTCCTTTCTTTTCGTATTTTTTCACCAGATCCGTTATGGCCTCCTCGAGCAAAACACCGAGGGATTTGTCCACATCGACCGCAAGATGCTTGAGCGCTTTGATGCGGTCTTCGGCAACACGAGTTGAAAAGGTTTTCTTGGGCATGTAAGAATTCTTAATTTAAATAAATAAATAAATCAATAAAAAATATAAAAATTAATAATTATTATATTAAAAAATTTATTAATATATAAATTTAAATAATGAAAGCTTGTATTCTTACATTCAAGAAATGAAGTGGGAGGGTCGTCGCTGTTGCCGCTGCGGGCCGATCATCAGGGTGTCAGGCCATCCGGCGTTTGGGCGGAGGAAGCCGTATAACGGTCTTAGGGCGGGGGCCGCAGGCCTTGGGCATGGGCGGGAACGGGGGACTTTCGCAGGCAGCACAGACGGCAGCGCCCATCGAAAAATCGGCTCTGATGGCGGCCCAGGAGGTTGACTCAGATGCGCGCTAGGGATAAATGCTTTGGTGAAGATACCAAACCGGGGGAAACATGAACACCATCTTGAAGACCGTCATGGCCGTATGTCTGTTTCTGGGATCCTGGATGTGCATCTACGGCTACCAATCCGAAAAACTCATCAAAATTTCAAACGTCTGGTCGGCTGTTCTGGGTCTGCTGTTTGCCGCCACCTTTGCCTACTTCGCGTTCATCGACATCAAAAAGCAATGAAGCCGCGCACGCGGGGATGGGTTGCAATCGTGCGGGGACGCTGAAAGGGGGGCTTCCAACGGGGCCTTCCGCCGCCGGCCGGGTTACCGAAACCCGCCCTGACGGTAGGTGCGCCAGGCCAAAATACCGACGGCGATGATCGGAAAGCGCTGCAGATGAGCGGGGATGTCCGCCCGGATCCCGGTGTGGCGCTCGATCTTCCACTGCACGTAGGCCACACCCCCTGCAAAGGTGAAAGCACCCTTCAACAACCGCAGGACGGACAGGATCTTGCCCTGATAAAAACGCAGGCGCCAGATCTGGCGCGCCCGGAAACGCAGGCTTTTCGTGATCCGGGGCGTATAGCAAGAATGCGGGCCTGATTCTTCGATGACGACATCGTAAGGCAGGCCGGAAATCGCCGCGCGCGTGATGACCTCGTAGTAGGCGTCATACATGGCAACCAGCTTGGCGAGCTTATCGGGCCGCTCGGTGCGCAACTCCGATCGATAACTGAGCGAAAGCCCCTTGAACCAAAGGTCCCGAGCCCTGAAAGGCGATTTGGTGCAGGGCAGGGCCCGCCGCATGAAAGTTGTCACGGCCTCTCCAAGGGCCGCGATGACCCTTTCCCTGTCCCTCTGGCTGCGGGAATAGGCGATGGCGATGGGTTGGGCGAATCGCCCCCAGATATAGGAATGAAACCAGCGCATCGATACGCCCTGCTCGAAATCGCGCAGGGAGAGAACCGCATACTTGGCCCTCACACGTCGGTTTTCAAAGGGGATTTCCAGATAGAAGACGTTGGGTGGCAACAGCGCATTCATGGCCGCCCAAAAGCGGGTCTGGCCCGAATGGTGATACCCGTCCACTAGGACGTATAGATCGGCGATGCCTCCGATGTCCTGGCCGGAGCGCAGGCAGGAGCCATAAAAGAGGATGGCGACGGCATTGGGCGTCTTTTGGCGGATATGGTCCGTCAAGGCCTGAATGGCCGGATAGACAGGCTGGTTTAACCGCTGCCCAATGATGTCCGCGAGTGTGTCCGCCATGTCTACCGGCTCAACTGAAGAAAGGCGGCCTGCCCGCCGGCGTCCAGCACCAATTCCCCCTGGCGGGCATCGACCTCGAAACGCTCGCCGTCCAGCGCAAATCGTCCATTCAGGGTCATGCGGATTTCATGGGCGTTGTGGCTGTAGAATCCATTCGGGGGAATCGCCAGTCGCGAGCGCCGACCCTGGCACATGGCAGCCATGACCCGCAGAAAATGCCGTGAGCTGGCGGCGGCGGCCGTGAGGCGCAACGCACCGTCCTCCTCGCCCCAGTGGGGCTGCATGCCGAAAATCAGACGCTCCAGGGTGTAGGTCACAATCAGAATAAAGTGCTCCGCGGGCAGGGTCTTGCCGTCGACGGTGATGGTCGCCCGCGCGGCGCCCAACTGGTCGAGATCGCGGGCGGCGATGGCCACCAGGAATCGGGCCAGGATCAGCGCGTTGGCCGGATTGCCTTTCAATCCGGTGCCGTGGATGCGCGCATGAAACAGGTCGATACCCTTGGCGATGCTGGCCGCGCCGAAAAACAGGCCGTAGAGGGGGAGGCGGACGGTTGGATGCCGAAGCCTCAAAATGGGGCGCCGAACGATAAACCCCTCGCCGCCACCCGATTGCGACCATGCCCGGATGCGCGCCAGAGCCCGGATGCGCGAGCCAGGCAGGCCGAGGTCCTTGGGAGTCATGTTGGTGGTGCCGCCGGACAGCAGGGCCAGAAGCGGCAAGGTTTGGTAGGGGCGGTGGTGAAAAAGCGCGGTAAGGACCGCCTGGATGGTGCCGTCACCGGCATTGACGACGATCAGATTGACGTCGCGGCGGGCCAGTTCTTCCAGGGCGCGGACGACATCGCCGGCGTTGGTGACGATCGCATGCCGCACATCGCGCTGGCTGTCGACATAGCGGTGGATGCGGGAGAATTTCTTCTGGTTGCTGCCGCTGTTGGGGTTGCTGATGATCCCCATTCGCCAGCGCCCGGCCCCAGGAGCATGGGTCGATGCCGGCGGGTGATGGTGGGCCGAAATTGATTCGTCCGCATCTCCGGCGCCGCGATGTGGTTTCCTGGGCATGAAATCTCCAAATCGGGTTTACGCTTGAGCCGGATCAATCGAATCCAGGCGAATATCCTGCACCCATCCACGGGCGGATTTATTGGCATACGTCAAGCAAGGTGCTATATATAGGCCCGACACCGCTTTGTAAAGCCTGCCGCATTGCCCCGCACACGCTGACGGTCGTCACGCAACCGAAAAAAAGGTCGTATATGCTGCAAGCGGAATTTCAACTGGCGCATCTGACGGACTTTCACCTCTTTCAGTCCGCCGGTGCGCCCTGGCGCGCTTTTCTGAACAAGCGCAGCCTGAGTTATTTGTCCTGGCGGCTGCGCCGTGGACGCACCAATCCACCGGCGGTGCTCACCGGCCTGCTTGACGGTTTGTCATCCCGGATGCCGGACCACGTGGTGATCACGGGCGATCTGACCCACATGGGCCTGCCAGATGAATTTAGGCGCACCAGGAGGGTTTTGGAGCGGATCGGTCCACCGGATCGTGTTTTCGTCATCCCCGGCAACCACGACGCCCTGGTGGCGTCTTCAAGGCAATACCTGAGGCGTGCCTGGGACGATTACATGGCGGCCGATCCAGGCCTCCGGGAGGAGGGGGCCGCCTCCGATCCCGACACCTACCCGCGGGTCCGTGAGCAAAACGGCGTCGCTCTGATCGGGTTGTCTTCCGCCGTGCCGACGCTGCCGTTTTCGGCCGCCGGTCGTCTGGGGCATGACCAGCGCCGGCGTCTGGCCGATGTTTTAACACGAACCGGACGCCAGGGCCTCTTCCGCGTCGTCCTCGTCCATCACCCCATTCTCCGTGGCCAGGTGAGGATGCGCAAAAGCCTCCGCGACGCCGGGGAGCTGCGGGCACTCTTGCGCCGGCATGGGGCCGAGCTCGTGCTGCACGGCCATGCCCATCGGCATTCCCGGGAGCGTCTGAACGGTCCGGCCGCGCCGATTCCGGTCATCGGCCTGCCGTCCTCGACGGCCGACCACGCCGATCCGGACAAGGGCGCATGCCTGCGCATTTTTTCGATCGTTTCCCAGGACGGCGGCTGGCGCGTCGGTGTCCGTGACACGCGGCCGAATCATTCCGGAACCGGTCCTCAGGCGTTCAGCTCTTCGGCATGGAGCCTGGGGGACGTACTTCCCAACATATCGAAATAGTTATCTATCCTGATTGTGGTCCCGTGTCCGATGCCTGGATGACCGAGCCTCCCCGATCTCTGGGGGGCGCCCGATCAGAATGCGCGGCCCAACTGCCGTAGGGCGAACAGCAGGATCAGAATGACGGGCACCAGGGTGGTCAGCGCCGGAGGGATGTCGAACAGCAGCCCCATGTGACCGCAAACCTGATAGAGCATGTAGAGCATGGTGCCTACGATGACACCGGTAGCAATGCGCTTGCCGGCCGAGCGCAGCCGCACCGGGCCGAAAATGAATGTCAATGCCAGGAGCACCATCGAGGCGGTGTTCACCGGCTGCGTGATCTTCTGCCAGAAGGCGAGGTCGTAGTTCTCGGCGTTTTGGTTGCGCGCCTTTAGGCTGCGGATATAGGTCCACAGATCGCTGATCGACAGACTGCCGGGAGGAAGCTTGAAGATTTGCATCTGGTGGGGCGTGAGAAAGGAGTTCAGGCGGTAATTGCCGATGGCCTCCGTCAGGATGACTTCGCCTTGCACAATCTGCTGAGAGACACCTTCCAGCAGCCAGGTGCGATCGCCTTGGAGGGTCGCGGAACGGGCGTGCAGGAAACGGCTGATCTGGCCTTCGGCGTCGAGTTCGTAGAGTTCGATGTCCGAAGCTTGCCGCTCTGAAAAGGAGCCGGCCACATGGATGAAAAATCGGTCTTGGCGTACCCAGAAACCGCTCTTGGACATCAGGACCTTTTTACCGTAGCGTGCTTCCGATCGCCGCTGGCGTGCGTACTGGTCCAGCGGCGGGGCAATGAATTCGGCCACGAATATTGAAATCAGCATGAGGACGATGCTGGCCGCGGCCACGGAGAAGCCGATGCGTCGAACGGATATGCCGGCGGCCTGCATGGCTGTCAGTTCATTGTGATCGGCCAGCATGCCGAGGGCAACCGTACACCCCAGAAGGGCGCTGATGGGCATCAGAATGACCGCCTGCCGGGGCAGGGTGAGGGCGGCGTAGACGAATGCGTCCGACAGGCGGAACTGGCCTTTGCCGACATCGTTGAGCTGAGAGAGCAGCTCCAGAAAACCGAACAGGACCAACAGGCCGGCCAGCACGAGGAAAACGCCCTGAAGGGTGTGACGGCCGATATGGTAGTCGATCGTAAGGATGCGTCTGCGTCTCACCATCAGGGCCTCAGGCTTCCTGTTTTCCGGAGCATGGCCAGCGTGAGTGCCAGCAACAGAGCCGGGACCCACCAAATGCCGATCAAGGGATCGACGTTGCCGTTTTCCACATTGGTTTTGGCGATCGTAAACAACTGGTAGTAGACGGCAAAAATGATCAGGGCCGTTCCCAGCTTGGCGTATTTTCCCCGTCGCGGATTGGTTCGACTCAGCGGAACACCGAGCAGCGCCAGCAGGAGCGTCGACAGGGGGGTGGACAGCCGCCACTGGAGTTCGGCCACGTCTTCCAGGCTATCGGATTGGAGCAGATGGGCGGTCGTGGCCGCTTTGCGCCGATAGCGCCCGGACTTGCCCGCATCGGATTGAATCGGATAGTGGGCCTTTTCAAACCGAATGATGCTGGTACCCTTGCCGGATGACGGGAATTCCACCAGATGGCCGTTACGCAGGGTCAGCACCGGGTAGCCCAGATTGTTGCGTCCGCCGTCGGTCATTTCTTGGGCTTGGATGACGGCCCAGGCATCATCTTTTTTTTCCCGCAAAAACACCTTGTAGGCGACTTTGCGATCCTGGTCGATTTTTTCACTGAAAAAGGTGTAGCGACCGTCGGCAATTTCGAGAAAACGTTGGGATTCAAGCTGACCAATGGAAAAATCGGCCCGGGCCTGGGCGCGCAATTTATAGATCTGCGTATAGGCGGCCGAACGTATATACAGGGAGGCGCCGCCGGCTATCAGCGCCACGGGCAGGGAAAGCATCAGCACCGGCAAAACAACCCCGCCGGTGCCCAGGCCGCAGGCCGCCAGCGCGGTCATTTCCGAATCCTTGTAAAGCCGTCCCAGGGCAATCATGACGGACAGATACAGGGTGACAGGAAGCAGGATTTCGAGCGCCATCCCAACGCGCAGGCCGATCAATATGCCAACCTGGGCGGGAGTCATCAGTCCTCCGACCGCATCCGTCAGGTAGACGATCGCCGTATAGCTGGCAAATATGGCCACCATCAGCAGCAGGATGTTGGCTGCCGGTTTGGTGATTTCGGAAATGATGTAGCGTCGGATGATCATGGTCGGTAACGCGTGTGCATGCCGGCCGCCTGTCGGTATCGCACGGTTGTCGATGGCCCCTGAATCAAGCCTGCTTATCCCCTTGGAATCTCCTGCCGGCAGGGTTTGGCGTCGGCGGGCGAACGCCGGTGCCCCGCCGGCAGTGCCGGCGCGGCATCACCTGCCGGCATTGCGCACGATCGACTCGACAAACGACCAGTCGGCGGGTGTGTCGACATCGACGGCGGCCTCCGGAAAAGGCATCAGGACGGCATCGGCCTCGATGCCGATGAGTTCGGAGGCGCGCGCGAGGCCTTCCGCCAGGGTCAAACGGCCCATCAGATATTTCAATACCACCTGCCAGCCGAGTTTGTGGATCATCTTCCATGGCTGTTTGCGTTCGGCTTCAACTTGGCGCCAGAAATCAACCGCCCGGCGGCCGCGGGCGTTCAAAATGGCAAACAGGTTACACCCGCAGAAGGGGCCGTCCTGAAAGCGGGTGGCGGTACGCCGCATGCCGGGATACGACTGCATAATGGCTTCATGGGCCGCCAGGGCCACCAGGGCATCGGCGGATGCGAGGCACGCCTGGCCGCAGAAATGATCCACCATGACCGGTGTCAGCAGCGCGTGGTCCGCCGTTGTCAACAGAACCGGGGTGTCCGCGGCCAGAGATTTTAGGGCGGCAGCCGCGCTCGTGCTGGGTGACGACTCATTGGGCAGCCACTGAAGCCGGTACGCGTCCAGAATCCTTTTAAGATCTGCGTCCCGGTCGACAACGGCGCGGGGAGGACCACACACGATAATCGAGGCGACACTCTCGGCGGCCCACAAGGCCTCGAGCACCCGGACGAGCATCGGTTTACCGCCGATCGGGGACATGGCCTTGCAGCTTGCACCGGCCGCCTGAGCCACAGGGTCGGGCTGGCCGCGATCAGCCGCCAGGACAATGGTCGTAAATGGCGTCGATGGGGCCGGCATTGGCGATGATCCTCAGGCTAAATTTAGTCAGGGCCCTGAACACGGCTCAAAGGGTCTTGCTGAAAATACGGTAACGTTTATAGGCATTTCCGCCGATATTCTCGATCATGTTGCGCATGCCCTCGTTATTCTCCAGAATCCAGGACATTTCCACGTGTTGGTAGGCACGCTTGAGGGCCACTGCCTGAACATGGGCGATCAGGCTCAGGGCCAGTGCGGCGCCCGTAAGGCTTTCATGATACTGCCGGCGCACTCCCATGAGCGGCACCCGCAAAGTGGTGATAGCGCCATGTCTTTTCAGGCGCCAGAGCAGCTTGAGCCAGCCAAACGGTAGCAAACGTCCCTTCAAGTCGTGCATGGCTTCATAGAGGTTGGGGAATACAACGATGCATCCCATGGGGCGGCCATCGATTTCGGCGAAGGCCACGAACTCTTCGGGCACGAACTGTTTGAGGTCCTGGCCCAGGTGTTTTAGCTCTTTGTCTGTAAAGGGAAGAAATCCCCAGTTGTCCGACCAGGCGTCTTCGTAGATATCCTTAAGGATCGCAAGGTCTTTTTCCAGTTGGGCAAACCGGAAGGAACGCACGGAGATCGTGCCCGCATAGCGGCGGATGATGTATTCCATTGCCGGAGTGAAAGTAAAATCGGTTGGCGCCAGATAGGCCAGCAGATCGATCTCGCCCCGGTATCCCTGCTGTTCGATGTGTTCCGTATAATAAGGACGCGCATGTCCCATCATCACCATCGGCGGGGTTTGGTAACCGTCCACCAGCATGCCGCACTCGTGATTGATGGAGAGGTTGAAGGGACCACGGATCCGGCGCATACCATGTTCACGCAGCCAGGATTCGACTGCTCCGAACAGGGCTTCGAATAACGCGGGATCGTCTTCGGCCTCGAGCATGCCGTAGAAGCCCGTGTCGTCCCGGTAGCGCTCCAGGTGTAGATCGTCAATCTGGGCACTGATGCGGCCGACGGGGTCGCCGTTGCGAAAGGCCACCCAGGCCTTGTGGCGTGCATGCTCGAAGTAGGGATTGTGAGGGGATAGAAATTGCTTGCGTTCAAAAAGAAGAGGGGGGACCCAGGCGGGGTCATCGCGATAGATAGCGCCGGGCATTTCGATAAAACATCTTTGCATGGCCCGATCTTCGACCGTCTTAATCACTATCTCCGCCATCGTTGCTCCCTTGCCTGATAGATTCTTCCAATCAGCCAATCCCCATCGAAAACAAGCCGTGGATAACAAATAACCGCAAACTTTTTCATAGGTTAAGTGGATTTTCAAGCAAAATTTAACTTTTTTTAATAAACCCTTGCATTTACCAAAGATTTGGTTTACCAAGTGCCCCAATTTTTGCCGTTACGACGGTGAGCGGTTAAAGGTTTACACCGCAATGCCGATGTTAGATGAGCGCTTGTATTTGACAATACAAACAATTTTCGATAAAAATGATGACTGTTAATCTTGCAGTATCGCTGCGGTGCAAGCGAAGAATCACGCGTCGCGCCCGATACGACTTCAATAGTACTCGGGCGACCGGCACCGGAAAACGATTCTAGCCAAGAAAACGAAAAGGAAAAGTTGATTAATGTTGGAGCCGACACCTACTAAAAACGGGTTACAGCTGAGATACGGCGATTTTTCAACTTTAACCGAAGCCCTGGATTACGCTGCCCGAGGAGAGACAGGGTATAACTTCTACAACGGCAAAGGGCAGCTCGATTTTGTACTACCCTACGCGCAGCTCAGAGAAGATGCCATTGCGATCGCCAAGCGTTTACTAGGGCTGAAGATCGAGCGCGGTTCGCGTGTGGCGCTGGTGGCTGATACCGATCCCGGATTTCTGCAGATGTTCTACGCCTGCCAGTACGCGGGAATGGTCCCCGTTCCTTTGCCGGCCTCGCTGCGGCTGGGCGGGCACGCCACTTACGTGGCCCAGCTAAAGCGCCTGTTGATGAGTTGCCGCGCTTCGGTAGCCATTGCGCCGGAGGCCTATTTATCTTTTCTGCGGGAGGCGGCGGAAGAACTTCCGCTGTCCTACATCGGATCGGCGGATTCGCTCCGATCCCTCCCGGCGGGCCGAGACGAATTGGTGCCTTCCGGTGCGGATGAGTTGGCCTATCTCCAATATACTTCCGGAAGCACAAGGTTTCCGCGCGGTGTCATGATCACCAATCGAACGGTGATGAACAATCTGGGGAACATCGTGCGCAACGGAGTCAAAATCAGGCCGGGCGACCGGGCGATCTCATGGCTGCCGTATTATCACGACATGGGACTGGTGGGACTGGTGCTCTCGCCCATGGCCGCCCAGGTTTCGGTGGACTATCTGCGGACACGCGATTTTGCCATGCGACCGCGGCTGTGGCTGTCGTTGATCACTAAAAACAGAGCCACGATTTCGTTTAGCCCGCCTTTTGGGTTCGAACTGTGCATGCAGCGACTGCGGGAAAAAGACCTGAGCAATTACGACCTGAGTTCCTGGCGGGTTGCCGGCGTCGGGGCCGAGACCATCCGGGCCCAGCCCCTCTTGGCCTTTTCAGAGATGCTGGCGCCCAGCGGTTTCAATCCGGGAGCCTTCCTGGCGTGTTATGGTATGGCGGAGTGTTCCCTGGCCGTCAGTTTCTCACCGCTGGGGCAGGGTATTCAGGTCGATGAGATCGAGGCCGAGACCCTGGCCGTGACCCAAAGGGCTTTCCCGGCTTTGAAACCGACCCATCGTGCCGCGAATGCCAAAGAATTCGTCAAGTGTGGATTTGCCCTGCCCGAACATTCGGTTGAAGTGCGCGACGAAAAGGGTAATACCTTGCCCGATCGCCATGTGGGAACCCTATATGTCAAAGGTCCGAGCGTGATGTCCGGCTATTTCGGCGAACCCGATCTGTCAGGGGAGGTGCTCTCGCCGGATGGGTGGCTGAATACGGGCGATCTGGCCTACATCGCCGATGAGAGCGTGATCATTACGGGGCGGCAAAAAGATCTCATCATTATTAATGGCCGCAATATCTGGCCGCAGGATCTCGAGTACCTTGCCGAGAGCCAACCCGAGGTTCGCACCGGTGACGCCTCGGCCTTCTCGGTCAGCGGTGATGACGGTGAAGACAAGGCGGTTCTGGTCATCGAGTGCCGCATCGCTGACCCGGCGAGACGAAGCGCGCTGTCGGAAGAACTGCAAGGGGCGGTCTGCAGCGAACTTGGCATTGACTGTTTTATTGAGCTTGTGCCGCGCAACACGTTGCCGCGCACGACCTCCGGCAAGCTTTCCCGTTCCGGTGCCAAACGCGATTTCCTCCAACGCGTCGCGAAGGGCGAAACCGAATCGCCGGCCATCGATATCGCGGCCTACAACTACCGGCACCGAATCCTTAGCGCAGCGGTGGGGCATCGATAGAGGACGGGTTTTCTAAAAGACCACCATGTCCAGAGTAATCGCCCTGACGGGGGCCACCGGCTTTATTGGCAGTGCCTTGGTAAAGCGGTTGGGTGCCGATGGATTCGTCGTGCGTGCGTTGTATCGCCAATCACGTGCATCCTTGCCGATCCAGGGCCCGAACATTCACTGGGTCCCGGGACAACTCGATGACCCCGGCAGTCTGGAGCGGCTGGTCGAAGGAAGCGAAACGATTATTCACTGCGCGGGCGCCGTGCGCGGGTCGGAACGGCGGCATTTCGAGCGAGTAAACACAGAAGGCGTGGCGCGAATGGTGCGTGCAGCAATGCAAACGCACCCCTCGCCACGCTTTTTATTGTTGTCATCCCTGGCGGCGCGTGAGCCTCAACTGTCCTATTACGCAGCCAGCAAACGCAAAGCCGAGGAATTGCTTAGAGCGGACGGCCATCAATTGAACTGGGTGGCGCTGCGGCCGCCGGCGGTCTACGGACCTGGCGATCGTGAGATCACACCGTTGTTCAAACTGATGGGCAAAGGGGTCGCGCCACAGGCGTCGCCACGGCAAGCCAGGATTTCGATGCTCTATATCGATGATCTGGTCGCGGCAATTGTAACCTTGCTTGCGCAGGACGACTGGCATCGTTTCATTTTCGAGTTGCATGATGGACATCCGGGGGGGTACCGATGGGATGATGTCGCTCATGCTGTGGCTGGGGTGACCGATAGAACGGTTCACACTTTCAGACTTCCCCGCGCGGCCATTCGATCGGCGGCTGTCGTCAATATGCTGGCCGCCAGGGTCTTCGGCTACGCGCCGATGCTGAGCCCCGGTAAGGTCCGGGAAATTGAACATCCGGACTGGACCTGCGACAACGCGACGATTACAACCCAAATCGGGTGGCAACCGACTACTGGTTTGACCGACGGAATAAGAAAAACCTTTGTTTTCCTGGGGGTTATCCCGGATAAACGGAATAGACCGACCAGAGGGACGCGGCATGCCGACATATGATCAAATTGTTGACCAGGTGATTGAATCCATAAAGGAGATCGTATCACACGATCTGGCAATCGATGAAAATACCGATCTCATTTCCGACTTGGAGTTCGATTCACTCAAAGTCATGAACCTGATTGAGGACGTCGAGGATTATTTCGACATATCGATTCCCCTCAATGTGCTGGCGGATGTAAGAACCATCAAAGATTTGGCGCTCCAACTCGAACGCCTGACCGGGAAGAACTGAAGATGACCCTCTTCGCGAAATTTGAAGCTTTGGCAGCGACACGACAGGCTTTGGCCGAATGCGGGCTCAAATCGGTTAACGTGGTGATGGAGAAACTCATATCACCCACGGAGGCCATTGTTAATGGACGCCCGATGATCCTGGCCGGTACCAATAATTATCTCGGGCTGACGCTCAATGCCGACTGCGTTGAAGCCGCCTGCCAGGCGCTTCAGACCGAAGGAACCGGAACGACCGGCTCGCGTGTGGCAAATGGTACCTATGCCGACCATGTGGCGTTGGAAAATGACCTCTCGGATTTTTTTGACTGCACCAGCGTGATCGTTTTTTCGACCGGTTATGTCGCCAATTTAGGAATGATTTCGACCCTGGCCGGCTCCGGCGACACCATCATGATCGACGCAGACTGCCACGCCAGCATTTACGATGGCTGTAAACTCAGCACGGCGGATATCATTCGTTTTCGACACAATGATCCGGTTGACCTGGAAAAACGTTTGAAGCGCCTGAAGGAGCGTGCGGCCAATACGCTGATTATCGTCGAGGGTCTTTACAGCATGTTGGGTGACCGTGCGCCGCTGGCTGAAATTGCTGCGGTGAAAAAGCGTTACGGCGCTTATCTTCTTGTCGATGAAGCCCACTCGCTTGGGGTTTTGGGAGCCAACGGGCGTGGTCTCGCCGAAGAAACCGGCGTCGAACAGGATGTGGACTTCATCGTCGGTACCTTCAGCAAGAGCCTGGGCGCTATTGGTGGCTACTGTGCCAGTAAACACAAGGAACTTGATACGATTCGATATGCCAATCGGCCGTACATATTTACGGCATCGCCTTCCCCTTCAATTATCGCCTCCACGCGCAAGGCACTGTCCATCCTGCGTTCCCAACCCGAACTGCGCCATCGTCTATGGGAAAACGCCAATCGGTTGTATCGGCATTTCAAGAGCCTCGGATTGCGGGTTGGGCCCGAATCCAGCCCCATTGTTGCTGTTCGCTTAGCGAGCAAGGAGGAGGCCATCCAAAAATGGTGTCGTCTTCTCGAACAGGGCATTTATGTCAATCTCGTACTGCCACCGGCCACGCCCGACGGCGGTGCTTTACTCCGATGTAGCATGAGCGCGGATCACCGACCTGAGCAGGTGGATCGCATAATGGACGCCTTTGCCGACGTGGTGTAGGATGCCATCCGTCTCTTGGGGCTTGAATCGTGCTGCCGTGTACGCAAGACGGCTGTGATCCATATTAATTATGAAGGTTTTCCTTATATTTCTGCGGCAATACCCCGCCCGCATCGGCCTGATGATCGGGGCGCTTCTCTTCGCCAGTGTATCGGAGGGCTTTGGTATTTCGTTGTTTATTCCGCTGCTGGCTTTGATCTTGGGTCCGGCGCAGAGCGGCACCGCTATAACGGAGCCGGGAGGCTCCGGCCTTGAAGCCTGGCTGAAAATGCTGTTACAGGACTTGGTGGCTTCGATCGGCGTCAATCAGATGATCGCCCTTCTGCTGCTGATTTTTGTTGGATGCATCGCCCTGAAATGCGCGCTCGTACTCTTCGCGCAGCGACAAGTGGGCTACACGGCCGCCCGAATTTTTACCGACTTGCGCTATAAATTTCTGGATCTGCTTTTCCGATCACGCTGGGAATATTTTCTGCGGCAGCCGACCGGCAAGCTGGCCAACGGCCTAAAGGCCGAGAGCAAGGGCACCGCCACGGCTTTCAGCTCCAGCGCCCGGGTGGTCAGCTATGCCATTGAGGTTTTCGTCTACACGATCGTCGCTTTGTTCGTGTCCTGGAAAGCGACCCTCATGGCAATGAGCCTTGGGGTAGGGATTATTTTGCTTCTAAGGCGATTTGTTCGCAAAACACGCCGCACTGGCAAGAAGCAGACCAAAATCAAACAACTGTTCAGTGCTCAGGTGATCGACGGTTTGGCATCGATCAAGTCCCTCAAGGCCATGGGGCGGGAAGGCTCGACCCGCAAGATCCTAGAAAGTCAAACCGACAATCTGAACCGCCTGCAGCGCAAGCAGGTTTCATACAAAGCGGCGTTGTCCAATTTGCAAGAACCAGTCATGATGGCGTTTACGGCCGTCATTTTATATGTGGCTCTGGTTTATCTTAAAATGTCGCTGGCCATCGTGGTGGCCGCGGTCTATCTAATCCGCAGAATTCTGAAGAATATTCATAAAATCCAGATCGAGTACCAGACGATGGTAGGCAATGAGGCCGCCTACTGGTCGTTGAAGAAGAAAATGCAGGAAGCCGAACGGGCCCGGGAAGAAACGCAGGGACGCCTTGCGCCGGATTTCGAAAACGGCATCCGCCTTGAAGGGATCGACTTCGGGTATGACACCAAGCCGGTTTTCCAGAACCTGAACATCGAACTGCCCAAGGGGCGCTTTATCGCCATTGTCGGGCCTTCCGGGGCCGGCAAGACAACGATCGTGGACCTAGTGATCGGCCTGCTCCGTCCGCTGCAGGGCGAAGTCTATATCGACGATCAACCGCTGTCCGAAATCGCAATGAACCGCTGGCGTCGCAAGATCGGCTATGTGCCCCAGGAGACAATACTGCTTCACGATACGATTTTCGTCAACGTCACGTTGGGGGATGAGCACATTTCCGAAAAAGACGTCGAAGAGGCCCTCGCGGCTGCCGGCGCGCTACACTTCGTGCGCGAACTGCCCAAGGGCATCCACACGGTCGTTGGAGAACGCGGCGGGAAGATTTCCGGTGGCCAGCGCCAGCGGATCGCGATCGCCCGGGCCCTGGTCAATCGGCCGGAACTGCTGATCCTGGACGAAGCCACCACGGCACTCGATCCGGAGACGGAATCCGCCATCTGCGACACTCTGCTCGGGTTGACGGGACAGGTAACGATTCTCGCCATCTCGCACCAGAGCGCCATGCTGGAAGCGGCGGAAATCGCCTACCGGCTAGAAGCGGGCGCCGCCATCCTGCTCAAGTCCCATGCGCGCGAGGGGGGGGTGGAGGCGTCTTCACAAGGGGCAGCCGGCAGCCGGGCCGTGCAACTTGCCAACGGCTAGCGCGCAGCGTGGATCCACGGGCGGCGCCCCATCGGGGATTCGCCGGGGCCCAAGGCCGGATGGCCAACCAAAATATTTCGATGATTAAGGCCGCGGACCAAGGCCAGAGAGGTCTTGCCGCCGAATTTCAACAAGGGAGAAAAATATGCGAAAACTCACCATAGAGAACACGACGATCGATGACAGCAGCAGTTGTTATGTCATCGCTGAAATCGGTCACAATCACCAGGGTAACATGGACACGGCCAAGGAGATGTTCAAGGTCGCCAAGGAAAGCGGCGCCAATGCCGTCAAACTCCAAAAGCGTGACAATCGCAAGCTGTACACAGCGGCGGCCTACGCCAAACCCTACGAGAATCCGAACAGCTACGGCCAGACTTATGGTGAGCACCGCGAATTCCTGGAATTCGAATGGCCCGAGTATACCGAACTCAAGGCTTACGCGCAGGAGCTGGGGCTAACCTTGTTTGCAACCGCCTTCGACTTTTCAAGTGCCGATTTCCTGGCCAAGATGGACATGCCGGCCTTCAAGATTGCCTCCGGCGATTTGAAGAACATCCCCTTGTTGACCCACATCGCTCAGTTTCAAAAGCCCATGATTCTCAGCACGGGCGGCGGCACCATGGAAGACGTGCGCCGGGCCCACGATGCCATCATGCCGATAAACGCCCAGTTGTGTATTCTGCAATGCACGGCCGGCTATCCCGCCGCTTTTGAAGAGCTCAATCTGAGCGTCATTACGACTTTCCGCGAAAGGTTCCCCAACTGCGTCGTGGGATTGTCCTCCCATGACAACGGGATCGCCATGGCTTTAGCCGCCTATATGCTGGGCGCCCGAGTGGTCGAAAAACATTTTACCCTCAACCACACCTGGAAGGGAACGGACCATGCCTTTTCACTCGAACCGATCGGTTTCCGCAAAATGGTTCGGGATCTGGAACGGGTCAAGGTCGCCATTGGAGACGGGGTCAAACGGGTTTACGGAAGTGAAGTCAATCCGATGATCAAGATGGGCAAGAAGATTGTTGCCTCCCGCGATTTGCCGGAAGGCCACGCCATCCAGATGGAAGACCTGGCGATCAAATGCCCCGGCGACGGTCTGCCGCCTTACGAGATCGACAAGGTTCTCGGGCGCACCACGGTGAAGTCGATCGCCGTGGATGACGACATTACGTTCGAGGTGCTGAATGGTGCCCAAAAGGCTTCGGCCGGAGAAGCATCTTGAGCGAAGGACCCTTCAGCCTGAATGGTGCGGCTGCCGTCGTTACCGGGGCGCTCGGTAAACTCGGCCCGGTTTGGATCGCCGCGCTGCTCGATGCCGGAGCACGCGTCATGGGCCTGGATCATCCGGATCAAACGCCCGGCGAGGCTTTTACCGCACTGCAAAAGCGATACGGTGCCGAGCGTTTGCATATCGCCGCCGCGGATGTCCGCATCCGGGGGGATCTTGAGCGGGCCTGCGATCTGTGCCTGGAAGTCTTCGGCACGCCTGCGATTCTGGTGAACAATGCGGGTATCGACCAGCCCCCCGGTCAACCCGGGGGGGGATATTACCTCGAAGATATCCCGCTGGAGCTCAACCGCAAGGTATTCGAAGTCAATACCCTGGGCCTTTTTCTCGTTTCGCAGGTGTTTGGGCGGACCATGGTGAAGGCCGGACGAGGATCGATCATCAATATCGGTTCGCTGTATGCCAGTGTCGCCCCCGACAGTCGCTTTTACGATCATATTCAGAGCGACCCACCCTTCCTGAAACCGCCAGCCTACGGGGCTTCCAAGGCGGCGGTCGTCAACTTAACCCGCTATCTGGCCACCTTGTGGGCGCCTTACGGTGTGCGGGTCAATACGCTTTCACCCGGCGGCGTGCTCGGCGGACAGGACGATCATTTCAAAGACAAGTTTTGCGCCCGGGTTCCCATGGGGCGAATGGCCACGGCTGAGGATCTTCACGGCCCGCTGCTTTTTCTGGCATCGGAAGCATCCTCCTATGTGACGGGCACCGAACTGGTTGTGGATGGTGGATTTACGGCCTGGTAAGGGGGGGCGATAGGAAGGAATGATGAATACGAAACTATTTCCTGAAATTGTTTTAAACTGGATCGATGGGGCCGAAAAAGGGGCTTCGGACGGGGCGCTTTTCAACAACCTGTCGCCGGCCACCGGCAAACTGCTCTGCCAGGCGGTGGGCTCCAGGAAATCGGATGTGGAAAAAGCCGTGGCCTCCGCCCGAAAGGCCTTTCCCGCCTGGTCGGGGATGACACCGGTGCAGCGGGGCGATATTCTGATGGCCATCGCCCAGCGCATGCGCGCCAACGCCGAGACCATGGCAGCCATCGTGGCGGCCGAGACCGGTATGGCGCCATCGGCAGCGCTGGGTGAAACCGGCGGCGCCATCGCCCAGGCGGAATTCATGGCCGGTGAGGGGCGACGATTGTACGGCCGCACCACCACCAGTGCGGTGCCCGATAAATATGCCATGACGGTTCGGCATCCATTGGGCGTGGCCGGTTTGATCATCGCTGCCAACACGCCGATTGCCAATGTGGCCTGGAAGGTTTTCCCCGCCCTGATCTGCGGCAACACGGCGGTGCTAAAGGCGGCTGAAGACACGCCGGCAACGGCCTGGTTTTTCGGGCAGTTGGCCAGGGACGCCGGGCTTCCGCCGGGCGTGCTCAACATCATCCAGGGAATGGGGGAAGAGGCCGGCGCACCGCTCGTGGCGCATCCCGATATCGCCGTGGTCAGTTTCACCGGATCGACCGAGGTGGGGCGTATGATCGCCGAAACCGCCGGTCGGCGGCTGGCCAAGGTGTCGTTGGAACTGGGCGGCAAGAACCCGCTTGTCGTCTGCGACGATGCCGATCTGGAAAATGCGGCGAAGTGGGTGCTGCTCTCGGCCTTCAGCAACGCGGGGCAGCGCTGCGCCGCCGGCAGCCGGATCATCATTTTCGACGCTGTGTACGATCAATTCCGCGACATGCTCCTCGAGAAGACCCAGCAGTTGAAAGTCGGCCCGACGGATATGGACGATCTCGGACCCGTGATCAACGAAACCCAGCTCATCAACATGGTGGCCGCCGTTGAGACGGCGCGCCAGGAGGGTGCGCAAATCCTGGTCGGCGGATCGCGGATGACGGATCCGGAACACGCCGACGGTTTTTACATGGCCCCGACCCTGATCGAAAACGCCGATCCCCGGGCCGGTATCTCCACCCGGGAAGTCTTCGGCCCCATCACCTGCCTCTACCGGGTCAAGGATTTCCAGGAAGCCCTGCGCATGGCCAATGACTCGCCTTACGGTTTGACGGCGTGCATTCACTCGCGCAATATTCACCGCGTGATGGAATTCACCCAGAAGGTGCAGGCGGGGGTCGCGGTGGCCAATGCCGGTACCTACGGCAGCGAACCCCACATGCCCTTCGGTGGTGTGAAGCAATCCGGTAATGGTTCCCGGGAGCCGGGCACGGAAGCACTCGATATCTATTCGAACCTCAAAGACATCTACATTTGCGTCGAGCCTGATTTGATTTAAGCTTGCGGCCACAGGGTCCGGCAGGCACCGCCGCGGGGAATCGTGATTCAGCATTCGCGCAGCGGAGAGATTTGGACCTTAACGGGTTTGATTGCGGGACATGCCTGCCGCCGCAATCTTTGTTAATGGTGAAATTACCGATGATGGCGACGAAATCACTCGATCGATCGAACACGGGAGAGACTCTCAGCATCGTGGCCCTGATACCGGCCCGGTCAGGATCGAAGCGCGTGGTCGATAAAAACATCCGTCCGCTGGCCGGGCACCCCTTGATGGGCTACAGTATTGCGGCGGCCCTTCAAAGCGGGATCTTCGCCGATGTAATTGTTTCCACCGACAGCGAGCACTATGCGAATATCGCCCGCTACTACGGGGCGGAGATCCCTTTCATGCGTCCGGACGTGATTGCCGGCGATACATCGCCGGACATCGATTGGGTGGCGGATACTTTGGAGCGCCTGGCGGAAACCGGACGCCGCTATGACGGCTTCAGCATTTTGAGACCGACGAGCCCATTCCGTCTGCCCCGGACCATCCGCCGGGCCTGGGAAGCGTTTTCAGGCCAGACGGGCGTGGACTCCCTGCGCGCGGTCGAGAAATGCAGCCAGCACCCCGGCAAGATGTGGGTCGTCCAGGGGCAGCGGATGACGCCGCTGTTGCCGCTAGGGCCGCCGGAGCAGCCCTGGCACAGCAGTCAGTACCCGTCGCTGCCGGAGGTTTACGTTCAGAATGCGAGTCTGGAAATGGCCTGGACGCGTGTCGTCTTCGAGGGGCGCACGATTGCCGGCCACGTGGTCATGCCCTTTCTCACCGAAGACTATGAGGGCTTCGATGTCAACAGCCCCTACGACTGGCAGCTGGCGGAAAACCTCGTAATGAACAAGGATGCCCATCTTCCCGATATCAATCAATCGCCCTACGAAATGGAGGCAGGCTGAACAACATGGACACTTACGAAATCCGGTTGATACCGGCAGAAGAGTTCCAACGCATAAACCAGAAACCCCTGGCGCGGGCCGACCGCCTGCAGTTGCTGGCCGACATGTGCCGCGCCAATGCCCTGGCGACGGTCAAACGGGCCGGCTCCGGTCATCTGGGCTCTAGTCTGAGTTCACTTGACATCGTCACCCAGCTTTATTTTGACGAAATGAACCTGGCGCAAGCAGGAATCGATCATCCCGATCGTGATATCTACTTCTCATCCAAAGGTCACGACGTGCCCGGGCACTATGCGGTCTTATACGCGCTGGGCATTATTCCCCGGGAACGCTTCATCAACCTGAGGAGACTGGGCGGGACCCACGGCCATCCGGATCTCAATGTGCCCGGTATGGAGGCCAATACCGGATCGCTCGGCATGGGGATATCCAAAGCCAAGGGAATGGCCTGGGCCAAGGCGTTCAAAGGCCATGACGGTCGTGTCTTCGTCATGACTGGTGACGGGGAGCTTCAGGAGGGGCAGATTTGGGAGTCGCTGCAGTCCACCGCCCACCAGCAGATCAATAACGTCAGCGTCATCGTGGACGGCAACAAGTTTCAGTCCGACAAAATGCTGGACGAGATCGTCAGTTTGGGCGACCTGCAAAGCAAGTTCCAGGCTTTCGGATGGTACGTGGAACGCTGCGATGGTCATGACTTCGAGGCCATGGCCGGCGTCTTCGAGCGATTTAAGACCATATCGGACAAGCCCAAGGTGTTGATTGCCGACACCGTCAAGGGCAAGGGCATCTCCTTCATGGAAGGCCCGGTGGCCGTCAAAAACGGCGATGGTATCTATCGCTGGCACTCAGGCGCTCCGGGCGATGATGATTTCGTGGCCGGCTATGCGGAGTTGATTGAACGGATCAACGTCAGGCTGTCTAGTTTGGGGCTGAAAGAGCTCCGCTCGGAGGTCATCGATACAAAGGCGAAAAATCGTGAGCGTCTGAAAGACACGGCCGAAAAAGTCGTGACCGCCTTTGGCGAGGCCCTTGTCGAAGTCGGCAAGGAAAGAGAAGATGTCATCGTTCTGGATGCCGACCTATCGGCCGATTGCGGCCTGCGACCATTCGAGACCACCTTCCCGGAGCGCTTTATCGAATCCGGGATTGCCGAACAGGACATGGTCTCGGCAGCCGGCGGTCTGGCGCTTCAGGGGTTGCTGCCTGTCGTCAATTCGTTTGGTGTGTTCCTCGCTTCGCGGGCCAATGAGCAAATCTACACCAACACCACTGAAAAAACCAAGATCATCTACGTCTGCCATTATGCCGGTCTCATACCCGCCGGACCGGGCAAATCCCATCAGAGCTTGCGGGACATATCTCTTTTCGGCGCCTTGCCGAAGATGACCATCCTGGAACCCTGCAATGCGGTCGAAACGCGGGAAGCCCTGCGATGGTGTGTGAATGAAGCCGACCACAGCTGCATGCTGCGCCTGATTATATCCCCATCGCCGCGAACGATCACGCTGCCGGATGATTATCGGTTCAAACCCGGGCAGGGGACGATACTGCACGACGGCCGTGATGCGGTTATGTTTGCCTACGGGCCGGTGATGCTCAACGAAGCTCTGACCGCCGCCGATATCCTGAAAACCAAGGGTTTGTCGTTGAAGGTGGTGAATCTGCCCTGGCTCAACACGGTCGACCACGATTGGCTCAAAACAACCATTGCCGATTGCGGATATCTGTTCACCCTCGACAACCACGCCACCTATGGCGGTCTCGGTGACAACGTGCTCAATGCCCTGGCCGATTCAGGATCGATCGCCGGCCGCCGGCTGGAAAAATTCGGCATCGATGAGATTCCCGCCTGTGGAACACCACCCGAGGCGCTGCGATTTCACCGGTTGGATGGCCAAAGCCTGGCCGACCGCATTCTGGCCGGCATGGGACGCACAAGCGATTAGCCCGTATATTTCATGATTTTTTTTCTACAGGTCAATAAATGAATACAATATCGAGGCTTTGAGCCTAAGATTGGCAATAGCCACCGTGGCACCATTGACACCCGGATGTTGTACCGCAAATCGTAATAATAATTTCACCCTGCGGGCGCTGCCTGAGGTGTCCATGGGCCTTGTTATCAAGGGATCGCAGTCGAATGACTACGGTGTCACCCATAATGCCTCGCTTTTGAACACCTCAGGGGCGTGAAATATCCAGGTTAATACCATCCCCGCCGTGCTTTTCAATGCGGGGTGTTATCCGGGGTACCCGCGGAGACGCGAAGGGTTGGAGAACGAAGCAACCATATGAAAACGAACGGTCTGCTATTGATTCCGGTTGAAAACCAGGTGCGGGAGCTTGACCCCAAGCTGCTGCTGGCCTGTGTCGCGGCACGCCGGGGATTTACATCGGTGCTGGGATCGCGCCGTGAAATGGAAATGGGAATTGATGCCTTTCCAAGGGGAATCTATCTATCCAAAAGCATGACCGTTCGCAGTCTGCTGTTTTTCCAGATCGCTCACCGGCTTGGCCACGAAATCGTTACCTGGGACGAGGAAGCCCTGGTGCATCTGCCGCCCGAGACCTATTTCTCGCGCCGTTTGCATCCGAGGGCCATTCGTTTCGTTTCGCACCTGTTTGCCTGGGGGCACGCGAATGTGGACTTGTGGCGGCAGTACCCCGAACTGCCGCCCGAAACGCCGATCCATCCCACCGGGAATCCGCGGGGCGATCTGCTGCGTCCGGAATTGCGCAATTTTTACCAGGAGGATGCCCAGGAGATCGCCACGCGCTATGGAAAATTCATTCTTGTCAATACCAATTTCAACCATATCAACGCTTTCGGGGATGATCTCAACCTGTTTCAATCGGTGCAGAAACCTGGCGAACCCCCTAAATTCGGACGCGCCGCCCGCGGGATGAACCTGGCTTATGCCGAAGGGCTACGGGATCACAAAACCGCCGTATTCGAAGATTTCAAGCGACTGATTCCCGAACTTGAAAGGGCGTTTCCCGAACATACGGTCGTGATCCGCCCACACCCTACGGAAAAACACGACGCGTACCGGAAATTAGCGGCTGATTGCCGGCGGGTGGAAGTGACCAATGCAGGCAACGTCGTGCCCTGGCTGATGGCCGCTCAAGCCCTGATCCACAACGGATGCACGACCGGTGTCGAAGCCTATGTGCTGGGCGTACCGGCCATTTCGTACCGGGCGTCCATCGATGAAACCTATGACAACGGCTTCTATCGATTGCCCAATCAGATCAGCTACCAGTGTTTCAGTTTCGAGGAACTGCAGTCAAAGCTGGCCCAAATTTTAAATGGAGCGGTCGGTTCGGCCGACGGTGACGCGCGCAAAGCCTTGATCGACCGGTATCTGGCCGGTCAAGACGGTCCGCTGGCGTGCGAACAAATCGTGGAACAACTCGAGCATATCCGTGCCGCCAT
The DNA here is from genome assembly GCA_030065275.1 of Desulfobacterales bacterium. Classification (GTDB taxonomy): domain Bacteria; phylum Desulfobacterota; class Desulfobacteria; order Desulfobacterales; family UBA5852; genus JABZFP01. Next base: position 508 of record JASJCV010000032.1, on the reverse strand, counting down.
GCAAACCGCCCCCCCACCATTGACAATGGCGGCGGTACAAAGGCGCGTCATTGCCGGTGCCCTCTGCCTGGCCCGATGGATTCAGCCCAAATTGCCGGGCTCGCACAACCGCCCGGAATTTCAACGCCATCGCTATCCCGGTATTGCCATGGAAGCGGTGATGCGCAAGCTCAAAAGGTTTCAGGATTTGCTTCAGGATGATTTGCGGCTTGCAGTCGAGCCGTTATCCGATGTCATTTTCAAGGTTTACCCGGCGGGCTCGAACGCCGCCAAGCGATCGGCATGACAACATGCATCACAGGACCCACGGCCGCGCAACCGATGGCGATATCCGGTTGGCGGGTGGTTTAACTCAAAGGCTCGCGTGCATGCCCAAGACGCCCCTGATCATACCCGTCGAGAATCAAGTGCGGGAGCTGGACCCCAAGCTTCTGCTGAGCTGTATTGCCGCCCGACGCGGATTCACGGTCTACATCGGTTCGCGGCGGGAGATTCACTTTCATATCCC
>JASJCV010000031.1 GCA_030065275.1 Desulfobacterales bacterium | reverse complement strand
CGATGGGCCGCGGCGGCGACCGCCGACAAAAAAATGGGGCGCAAAGTAAAAGGCCGGCGGAGGGATACGATTTTGATTGCGTCGCCTGGAATGGTTGTATTGGCCCTTTGGCCGGCTGAACGCATTCTTGTGGGTGGTTTCGGGTGCCCGGGAGCGCATTGTCGGAAACATAGCGGTACACGTCAAACGGGCTGTGGCACATCATTAACGGCGGATAGGCGCACGTTGCATTTGAGTTCGCCGCCGATTCAGGGGCTGGGCGCAAGTCCTGCTTGGCCGCATCAAAAAAACAATGCGATCGCGTAGTATTCCTCCAATATCACGATCGTGTTCCATGTCGTATGCAACAGGATGCAAGGGTAGATGCTGCGACTTCGAATCCTGACCAGGCCTAAGGCCAATCCCAGGAAAAAGTGACTTATAAATGAGGTCGGCAACAAGTGCAGGACCGAAAACATGGCCGCCTGAATAACGAGGGCCTCTTTGACCGTTCCGATATTCTCCAGCCGATGCTGGATGTACCCCCGAAAGGCAAGTTCTTCAAAGATGCCCGGGAGGAGGGAAATACTGACGAAAATGGCCCACAGGGGCCAATTATGGGTTTGGTAGTCTGCAAGAAGCGCCACCGTCTCGATTCCGGCCATCGAAGTTATACGGATATACAGGGACATAAAGACATACATGGCCAAGAGGACACCGCATAACTCGAATACGGAGCGAAGGCGAAAATACTGCCAGTTCGTAAACAAGGATCTTAACTGATCTCTGGAGCTGAGGCAGGCCGCAATGATAGCCATTGCGGAGACGAGCTGGGCGGCGAGATCGAAAAAAGGGGTCGTGATTTTGAAGTGCCCGCCGATCAGGCCATAAATGCCGATAACGAGCAGCAGAAAGCCCCATAGCTTTAAAACCGAAGACACCCAGGGCCAAACGGGCTCATCGGCCGTCTTCCGGGGCCGGGTATGTGGGGCCGGCCCCGGATCAAAAAGGCAAATCGCGTCGCCGCAATGACCGCAGTAGGAAGCATGGGTCAAGACTTTTGACCCGCATCCGGGGCAATCGCTTTCCAACGTGTTCGGCGTCACCATCAAGGGCTCAGCGGAGATCGTCATCATGCGTTCCCAGGTGAAACCGTTAAGAGGCGCGGGCAATTTTGCGCGTCGCCAACGATGACTTGATCCCGGCGATCAGTGCGGCGATAAAAATGACTTTGATGACAACACCTTGAGCAATGCTCAGCGGATCGACGATGGCGTTCAAAACAATGACGGCTAAATAGACGCAAAGCGCGGTCAGCATGGCCGGGAAAGGCGCCTTACGGGCCCACAAATACAAGCCGAACATGACGGCCGCCAAAAAATAGTTGGTAAGAAACAACCATAAAACCTCTTGATCGATTTCCGTCTTGAGTTCTCCGACTGTATATTGTTTTCCATTGATGGGTTCATCAAGGACGGCCGAATCTTCAAACTGCGTGAGATTCTGCTTGGCTTTTTCGGCCGCTTTGTTGTGAACGAAACCGACGATGGTTCCGAAGACGATGAATAGAATCGAGAGGGCCAAAATCCAATTCGCGGCTTTTTTAATTTTCTTTTGTTCTTCGGGGCTAAGGGCTTTAATTTCTTCCCCGCAGAACGCGCAATAAAGGTCGGCGGCCGGAATTTGCTTTGAACAATGCGGGCAGGATTTCATGTCAACAGGGGCCATACCGAGTTCCTCCTTTGGTCAGAACGTGTTGAACGGGCTGTAAGCGCGATAACGCTTTCGATTGGCCTTTTCACCGGGTGCTGCGCGTCCTGAATATTGAAAAACCGATGAAGATCGATCCTAAAGGGAAATCAGGCTTTTTCATCTCTGGCCTTCCCTGACGTTGTCCATAAGGTCGATCGAAATATGGCACAGGAAAAAGGGTCCGGTTTCATGGCCGTCACATGCTTGATGCGGGACGTACGCCGTTTGTCGCGCCGAACCGTCTCGCATCCCGCCTGGCCATCGCTATTTGGCCAATGTCGACATCAATTCCCGGTCCGCGAATAATTGCAATAAAACGTCCGTCAGGAGTTTGTTGAGATATTCCTGATTGGTCTCGGCCGTTGGAACGACGACCACCCGGTCTTCGTTGTCGACCCGATACATCTTTTCATAGGTGTTTCCATGCGCGTCCGCGAATACCTTGAAGGCGGCTTTGGTATGGATCCCGCCTGTCCAGAAGCCGGTCGAGGTCGAGTATTTAAACAACCTGATTTCGACTTTGAGGTTGGGCTCATTGTCCGCACCGCACCGCATCGGAGTGAAGCCCTTTTTAGCCAGCCCGGTTAACAGTTCTTCCAGGATCAAGGTTTCCATGTCTTGTTCGGTTGTTATGGGGGCCCCTTTGCCATAGGCGGTCCCTCGGTGCCCCAAGCCCTTGTCGGGGCGCTCATCAACGACTTTTACGTGTACGGTGCTTCCGCCGCCCTCATTGCTTTCGGGCATCTCGATCTCGGCGTCGAGCACGGCGGTTTGGGTGGTGAAGGCACAAGACACAAAGGCCAAACAGATCACCATCGACAAAGCCAACCTGCAAATCAACGTGGCCATAGGGCTACCCTTCCTCTGTTTTTGACAAAATGATGCATCCTTAAGGATGGTTTGTTAATCGGCACAATAGGCCGCTGAAACTGGCCTGATAGCGTTTATAACAACTAAAACCCGATGACGAACGAACGGGTGAATCCGCTGGAGCGGTGCTGCGGGGCGGCCGGCTTGGGTCGTTTATGTAGGGAACAGATTATCATAAAAATTTATTAACACAATTCCAAAGTTGATCGCCAACCAGGTATACGGTCCGGATGCTAATCCAGGCTGTGCATCCAGCTAAAACGCTTGACCACAAAGGTTCGGCAAAGTGTATCGATTGGGTCGGTCCTGATCCTCCTCTGACCGAGCAAATCCTGAACGGAGCGGATATCCATCCTTCTGGGTTATATTGGCGGCGGGCCTCGCCGCCATGCATCGAGGCTCTGCACATTCAGAATTTTGTAATAAATCGTAATTTGATTTAGGTATACGAAATATGGGTATATAACCCGCAAGATACCGCCAGACGCCGGCACCGTTTTCAGGGCACCCGTGCAGATGACATCGCGCCCGTCTCACCAAGCGTTCGGCCCTGGCGATCAAGGGACGCATGGATCGATATGTCCGGATTTCTCGTTAAAATCCTTCTGGTGATGGTCGGCGGCAGCCTGGGGGCGGTGGGGCGCTACCTGATATCACTCGGTGCGGTACGGCTCTTTGGTCCCGGACTGAGCTGGGGCACGTTCATCGCCAACATGATCGGCTGTTTTCTTATCGGCGCGAGCTTTGCCCTGATCGACCGGCTTCCCCTGATGACGCCCGCCACGCGGCTGTTTTTCATGACCGGTTTTCTGGGGGCGCTCACCACCTTTTCGACTTACGCCCTGGAGGTGGTGGAGTCGCTGCGCGGCGGAGGCTTTGCAACCGCGGCCCTGACCTTCGTGGCCAACAACCTCGGCGGTGTCGCACTGGTGCTGGCCGGCATGTGGCTGGTGCAGATCGTTTTCAAGGGAGGTGCGCCATGACCCTGAATTATCGCGTGATCGAAGTCTACGCGTCCGAGGAGCTTCGCCACCGCGGCAAGCCCCTTTACGAAGCCCTGGTGGCCCACGTCAAGGGGCTCGGGATCGCGGCCCGCTGCCTCGTGACGCGCGGCCTGGCCGGCTGTTACGAATCCGGCGAGTTGGCCTCGCGCAATATTCTGACGATCTCCTACAATTTACCCGTCAAGGTCGAGATCATTCTGCCGTCCGCGGAAACGGCCCGTGTATTGCCGGACATCGAAGCCATGGTGACCGAGGGCATCGTGTCCGTGCGGGAGATGACGGTCCACAGCTACCGTACGCGCAAACATCTCATCCCGCGCCAGATCAAGGTGCGCGACATCATGACGCCCGATCCGCAGCACGTGGCGGCCGACGCCACGGCCGCTGAGGTGCTGCGCATTCTGCTGCCGGCCGCATTCTCCGGGCTGCCGGTGGTGGACCGCGCCGGACGGCCCCTGGGCATCATCACCCAGGGGGATCTGATCTACCGCGGCAAGATGCCGCTGCGGCTGGGGCTGCTGGCGGCCTCGGAAAGCCGGCGCCGTGATCAGGCCCAGGCGGCACTGGCGGCCAAGACGGCTGCCGACGTGATGTCCCGGCCGGCCGTCACCATCGAGGAAGACCGCACGGTAACCGAAGGCGTTGACCTTATGATCCGAGGCCGCATCAAGCGCCTGCCGGTGGTGAACGCGGACGGCCTGCTGGCCGGCATGCTGTCGCGGCGCGATGTATTCATGACGATCGCCCGCGAAACGCCCCGCTGGGAGTCGATTCAGCGGCGCGACGTGGCCGTGGAAAACCTGCGTTTTGTGGCCGACATCATGCGGCGCGACACCCAGACCGTGGCGCCCGACGCCCCGGCCGAAGAAGTCATCCGCATTATCGATACGGATGACATCCAGCGGGTGGCGGTGGTCGATGCCAACGGGATATTGATGGGGATGATTTCCGACCGCGACCTGCTGGCCGCATTTGGCGGGCGGGGGCAAGGCTTCTGGGAATATCTGTCCTGCCGGTTGACGAAACGATCAGGCGATGTTTGCCGCGCCGAATTGCGCAAGACCCTTCAGACGAAGACCGCGGCCGACGTGATGCAAACCGGTCTGGTGATGGTGGGCGAGCACACCCCATTCGAGGAGGCCATTGCCTTGATGGTGGAAAAGCGCCTCAAACGGCTTCCGGTGGTCGATGCCGACGGTAAGTTCCGGGGCATGATCAGCCGGGAGGGAATCCTGAGAGGCAGTGTCTGACTTTGATCCAATCTGTGGGCGGGAAGCACGCAAGGGCAATTGGATCAGGGCGCACCTTCGCCAAGTTGGCGGTTCTTTGTCTCGAGGTTTTCGACCGCATGCTGCACCTGACGATCCGAGAAGTCCACGATCACGACCATGGCTGACATAATGCCCAGAAGCACGATATAGTTGACGAGCAGGCGCCTCAAGTTATTCAATGTCCGCATATTTTTCTCCTTTTCACTGCGAGGTGATCGAGTTGTAGGGAAAGCGCGATTAAGTGAGTGAAATGGGGCTTTCAGCTCGGCGCAATCGATGATTGCCCCGCAAAAAACAGCGCCTGAACAGGCTTTGACCGGTTTCGTGTCGGTTGAAACGTCAGTTGGCTGGTCGCACAGAATCCTGGATCACATCGGTAGCTTGCCTTAATATCGCACTTGAAGTGTTTCCAACGATTATCGGTCTGACCTTTTTTGCATTTCGCATCGTTTTCGATGTCGCCATCCGTGCGACAGGGTTTCATTGAACCATCCCGACTTCAAAGGCCGTCCGTTTCCCGTGCTCGGTAGTCAACCGGTTAACCCTGAATGACAAAGAATATTCACGCCTGGATGCGCACCAGGGAATTAGATCCCGAATATATAACCAGGTTTGTCCTAAAAGCCCCATATGCGACCAGATGATCATCCACATATCGGCTACACAGTAAGGTAAATTATAAATTATTTAATGAATTAAAAATTGCGGCTGTGTGGCGGGATTGCAATACAGGCATAAAGATGGCTATATGGCAGGTATAACCTGCTGAAAACAACAGGATAGAGCGGCTGGCACCGCGTCTAAATCCAGGATCGGCTTTGCGGATTCGAATCAGTCGGGGAGCATTTCGATCCGGTTTTTGCCGCTCTGCTTGGCTTGATAGAGCATGGCGTCGGCTTGCTGGATCAGGGTTCGCGCATCCTGGGCATCATCGGGACAGGCGGCAATGCCGATACTTGCGGTGATCGTTCCTATGGGGGCGCCCGATGCATTTTCCAGGTTAAGCTTGCGCAGCGCGATCAGGATGCGCCGCGCCACCACGCGCGCACCTTTCGCGTCCGAATAGGGCAGCACCACTGCGAACTCTTCCCCGCCGTAGCGGGCGGCCAGGTCGACTTCACGGATCGCCTCCCGGATCAGACGTGCGGTTTCCTGAAGGACCATGTCCCCGGCCGGATGGCCGAAGCGGTCGTTGACGCTTTTGAAATCGTCCAGGTCGAGCATGAGCAGGCTTGTGGGGTAGTTCTGCCGCAGGCTGCGTTTGAGCTCCAGGTCGAGGTATTTTTTGAAGTAGGTTTGGTTGTAGAGTTTGGTCAGGCCGTCGCTGATGGCTGAGGACAGGGCCTGCTCATAGTGAGCATGCAGTTGGTCGAGGTAGGATTTCTTGGCCAGCAGGGCTTTGACGCGGACACTCAATTCGCGACCGTCCACGGGCTTGACCAGGTAGTCGTCAGCCCCGAGCTTCATCCCCTTGATTTTTCCCTCGAGGTCCTTCAGGCAGGTGATCAGCGCCACCTGGATATCGCGGGTCTCGGCACTTTCCTTCAGACGCTGGCAGACTTCAAATCCGTCCATCCCGGGCAAAAAAATGTCCAGGAGGACCAGGTCGACGCCGCCGGCCAGGATTCTCTGCAGGGCCTCCTCGCCGTCGTGGGCCACGCTGACGTCGTAGCCGTGATCTTCGATCTGGCCGCTGAGCAGCCGCAGGTCCTTGTCGTTGTCCTCCACCAGCAGGACGTGCTGTCGGCGCGGCCTGTCGGGCGCGGCCGCCAGTGGGCCGTGGCCCTCGCCGAAAGCGGTTTCGGAGCGGGTGCGCAGCATGAGTTGGTCCTGGTACTGCTTGAGGCGCAGCATGGATTTGGTCCGGGCCAGAAGCTCGGCCGCATTGACCGGTTTGGTTAAAAACTCGTCCGCGCCGCATTCGAGTCCGCACACCTTGTCCTCGGTGCCGTTCAGGGCCGTGATCATGATAATGGGGATTGCGGCCGTGGCCGAGTCGGCCTTGAGTCGTCGGGTGACTTCGTAGCCGTCCATGCCGGGCATCATGACGTCCAGCAGAATCAGGTCGGGCCGTTCGCTCCGCACCTTGGCCAGGGCTTCTTCCCCGCCGAAGGCTTTGATGCTCTCATAGCCATCTTTCTTGAGGATGCCCTCCACCAGCTTGACGTTCATGGGGTCGTCGTCCACGACGAGGATGCGACTGTATTGCCGCCGGGCGACCCCCTGGGTCGGCGTCTCGGTAAAGGCCTGTCCGAGGCCTGGCGCCAGGAACGATCCCAGGCCTTCAAGAAAGCTGCGGGTGTTTATGGGCTTGGTGATGTGGTCCATGCATCCGGCCTCCAGCGCCTTTTCGCGATCGCCCTCCATGGCAAGCCCCGTCAGCGCGATGACGGGTATGGCCGCCAGTTCCGGGTCGGCCTTCAGCCGGCGGGTGGCCGACAGTCCGTCCAGCCCCGGAAGATGGACATCCATCAATATGAGATCCGGTCGGTGGTCGGCGGCCATTTGCAGACCGGTTTCGGCCTTGTCGGCCTCGAGCATGCGGTAGCCGCCAAGCCCGAGCAGGCCGCGCATGAGTTTCATGTTCAAAGGGTCGTCTTCAATGACCAGTACGGTGTGTTCCATCGTTCTCAGGTCCCTGTCATTTGATGTTGCCCTTGGTCGGCATCGACCGGCAGAGTAAAGGCAAAGCGGCTCCCACGGTTCGGGCCTTCGCTTTCGGCCCAGATCCGGCCGCCGTGCAGTTCGACCAGGCTGCGCGATAGCGCCAGTCCCAGACCCGTACCGTCGAACTGCCGGGCGGCCGAGCTCTCCACCTGTTCGAAGGTTTTAAAGACCCGTTCGAGATCCTCCGGAGCCATACCGATGCCGGTATCCTGTACACTGACCTCCAGCAGGGGGGAAGCGCCGTTGTTGTCGGGAATCATAGCCGCCGCCAGCGAAACCCTGCCGCCGTCCGGCGTGAATTTGACCGCGTTGGCGAGCAGGTTGTAGAGAATCTGTTTGAATTTGCGCTGGTCCGCGCGGATTCCGGACGGGGCCCCACTCAAGTCCAGATCCAGTCGAATGCCGCGCCTAAGGCTCTTTTCCCGGACCATGGTCAGGCTGCCCTGCAGCACTTCTTCGAGCACCAGATCCGTGGGGACAATCATCATCTTGCCGGCCTCCACCTTGGAGAGATCCAGGACGTCGTTAATCAGCTCCAGCAGGTGCTGGCTGCTTTGCAGGACGTCTTGAAGGTAGTCGGCCTGGGTCTCGTTCAGCGGTCCGAAGTGCCGGTCGGCCACCAGCTCGGTGAAGCCGATGATGTGGTTCAGCGGCGTGCGCAGTTCGTGGCTCATGGTGGCCAGGAATTCACTCTTGGCCTTGTTGGCGGCTTCGGCGGCCTCTTTTTTCCGCTCCAGGTCGAGTTGGGCCGTTTTCAGAGACTCCTCTCGCTGGCGAAGCTCCTGGGACATCAAGATGAGCGAACGGTTCAGCGCCCCCAACTCGTCCTTGCTTTCCACCCGGAGTTTGACGTCGAAGTCCCCGCGGCCAATTTTGCGGGTCTCCTCCGCGAGCTTCAGAAGCGGGCGTGTCATGCTGCGGGCCACCAGCCAGGCCGCCAGGGAACCGGTCAGGAGAATCGCCACCCCATATACCATCATCTTGGCAAGGATTTCTCGCAGCGAATCCTGTAACAGCGCATCCAGGCCCCGGTCCAGCTTGCGTGTGTCGGTGTCGATTTCGTGAGTCGGAAATCCAATCACGACGGTTCCCAGGAATTGCTGTCCCAGAAGGATGGGGGCGTTGATTTCCAGTATCACCTTGTCTTCCCGGCGTTTCCAGGCATGTTTAATTTTCCGGATGCCCCGGGAGAAGTTTTCCAGGGTCTGCCCCAGGCGCTGACTGTTCCAATCACCGTCCCCAATCACCCGCCCGTCGCGGTCGACAGCGAGGATGTAGAGCACCACCTCCTGCCGCTGAATGGATTTGACAATGTTGTTGGTTTCGAAAATGTTCAGCGTGTAAACCGGCTGTACCAGAAGGTCGGCTACCGTCTGGGCCATGGCCCGGGTCTTGCGGTGCCATTCATCTTTGAGCGAGCTTGACGCCTGATCGCGGATCAGCCCATGGAAGCGCTCAAGGGACCGACGTTGGAGATCGGCGACGAGCATTGTGTAGACCCCGATCACGGAGATAATCGTCACCGTCACCATCAGCAGCAGCTTGGTTTTGTGGGATACGCGGATATGGTGGGGTCGGACCGTCATGATCGGTGAATGCCATACTATCGCGATGCAATCGCGGCCAAAATGGTCCTGGCTTCGAGCGTCAAATCGACGAAGCGGTTGATCTTATATGTTTTCAGTGCGTCGCGCCCCTCGGGCGATTCATGCATACGCAGCATTTCCTGCTGGATGCGCCCGACCAGCCGCGGCGCCATTTCGCTGCGCACCATGACGAACATCCGCGGAATCGGTTCGGTCTTGTGAATGATGCGAAAGGCCTGGCGAAAGTTTTCCGGGTTTTCTTCCGGGTCGACCCAGTCGGCCGAGCTCAGGCATCCGGCCGCCACTTTACCGAAAAAAACCCAACTCGAGATATTGAGCTCGGAACCGGCGAATACGTAGCCAATACTGTCGTCAGGAATCATTTCGCCGGCCGGGGTTGGGATCAGATGATGGCCCATCTCCACAAGGTTTTGGTGCGGCCATCGATATGAAGACGTCGAGGTTGGGTCTTCAAACGCCAGAATACGCCCCTTGAGGTCGGCCGGGGTATGGAAGGGCTTGTCCGAGCGCACGAAGATGTAAGAGCGGTATTCGACAAGCCCTTCGCGTTTTACCAGCAGGATCGGAACGGCACCGGCCTGTTGCTGGTATATGGCGGCGGAGTATGGGCTTTCCAGGATGAGGTCCAGCCCGCCGCTTCTGAGCAGACGGATGACGCCCTGGTTGTTATTCTCGCCTTCGAAGACCACCCGTCCCCTTTTGACGCCGTCCTTTTCCAGGCGTTTGGCCAGGAACGTTACGATGGGATGCAGGCGCGCGTGCTCCTTGGTCACCTTGTCGGTGGCCCTTCCGATGGAGATCGTGTCCTGGCCCAGGGAGTCGGCCCCGGCACTCGTGGTCAACACTGTCGTCACGATCAGCATGGCACTCAAAATCTTGATCCAGTCGATTCGATTCATCCGCCGTCTTCCTTTGATATTTTTTCGGCGACATCGAGGCGTTGGCCGGCGAGGGGGGAACGAATACGCCAAGCGCCTGATGCCACTACTGTTGTGGACGCTCCTTCCCTTTATATCGGTTTATTTCCAGGTATCTTGAGCCAGGCGAGTCCATCGTGGATGGTTATTCCAGGCGCCGTCAGGCGCTGGCTGTAGATCAGGGGAGGCAAGTCCCTTCGCGAGCGGAAAACGTTGCCAGCCGACAGGGTTGTGGCTGCTAATTATCGGAATGCCCGACGCGGGGATCAATGCCGCCATGATGGGGCGGTTAAACCGTGCCCCGATCGCCGCCGTCCCTATCAGGATGGCAGGGTGAACACAAAGCGGCTCCCACGGTTCGGGCCTTCGCTCTCGGCCCAGATCCGCCCATCGTGCATCTCGACGAGCCGTCGCGAGAGGGCCAGCCCCAGGCCGGTGCCGTCGAATTGCCGGGCGGCCGAACTCTCCACCTGCTCGAAAGTGTTGAAAATGCGGTCCAGATCCCCTGACGCGATGCCGATGCCGGAGTCCTTGACGCTGATTTCAATGCGCGGACCGTCGCCGTTGTCGGCGGGGATTTTCGCCGCCGTCAGCGACACCCTGCCGCCGTCGGGCGTGAATTTGACTGCGTTGGAGAGCAGGTTGTAGAGAATCTGTTTGAATTTGCGCTTGTCCGCGTGGATGAATTCCGGGGCTTTGCGGGTTTCCAGGTTCAGCTGAATGCCATGCTTGAGGCTTTTTTCCTTGACCATCGTCAGGCTGCCCTCGAGGACTTCCAACAGCTGGAAATCGCTTGGATCGACGGCCATTTTGCCGGCCTCCACCTTCGAGAGATCGAGAATGTCATTGATCAGTTCGAGCAGGTGCTGGCTGCTGTGCAGGACGTCGTGAAGGTAGTCGGCCTGGGTTTCGTTCAGCGGTCCGAAGTGCTGGTCAGCCACCAGCTCGGTGAATCCGATGATGTGGTTGAGCGGTGTGCGCAGCTCGTGGCTCATGTTGGCCAGAAACTCGCTCTTGGCCTGGTTGGCCTTGTCCGCGGCCATCTTGGCCTGTCGAAGGGCCTGGTTGCGGCGGCGCTCGGTCACGTCGCGGCAAACGCCCAGGATGGCGGTATAGGCGATGTCCTTTTCACGCAGCGGTCCGGCACTGACTTCGGTCCAGACCGTCGAGCCGTCCTTGCACACGAGTTCGATCTCGCTGTTGAGCAGCCAGGTGGTGCCTTCGCCCGGCCTTTGGCCGTGCGAGCCGGCGGAAAGAACCTGGGGGCGAACCTGGGCCCGGGCCTGCTCCAGGGAGGCGGGGGTCAGGAGGCGCGCGAGCGGCATGTTCAGCGCCTCCCGGGGTGTATAGCCGGTCAGCCGTTCAATTGAAGGGCTGATGTAGGTGAATTGCATCTCGTCCGCATTGATGATCCAGATGACATCCATCACGTTTTCGGCCAGCAGGCGATACTGGCGTTCCCGGACGGACAGTGACCGCTGGGCCTTTTCGCGGTCCCGGATTTCCTGGGTCAGGATGACCTTGCGCGTCTGCAGCCGGTCGCGCAAATCGCTTACGCTCTGGTAGAGCATCGAATTGAACAGGGCGATGGCGCCCGCGGCCATGACTTCGCGAATGAAGCGCGATTCGTCGTTGTTCAGCGGCAGGCGGTCGGTTTTCTCGGGGAGCATGATCACGGCCAGGAGACGGTGTTCCTGGATCATGGGAACCAGGTAGGCGCTCCGGGTGTCTTCGAACAAGGCCAACAGCGCCTGGTGTTCGGAGCCGGCCGGGAGACGAAAGCGCTCGATCAGGCGGCCGTGCCGCACCACAAAACGCTCCAGCGCGCTCTGCAGCGTGACGATTTCGCCATCGGCGCGCCGATAGACACCCTGGCGGTCTTCGACAAGCACATACACGTCCGCCCGCGGAAACCCGATATGGCTGACAAGCGCATGGGCCAGCGCGGCCGAGAGGTCATTCAGGTTTTTGAGCAGGGCGACTTCCTCAAGAAAGCCGACCCGGGCCTTGACCAGATCGGTACGGTGCCGGTTGAACGCCTGGTTGATCCGCGGCTGGATAACGAAAAAATAGAGCAGGTTGAAACTGAACCACACCAGAATGAACAGAAAATGGCCCAGAGGCGACCAATGTGCCAGCTGTTGGCGCAGCCACAGAAAAAGGGCCAGATTGGGCAGCAGAACCAGCGAGGACACCCCCAGCCAGAGTAGCGTGTTGCGCAGCATGCGGCGCATGTCCAGCAAGCGGTGGCGCAGCAGGCCGTAGGCCATGACCGACAGCGGGATGAACGTGAGGTTGCCCAGCGGATAGAAATCGATGCCGTTCATGGCCGGGATGTTCAGAAAGGTCAACAGGCCGCTCAACCCGAACGAGAGCAGCAGATATTTGAATTTGAGAATCTTGACCGGGTTGCGCTCGTGGCGCAGCCGCTGGAAAAGCTGTTGGACGCAGTAGCCGACCAGCATCAGACTGTAGAGGCCGAACACCTGAAAAGCCGGTCCGCCCCTGGCGATGTAGCCCCAGCTGTAGGTGTTGAGGCCGCTGATATAGGCCTCCGAAAAAGTGGTCAGGGAAAAGATGAAGCTGACGGCCAGGCTCGTCAGGCCCAGGCGGGGGCGGCGAATGCCCATGACCCGGTGAAAAAACAGCAGGAAAACAAAGGGGATATAGACATAGAAAAAGTGGATCAGCCGTTCAAGCGTTAGAATGGCCGCCTTGTCGGTCATCAGGTGATGGCTGATAAAGGCCGGACAGAGCAGCGACATCCACAGGCAGACCAGGGCGAACAGCCGGGCCTCGGCGCGGTCGCGGCCTTTCAGGAGGGCCCAGAACGCCAGGAACAGCCCGGCCAGCAGGGAAAGGGTCGGTGGCAGCATGTAGAGCAACGACTGGGCCGTAATCGGTTTCATCGGTTGGTTTCCAAACCGTCCTTTGTGCGCGGCACCGTTACCCGCCGGGTTGATGCCGGCAGGGCCCACGAGGGGCGCAGTGCTTCATTCTCAACAGGTTATCGGTTTTGGGCGTCCGTTTCTTTAGCGGTGCCGCTGCGCCTTCCCGTTACTTGCCACCTGCGGTCGTTTCCGGTGTCGCGTCCCCGCGAGGCGGGCCGCAAGCAATATTCATTAAGGGTTGACAGCGCGATGGGCTTGGCCTATATATCGCCAAAAAGGAATATACTATGCAGCCTTTCACCCGCGTCATGAAAGCCTTGTCCGACCCCAGCCGGGTCAAAATCATCAAGCTGCTCCAACACCGGACCATGTGCGTCTGCGAACTCCAGAGCCTTCTGGGACTGGCCCAACCCACCGTTTCCAAGCATTTGCGGATTCTCGAGGAAACGGGCCTGGTCGAAAGCTCAAAGGACGGGTTGTGGGTCAACTACACGCTAGCGAGCGGGGCCGCGAGTCCATACGCGGCTTCCCTGCTGGGCAACATGCGCCACTGGCTCGAGGACGATCCTGACATTCGCGCGGCCGTGGGGCGCCTGCCGTTCGTCGACCGCCAAGAACTTTGCGGACGGGTTGGGGACGAGAAGGATAAATCGCGAGTTGGCAATATAAATCGCTGACAAGGATATTTGGACAGGAGAGATGGCATGATGGAAATCAAAATTCTGGGTCCCGGATGCAAAAAATGCGATCAGGCGGCCGCGCGTGTGGCCGCGGTCGTATCCGCAACCGGCACACAGGCCCAAATTGAGAAAGTGACCGATATGATGGAAATTGCCGGATTCGGCGTGATGAGCACGCCGGCGGTGGTGGTGGACGGAAAGGTCATGTGCGTCGGCAAGATTCCGGAGCGGGACGAGATCGCCGCCTGGCTGGGTGCCGGCAGCTAAGCGGGGCGCGGGAAAATGAAACCGATTCAAGATATCCATTGCGGCTGCGAAGCCCGCGTCAGCTCGAGCCGCTTGGGCGGCCTGCCGCTGTGGGCCGTCATCGCTATGGCGCCGCTGGCCCTCGGTTTGTGGTGGCTGGTCTATACCCACCTCAAACCCGCGGCCGACTTCGTGACCTATCGCGTCCTGCCCCTGAACCCTGGCAGCCACTGGGGCGAAGCGCTGGCCTTTTTCCTCTACGACACCCCCAAGGTCATGATGCTCCTGGTGTTGGTGGTTTTCGGCGTGGGCGTGATCCGAAGCTATTTTTCACCCGAACGCACCCGCTCGCTGCTGGCCGGCAAAAGCCTGCTGGCCGGCAACGTGATGGCGGCCCTGCTGGGCGTGGTGACGCCCTTCTGCTCCTGCTCGGCCGTTCCGCTGTTCATCGGCTTCGTCACCGCCGGAGTGCCCCTGGGCGTGACCTTTTCCTTCCTGATCGCCGCCCCCATGGTGAACGAGATTGCGCTGGGGCTGCTATACGGCCTGGTGGGCTTCAAGGTGGCGGCGCTCTATGCCGCCACCGGTTTGTGCATCGCTGTGGCCGCCGGCTGGACCATCGGGCAACTGAAGCTGGAGGGCCACATCGAAGACTGGGTCACCCGGATGAACGCCGTGGGCGGCGAGGCCGTAGCCGAGAAGATGACCTGGAAGGAGCGCATCCACTACGGCTGGAACGCGGTGGTCGAGATCATCGGCCGCGTCTGGAAATACATCCTGATCGGCATCGCTTTGGGAGCCTTGATTCACGGGTTCGTGCCCGAAGCCTTCATGGCCCGGATCATGGGCAGCGGAAGCTGGTGGTCGGTGCCGCTGGCGGTGGTCCTGGGGGTGCCCATGTATTCCAACGCCGCCGGCGTCATACCGGTGGTGGAGGCCCTGCTGGGCAAGGGGGCGGCCCTGGGATCGACCCTGGCCTTCATGATGTCGGTGATCGCGCTGTCGCTGCCCGAGATGGTGATTCTGCGCAAGGTGCTCAAACCGCGACTGATCGCCGTTTTCATCGCCGTGGTGGCCGCCGGCATCCTGGTGGTGGGCTACCTGTTCAATGCGGTGTGGGCTTGAGTCAACACCAAGGTGTTGAAGTTTTTGGATTTGCGTTTCAGGAGCATCCTGAAAGACCATCCAGAGCAATCCAATAAAATCAAGAAATCATGTGCCCGACGGTTTCGAAAATAGTACGAGATGCGGCTGGCTAGGCCCGAGGATTGAGGCGTACGCAACAAACGCCGCAATGACGCAGGGTGAAGCGTAACGCCGTTATCCGAATTTTTTTGAAACCATCATCGATAGGAATCGAATCATGACCCAAATCAAGCGGCTTTCGTTTCTGGATCGCTACCTGACGCTGTGGATCTTTCTGGCCATGCTGGCCGGGGTGCTGGGCGGTTACGCCTTTCCCGGTATCAAAAATGTAATCAACGCCTTCCAGGTGGGCACCACCAACATTCCCATTGCGATCGGACTGATCCTGATGATGTATCCCCCCCTGGCCAAGGTCAAATACGAACAACTGGGGCATGTCTTCCGCAACGTACGGGTGCTTGCGCTTTCGCTCGTGCAGAACTGGGTGATCGGCCCGGTGCTGATGTTCCTCCTGGCCGTCGCCTTCCTCTCGGGACATAACGAATACATGGTGGGCCTGATCCTGATCGGGCTGGCCCGCTGCATCGCCATGGTCATCGTCTGGAACGACCTGGCCGAAGGCGACCGCGAGTACTGCGCCGGACTGGTGGCCTTCAATTCGGTCTTCCAGGTGCTGTTCTTCTCGGTCTACGCTTATGTCTTCATCACCGTGGTGCCGGCCTGGCTGGGTCTGGGTGGGGCCGTGGTGGATATATCGATCGGCCAGATTGCCGAGAGCGTCTTCATCTATCTGGGCCTTCCCTTTATCGGCGGCATCCTGACCCGGGTGATCGGCCTCAGGCTGCGGGGCCGGCAATGGTACGAGGAGGTCCTGATTCCGCGCATCAGCCCGCTGACCCTGATCGCGCTGCTGTTTACCATCCTCGTGATGTTTTCCCTCAAGGGGGAGCGTGTGGTCCAACTGCCCCTGGACGTGCTGCGCATCGCCATGCCCCTGACGATTTATTTCGTGGTCATGTTCCTGGTTTCCTTTTTCCTCTCCATGAAGGCCGGGGCCACCTACGAGCAGTCCACGACCCTGAGTTTCACAGCGGCCTCCAACAACTTCGAGCTGGCCATCGCGGTGGCGGTGGCCGTGTTCGGTATCGATTCCGGCCAGGCTTTCGCCGCCGTGATCGGCCCGCTGGTGGAAGTGCCGGTGCTGATCGGCCTGGTCAACGTGGCCTTCTGGTTCAAACGCCGCTATTTCCCCCACGCGGTCGCCACCCTGACCGGGGTCTGCCATGTCCGCCGCAAGCCCGCCCCCACAGGGTGAACGCGGCGCGCCGGTCCTCCTGCAGCATACATAACGGCCATTTTTCGTCCGCTTCCAATTGCTGGGGCATCAGGACAGGTGCCGCGTGATGATGCGCAGGTGTTCCAGGCCTGTGCCGCAGCAGCCACCCAGAATTTTAACATCGTACGCCCGGTTCAGAGCCACCATGCCGCGCCCCCAGTCCTCGAGGTCGTCGGTCTGCCGCCGGTCGGATCCGTCCAGTTCCGAGTGATCGCGGGAGGAGGCGTTGGCCTGGTAGCCCACCAGGCGCCGCATAACCATGGCCGGCTCCCTGGATGCCTGTAAGAAGGAAGGATGGGCGCAGTTGATCATGTAGCCCAGCGGGGGACGCGTTCCGTTGCCGTCGATCGTCCCAAAGGCCTTTTCCAGCGGCGTGCCGTCCAGGATTCGGCCGCCGCGATCGATGACGAAACTGATGATGTATGCCACCCCGGTCGCGGCCAGCGCCCGGGCCATGCCCACGGCCTCGGGCAGGCCCGGCAGGGTGGCCGCCAGGAGGAAATCGACGCCGGCGGCGGCCAGCCGTTCGGCCTGCCAGGCGTGCAAGGATTCGGCTGCCTCGGGTGAAAGCCCCTCCTTCGGCCGGTATCCGTCGTTGGCGCATCCCAGCAGTCCGCCGATACCGATGCGGTCCGGTCGACCGGAACACGCCCGCCGAAGTTCACGCAGAAAACGCACGGCATCCGCGTTGAGATCATGGGTCATTCCGGCGGCGGCCAGCCGGTCGCGGTTCGCCCGCCAGGTGGGCGTCGCCAGCAAGATGGGCACACCCGCGGCCTCGGCCACGGCGATGAACCCCTGGTACAATTGAATCAAGCATTCACGACCGACCGGATCATAGATCAGCGGCGCGTTCAGCAGACCCGGGTGCAGCCGGACGTCCGTCCTGCGCCCCAGTGCCTCGATGACCGCGGCTTCGGTGAGGAGATACGTACTTTCCGCCATCCGTTTTTCGATATCCATGGTTTATAAGGTCTCCAACCGATTGGTCTGAGTCTTCGGATCGCCGGTCACTGGTTTTCACCCTCCTGGAAGCGGATAAACAGGGTCAGACCCGCAAACACTACCGCCACGCCCGTTAAGGCCACACTGCTCGGCCATGGGGCGCCCAGGATCGCCACCTCGCCGATCATGGCGAAGACCACCTCGCTGGACTGGGTGGCGTCCACCGCCGCCAATTCGCTGGCACGATTTGCCCGGCTGCGGGCATACAGAAAAAGGCTCGTGGCGGCGACGCCGGAAAACAGGGCGACCAGGGCCGTGTTGACCATCTGCCCACCGGAAGGTGGCGGGGGCGCCACCGCCGCTATCAGGATGCCCCAGAACGGCAGTGAACCCAGCGACATCAGCAGCACCTTGTTAAAAGCGTTGTCCAGGCTGGCGTCCCGGATATATGGCAGAAACCGCCGCCCCCGCTGGGCCTCCCAGA
This sequence comes from Desulfobacterales bacterium, assembly GCA_030065275.1. Lineage (GTDB taxonomy): Bacteria > Desulfobacterota > Desulfobacteria > Desulfobacterales > UBA5852 > JABZFP01. The sequence continues at coordinate 6,001 of JASJCV010000031.1, read as the reverse complement.
CGAGCTGGTTCCCGATGGGATAGCAGAAGGCCGCCAGAACGACCGGCAAGGCGCCTTTGAACAGCCCCTGCAGACTACCGGTTTTAAAATGGACCAGGTTCACCAGGAGGATGCCCGTGAAAACGATGCCTGAAAAAATCCACGTCCGGCGGGGAAACGACCGGCCAAATCCCATCAGGACGAAAAGCGAGGCGATGATGGTCAACTGCCAGGTGGTCGCCACCACCCAGCCCGGGGCATGATCCGCACTGAAGCAGATCAGCGCATAAAACCCCCCGAAGCCGATGCTTCCGGCCAGGGTCCAGAATTTCCAGTGCCGGCCGAAAAGTCTGAGGAGCGCGCGCAGGGATGGGCCGCCCCGGAAAAGCGGCAGACCGATCATCAACAAGAGCACCATGTATCCGTAGCGCAAGGCGGCGGACCATAACCAGTGGCCGCCTTCAAGGCTCATCAACCGGTTCAGTATGAAGGTCGAGCTGAAGAAAAGGCCCGCAAGCAGTCCGATGGCGATCAGTTTCAACACGTCGGCGACGTCGCTTGCATGCCAACCCTCCGTTACTCCAAAATACCCAAAATGCATCGTTGCGGGCCCCCTAAAGAATCCGCCATCCGTTTGTATTGCCGTGATCGCTTCACGGCAACCCATTCGAAAGCGGATATCATTACGCCTGGCATCCGGGCGCCGACCCGCTTAAGAGCCCATCGCGTATCTGGTCATCCCCATGCAATGGGGATGTGCGCAGACACCGCCTCGGGATCATCGATCAGAGCCGATCGAAAGCCTCATTGACCAACATACCCCCCAACGATCACGACGCCAGCGGATTGCCCGTTGTCACCCGCAACGCTTCTTGCTTCTAACGAAATAGCGCTTACTACTTAACACAAATTGGTATGACTGGGGTCAATCACCCCAAAATTGGATTTGAACCGCACAGGTCCAACACCGAATCCATGAAAAAAAGAATCATCATCTCAATCGTTGTACTGGCGATTTTACTGCCGGGCGGGTGGCTGTTGAAGGCGCATCTTTTCTCGGCTCCCCCACCGCCAGCGACCGAGGCACCCCGGGCGGCAACACCCGTGTCCGTTTTCGAGGTCGAGCCCCAAGCCATATTCGACCGGATCGAGGCCCTGGGCACCACGCGGGCCAATGAATCGGCCCGCATCACGGCCGCTGTCACGGAAAAGGTCGTCGCGGTGCATTTCGAAGACGGCCAGCGGGTGCAAGCCGGCGCACTTCTGATTACGCTCCGGCAAAAAGAAGAGCAGGCCCAACGCGCTGCGGCGCTGGAGCAACTGGACGAACACAAACGCGAACTCAAACGCTTGAAAACGCTGCTTAAAGAAGATGTGATCCCCCAGCGCGACTACGACGAGCGGCTGACCCTGCGTAACATTACCCGTCAGCGGATCAGGGAAATCGAGGCCCGGATCAGCGACCGCAGCATCCGTGCGCCCTTCGACGGCGTGCTGGGGCTGCGCCAGGTCAGTGTGGGCGCCCTGGTGGAGCCCGGTGACCTGATCACGACCATCGACGACCTCTCCCGCATCAAACTGGATTTCAACGTGCCGGCCACCTATCTGGCCGTTCTTCAGCCGGGTTCGGCCATTCGCGCCTACAGCGCCGGCTGGGGTGACGAGCGTTTTGAAGGCACGGTCGACACCATCGGCACGCGGATCGATCCGGAAACCCGCTCCGTCCTGATTCGGGCCGTGATACCCAACCGCGAGATGCGCCTCAGGCCCGGCCTCCTGATGACGGTCGAGCTGCTGAATCGTGAGCGCCAGGCCCTCATGATCCCCGAGGAGGCCCTCGTTCCGGTTCAGCGCCGCCATTACGTGTTGACCGTCGAAGCGGAGCGCATCGTTCAGCGCAAGGAGGTCGTTATCGGTCAGCGGCAGTCAGGGATGGTGGAAGTCTCCGAGGGCCTGCAGCCCGGAGAACGCGTTATCGTCCGTGGAACGACGCGCGTACGCCCCGGTCAGCAGGTTGAAATCAAAAGCAGCGATAACCCTGCTCCGCAACGCGGCTGATGGCGATCTTGGTCCCGGCCAAGCATCGACAACCAAAAACAAGAAGCCCCCAATGCGATTATCCGACCTTTCCGTCAAACGCCCCGTGTTTGCCACCGTGATCAGCCTGCTACTGGTCGTTTTTGGTTTGGTGGCCTTTACGCGCTTGCCTTTGCGCGAATACCCCGACATCGACCCGCCCGTCGTCTCGATTGAGACCAACTACACCGGTGCGGCCGCCAACGTCGTGGAAACCCGCATCACCGAGCTGATTGAGGACAGCATCGCCGGGGTCGAAGGCATCAAGACCATCGCATCGTCCAGCATCGACGGCCGCTCGCAGATTACCGTGGAATTCAAGATCAATCGCGATGTGGACGGGGCGGCCAACGATATCCGCGATCGCATTTCGGCCGTCATCGACGACCTGCCCGACGAGGCGGATCCGCCCGAAATCCAGAAAGTGGATGCCGACGCCGATGTCATCATGTGGCTCAACCTGGTCAGCGACCGGATGAGCGTCATGGAACTGACCGATTATGCCCGACGCTATGTCGAAGATCGCTTTTCGACCCTGGAGGGGGTTGCCCGCGTGCGCATCGGCGGCGGTCTCGACACCGCCATGCGAATCTGGCTGGATCCGGACAGACTGGCGGCCCGCAATCTGACGGTCACCGAAGTCGAGGACACCCTGCGGGGTGAAAATGTCGAATTGCCGGCCGGCAACGTCGAATCCACCGCTCGCGATTTCACCGTGCGGGTCCGACGCGGCTACAAAACCGTGCAGGACTTCGAACAGCTGGTGCTGCGCCGTGGCGACGACGGATACCTGGTGCGGCTCAGGGATGTCGGGCGGGTAGAGATCGGGCCGGTGGAGAGCCGCAACCTGTTCCGAGGCAACGGCAAAGCCATGGTGGGCATCGGCATCATCAAGCAGTCCAAGGCCAACACCCTGGCCGTCTCCCAGCGCGCCAAGGAGCAGGCCCGGGTGATCAACGATAGCCTGCCGGCCGGCATGCGCCTGATCCAAAGTTACGACACCTCGGTTTTCATCCAAAGCGCCATCCAGGAGGTCTATCAAACCCTCTTTATCGCCATCGGACTGGTGACCCTGGTGATCTATCTCTTTTTAGGGAGCGTCCGCGCCACCATCGTGCCATCGGTCACCGTGCCGGTGTCGCTGATCGCCACCTTTATCCTGCTCTGGGCCTTCGGCTTTTCTATCAACTTACTGACCCTGCTGGCACTCGTGCTGGCCATCGGCCTTGTGGTCGACGATGCCATTGTCGTCCTGGAGAATATCTACCGCCGCATCGAGATGGGCGAAACCCCACTGGTGGCGGCCTATCGCGGCGTGCGCCAGGTGGGTTTCGCCGTCATCGCCACGACCCTCGCGCTGATCGCGGTCTTCGTGCCGATCGCCTTTCTGGAGGGGGATGTCGGGCGCCTGTTCAGCGAGTTCGCGCTGACCATGGCGGTGGCCGTGGCCTTTTCCAGCCTGGTGGCCCTTTCCATGTCGCCGATGCTCGCATCCAAACTGCTGCGCTCAGAAATCCGGCGGGGTCGGCTGGATCGCGCCATTGAAAAGGTTTTCGACCGACTCCAGCAGATCTACCGGGCATCCCTGAAGCGTGTCTTGAAGCACCCCTTCTGGATCGCCGGCCTGCTGGCCGTTGTTCTGGGGGCCAACGTCTATCTCTACCGTCTCGTCCCTTCCGAGTTTGCCCCCAAAGAGGATCGCGGTGCCTTTTTCGTCATCGTCAATGGGCCGGAAGGCGCCTCATTCGCATACATGCGGGAGTACATGGACGAAATCGAGGCGCGCCTGATGCCTTTTGTGGACAGCGGTGATTTCCAGCGGCTGCTGATCAGGGCCCCCCGGGCCTTTGGGCGCACCGAGGTTTTCAACACCGGCTTCGTGATCATGGTGCTGAACCACTGGGATTCGGGCCGTCGCTCGGCCTGGGAGCTGATGGGCGCCGTGCAGGGCAAAATCGCCGATTTGACCGGGGTGCGCGCCTTCGCGGTCATGCGCCAGGGCCTGGGCGGCGGCATCCGCAAACCGGTCCAGTTCGTGATCGGCGGTGCGACCTATGCCGATCTGGTGCGCTGGCGCGACACGCTCATGGCCAGTGCGGCGCAAAACCAGGGGCTCGTCGGTCTGGATCACGACTACAAGGAAACCAAGCCCCAGCTCAATATCGTGATCGACCGCGACCGGGCGGGCGATCTGGGCGTTTCGGTGGCGAATATCAGCCGGTCGCTGGAAAGCAAGCTCGGCTCCCGGCAGGTCACCACCTTCATCGACGACGGCGAGCAGTACGATGTCATCGTCGAGGGTGAAGACGACATGTTTCGCAGCCCCACCGATTTGAGCGCCATTTACGTGCGCTCGCAGCGTTCCGGCGAACTAATCCCCCTGTCCAATCTGGTCACCGTCGAGGAATTCGCCGATTCGGCCTCCCGCAACCGCTACAACCGCATTCGCAGCATCACCATCGAGGCCAATCTGGCCGACGGCTACAGCCTGGGCGAGGCCCTGGCCGACCTCGAGGAGCGGGTGCGCACCGAGCTGCCGCCGGAGGCGATCATCGACTACAAGGGGCAATCTCTGGAGTATGTGGAATCGAGCGGCTCCCTGCTTTTTGTCTTCCTGTTGGCCCTGGTGGTCGTCTATCTGGTGCTGGCGGCCCAGTTCGAAAGCTTCGTGCACCCGCTGGTGATCATGCTGACCGTGCCCCTGGCGGTGGCCGGGGCGCTACTGGGCCTCAAACTGACCGGCCAGACCTTGAATATCTACAGCCAGATCGGGCTGATCATGCTCATCGGGCTGGCTGCCAAAAACGGCATCCTGATCGTCGAGTTCATCAACCAGCGGCGCGATGCCGGGGTGGCCTTCGATGATGCGATCCTGGAAGCCGCCGCCAAACGCCTGCGTCCCATCCTCATGACCGCGATCACCACCGCCATGGGCGCCCTGCCGCTGATCACCTTCGGTGGCGCGGGCTCGGAAACCCGCCTGGTCATCGGTGTGGTGGTGCTCTTCGGGGTCATCGTGGCCACCGGCCTAACCCTGTACATCATTCCCGTGGCCTACCAGCTCCTGGCGCGCACCAGCGCCACCCCGCTCACCACCACCCGCGAGCTGGCCCGCCAGCTCGAAGAAAACCCTGCTGCCCGTTGAGGCCCCATCATGGGCCCTTTTGATTGAAACGGTCCGGCGGCTTGGTCGAGAATCACGGCCGCCAACCGAAAAAACAATTTGACAACGCGCGCAGATAGGCAGAGTATCAATATATAAGGTTTTTTTGCTCACCGCGAAACAAATCTGACCGTTTCTCTTGTAACCACCACCGACACCGACATGAAGGGTCGCTGATAACGCGACCTTTATGTACGGGTTTCACCGGAAGCGTTCCAAATCCTGATTTCAACCGGTCGCACGCCGACCGAAGGGTGACCCAAATGAACGACAACCCGTCGCTGGATTCAGAAAAAAACGAAAACATTGAAAGGCGTCGTTGCGACAGCGACCGTCGCAAGACACCCGCCCAGGGCTATGCCTGCATCTCGGTGGTCGGGTGGATTTGTCGGCGCGAACGGGCCCGCCGCAAGGACGATGTAATGGAGTGTTTCCTCGAGGACGAGTGAACGCCGCCGCCCCGAAGGCAACGGATTTGCGGTTGCCCCTCTTCAGCGCCATCTATCGACCGAAGGGGGTTCGAGACGTCCCCACCCTTGCAAACCATGGCGGCCGAAATCCGGGATGACCTTCCGGAATCGACCCCGCCCCCGAAAATAAAGGGGGTATCGGCATATCCGGCATGCCCGGAATCCAGCGGTCCCTGATCCACCAATCCGTCGAGATAATTCATCAAGTGCCGTCACGAACGAACGAATCCACGAACGCCAGGGCGAAGTCGAGCGCCCGGACGGTGAGGCCCTCGCACAAATGCGGCGGGTTGTCGGGGTGGAAGCCTTCAGG
>JASJCV010000030.1 GCA_030065275.1 Desulfobacterales bacterium | reverse complement strand
TCGATGCCGGCCGCCTGGGCCGTCCGCTCGTTCATGCCGATGCTGGCCAGTTCCGGGTCCGTGTAGGTGCACCAGGGAAGGTGGGTGTAGTTCGCTTTGCGCGGCAGCCGGAAGACGGCATTGCTGACCACGATGCCCCCCTCGTAGCCGGCCGCGTGGGTGAATTGGTAGCCGCCGTTGATGTCGCCGGCCGCGTAGATGTGCTTTTGACTGGTGCGCAGGCGCGCATCCACCTCGATGCCGCCGCGGGTGTAGGCAACCCCGATGCCATCCAGACCCAGCCCTTCGACATTGGGGCTGCGGCCGATGGCCACGAGCAGAACCTCGGCCTCCAGGATCCGTTCCTGATCGTCCGCCCCCTTGATCGTCACGCGCTTGTTGCCACCGGTTTCGTGCACCGAGACCACCGCGCTGTCGAGCTCAAAAGATACGCCCTCGGCAGCGAGCGCCGCCATGACCGCGTCGGCCATGTCTTTGTCTTCCTTGCCCAGGATCTGCGGTGCCATGTCGATCACCGTGACCGCTGTGCCGAAGCGGTTGAAAGCCTGGGCCATCTCGATCCCGATGGGGCCGCCCCCCAGAACGATCATCGACGCCGGCAACCGCTCCATATAGAAAATCTCGCGGTTCGTGAGGTATTCCACCTGGGCCAAGCCCTCGATGGGGGGGACCATGGGCGAGGACCCGGTGGCGATCACCCAGGTGCGGGCCGATAGTGTCCCGCCGTCGAGTTCGATGGCGTGTGCATCCGTGAAGCGCGCCTCGCCGAAAACGACTTTCACGCCCAGACCGCAGAAACGCTCCACCGAGTCGTGCACCTGGATATGGTCCACCACGGCACGGATGCGGTCGGCCACCCGGCCAAAATCCACCGGAGGACGATCGATCGCCGGCAGGCCGTAGGCTTCTGCGTTTCCCATGTCGTGATAGACGTGTGCCGACCGAATCAGGGTCTTGCTGGGCACACAACCGTAATGCAGGCAGTCGCCGCCCAGGGCCGGCTCTTTTTCCACCAGGAGCGTCTTGGCGCCCAGCTGTGCGGCGCCCGAGGCCACGGTCAGCCCGGCGGCCCCGCCGCCGATGATGCCGATGTCGTAATCGTAGCTGCTCATACAAACTCCTTTGCCCGGGGCGGGGAAACCGCCGGCGCGCCCCAACGCCCGTTCAACGACCATTCGTCGTCGATGTCGTCGAGGTAATCCACATTCAAGCGGTCGCCCTGCTGCTCCAGGTGCCCCTTGGGGTCGCCATCGGCATACTGCTTGAAGAAGCTCGCCGGATCGTCGTTGAAGTCCCCTCCATACCAGTCGAATGTTTTACTGACCAAAAGGGACCCGTCTTCCAGGCGGTCGCGGGCCGGGTCGTTGATGAACCGCCGGGTAACGTCGTTCAGTTGATCCTCGAGGATACGGCCTTCAAAGGGTACGCCGTAAAGGGGGGGACAACCCTTCGAGGCGCAATTGACGGCGAAATGGATCCGCGAGTCCTTGAATTGCGCCCTGAGGGTGTCGTGTTCGATTTCATCCAGGGTCATTTTGGGGCCTCGAGCCGGACGAAACCCTTTTTCCAAGGGCGGCGAAAAAAGGATCCGGCCTCCCTGATCGACTCGATGCCGGGATCGTGATTCAGAATCAGCTTGATCGCCCAGGCGTTATAGGCACTGACGTAGAATGCCAAGCGATCCTCAGAGGTCAGCTGCGCCAGGTCGACCGCGGCCAATAGATCGCGGTAGTAGTCAAGCTCGGTCTCCGCCGCCTTGAATCCTTTGGAGTCCACCCCACCGTCTCCTGCGTACCGCTCGAGCAGGCGCGCAAACAAACAATTATCGACATCGGCGGCGGCCGCGCCGGCTCCGCAAAGCAGAAGGGCCAACATGGCAAACACGGTCATTTTTTTGAAAACGACGGTTGGTCTTGGCACACGCGTATCTCCCGGAATGCCTCTGGAACGGATTGCTGGCTGGACCTATTCCGACCGTATTCGATCGACCCGCTAAGGGCGGATCGAATCAGGCCGTCACCACAGTGGTCATCTCAAATGAAACTTGGTCGACGGTTGGCCTCGATCATGACAACCGGAATTAAAATGCATGATAATGAAAAAAAACCTAATACCGTTTCGTGGAATTGCCAATCCGGCGCTGCCGCGCCGCAACGCATGCCAGTCCAGGGTCAAGCCGACCCCGGCGGAGCAGCCCACGATTGCAATTTCGTGCCATTTTGCATATCGTACCCTATCTCAACTGCGGAACGGAATGCGAAATGAAAAAATTTCTGGCGGAACACCCCTACACCGTGACCAGCGGTGTCTTTGTCGTTCTGATCACCTTCGGTTTCCTCTTTCTGCACTGGCGCAGGGACGAATACGCCTTCGCCCTGCTGCTCTACTTCATCGTCACCCTGGGCATCCGTCTCGACGATATTTCACGCCAGATCGGCATCGGCACCGGTTCACCGACCACGCTGGCCGAAAAAAACGACCGCGCTTTCCATCTTATGCAGCAGATTCATCAAAGTCTCAAGGAGACCAACGCCAAACTGGCCGAAATACAATCGGCCCTCGACCGCCGGGACGCTCCTTAGCGGCTGCAGGCCTTAGACCCCTCCCCGCGTGACGGCGGCCCGACAGCGTCCGTATGGCCAAGGCCGACCACGATGCATTTGCAAAAGGTACTGGCAATCCTGGACAGGAAAGCCGTCGAAGGTTCCCCGGCGGAGCTCGACGTCCTGTGCACCCGCATCGGCGATCTGGTGCGAATGAACGGCGAGGACTGGGTGAAGGCCAATCGCGAGCGCCTGCTGCGCGAGTGGGAGACCATCGTGGAAATGAAATTGATCCGCTGAACCGGCTGAAAATCGCCGGTGGCCTGCCCTGGCCGGTTCTTTTACCGGCATCCCCCCGCCCGCCTGAACGCTGCTTGTCCAATGATCGTCGCAGCCCATAGCCGTCCACCGAAGCCACCGCTTATTTCAAGACCGCGCATCGTCTTGACTTTTTGGCGCCAAACCATAAAATGTCGGATTCGTTCAGCGACAACCCCCCTACCGAACCCCGGGTGCATGCTCGGGGGGATGAGGAGAACGGAATGATACAGGTCGAGGACCTCACGAAATTTTACAATGATTTCTGCGCGGTGGACCGCATCAGCCTGGAAATCCCCAAGGGCGAAATCATGGGATTGCTGGGCCCCAACGGTGCCGGCAAAACCACGACCCTGCGGATGCTGACGGGCTATTTCAAGCCCACATCGGGCCGGATCCGCATCAAGGATCACGACGTCGACGAGCAGCCTGTAGCGGTCAAGGGCCTGATCGGCTATCTGCCCGAGTCGGCCCCGCTTTACCCCGGGATGATGGTCTACGACTATCTCGGTTACATCGCCGACATCCGCGGCCTGCGAGGCGACGCCAAGGCCGGACGGCTCCGCGACCTGGTGGAGCGCTGCGGCCTGCACGAAATCATGCACAAAACCATCGGGGAACTCTCCAAGGGCCTCAAGCAGCGAGTGGGCCTGGCCCATGCCATGATGAGCGATCCGGAAATTCTGATTCTGGACGAGCCGACCTCCGGCCTCGACCCCAACCAGATCGTCGAAATCCGTGACATCATCCGGGCCATCGGGCAAGAAAAAACCGTCATTCTCTCGACGCACATCCTAAGCGAGGCCGAAGCCACCTGCGACCGCATCGTGATCATTAACAAGGGCCGCATCGTGGCCGACGACAGCACCGCCCGTCTTAAGTCCAACGCAGGCGCCACGCGGCAGATCGGCCTCAGCCTGCAAAACGCCGACGAGGCCGATATCCGCGCGACCCTGGGAGCGCTCGACGTGGTGGCAGAGGTTTCCACGCGGCCCGGTGCCGACAACGACGTCATGGACATCACCCTGGCGTGCCGCCACGGTAGCGACCCGCGGGCCGCAATTTACGCGGCCGTCAAGCAAACGGACTGGATTCTGCTGACATTCGTCCAGCAGGCCCGCGATCTCGAATCGATCTTCCGCGAACTGACCAAGGAGAGCTGAAATGCAGCAGGTCGTGTTCATACTTAAGAAGGAACTCCAGGATTTTTTTATATCCCCCATCGCCTACATCGTCATGGCCGTGTTTCTGCTGGTCACCGGCTGGCTGTTCTTCTCGGCCTTCTTCATTTTCGATCAGGCCGACATGCGCAATTTCTTCAATCTGCTGCCCATGACCTTCGCCTTCGTTGTCCCGGCCATCACCATGCGCCTCTTCGCCGAGGAACTCAGCACGGGTTCCTACGAAACCCTCCTGACGCTCCCGGTCACCTTCCGTGACATCATTCTGGGCAAGTTTCTGGCCGGCGTCGCCATGGTGGCGGCCCTGCTTGTGCCAACCCTCTTCTACCCGATCTTCATCGGTTTCATGGGGGAACTCGACTGGGGCCCGGTCATCGGGGGCTATGTCGGCGCCCTGTTCATGGGGGCGGCCTTCACCGGAGTGGGACTTTTCGCCTCGGCTCTGACGCGCAACCAGATCATCGCTTTTATTACCGGGGCCGTCATCTGCTTTGCCCTCACAACCATCGAACGCATGCTGTTCTTCGTGCCCGGCGCACTGCTCAAGATCGTGAGCCACCTCGGCGCCAGCCTGCACTTCCAGAACATCGCCCGGGGCATCGTCGACTCCCGCGACCTGATTTATTTCATAAGCGTCGCCTTTCTGGGGCTGTATGCCGCCCATCTCGTGATGCAGGAGAAAAAATAAGGAGCTGACATGGCGGTCCGCCGATCCGAAAAATACATCAAGTTCTTGATTTACCTGGTGGTGGTCGTGTTGATCAACGTCGCCGGGCAGACCCTGTTTTTACGCTGGGATCTTACAGGCAACAAAATCTACTCCCTTTCGGAGACCAGCCGGGAAGTGGTGGCCACCCTGAGGGAGCCCCTGACGATCAAGGTCTTCTTCAGCAACAATCTACCGGCCCCCCACAACAACACCGAGCGCTACCTGCGCGACCTGCTCGAAGAGTACGCCCTGAACGCCAACCGCAATTTCAACTTCACCTTCTTCGACGTCAGCCCCCAGGAGGGCAACATCGGTGTCCAGGCCGGGGCCAACCAGCAGATGGCCGACGACTACGGCATCAACCCCGTGCAGATCCAGGCGATCGAGGAAGACGAGGTCAAGTTCAAGCGGGCCTACATGGGGCTGGTCATCATCCACGGCGACGTGGTCGAGCGCATCCCGACCATCACCACCACCGACGGTCTGGAATACAAGCTGACCACCGCCATCCAGAAACTCAACAACAAGACCAGCGCCCTGCTGAACCTGAAAGAAAACATCCAAATCCGGCTCTATCTGTCCTCCTCGCTCAACAAGGTCGCCACGTACATGGGGCTCGACGACCTGCCGTCCTTCGCAAAGCGCCTGGAGGAAATCATCGCGCCCCTCAACCAGCAGGTCTACGGCAAGCTTGACTACGACCACATCGACCCGAGCGAAGACGCCCGAGGCGCCGAAACCGCGCGGGCCGCCAATATCATGCAGGTCAACTGGCCCGACATCCCGCAAGCCAATATCGCCGCCGGAAACGGCATGATCGGGCTCACCATGACATACGGGGACAAGCGCATTACCACCCCGCTCTTGAGCGTTTTTCGACTGCCCATCGTCGGCACCCAGTATCAAATGACGCCCATCGAAGACATGGAAAACATCATCAACGAGAATATCGAAGCCCTGGTCGACATCAACGAGAATATCGGCTACCTGGTGAGCCACGGCACCCATGTGCTCAGTGCCGGCGCTCCCATGGGCGGTCCGGCCCAAAGCCCGCTGGGGACCTTCATGAACTTGCTCTCCGACAGCTATTCCATCAAGCGCATCGACCTGCAAGAGGACCCGATTCCGGCCAGTCTGAAAGTCCTGATCATCGCTCGGCCCACCGAGTTTTTCACCGACTACGATCTTTTCCAGATCGACCAGGCCCTCATGCGCGGCACCCGTCTGGTGCTCTTTCTCGATGCCATCGGCGACAGCACCCCGCCCGGCCAGCCGGTGTTTCGCCAGCAGCCGCAGTTCCGCCCGATAAAAACCGGTCTGGAAAAGCTCCTGGAAAGCTACGGCGTCACGATCCAGCCCTCGATCGTACTGGATGAAAATAGCTTTCGCCAGCGCCTCTCGGGTGACATGGGCGGCGGGGAACGGCCGATCTACTTCGCCCCCATCATCCAGAGTGCCAACATCAACACGGACGAGCCCTATCTTGCGAACATCCGCGGGTTGATCGCCCTCAAGATGTCGCCGCTCAAACTGGACGACGAGCGCCTGAAGACGAACGGCATCCAGGCCACACGCCTGTTTTCCTCCTCCGCGCAGTCCTGGGAGATGCGCGAGCGGATCACACTGGATCCCATGGCCATCGGGAACCCGCCGCCGCCGGAAGACCAGGAGCAGTTTCACCTGGCCTACCTGCTGAAGGGCAGCTTTCCCAGTTATTTTGCGGGCCAGCCCATCCCCGCGAAACCGGTTCCCGCCGAAAAAGCGGACGATGACGCGGCGCAGACCGATGCGCTGCCCGACGATCCGGCGCCCGCAACGGACGAAGTCGACCTGAACGCCATCGAGAGCGCCCCCGCGCGCCGCGACCAGGGCGAACCTTCCAAAATCCTGTTGGTCGGCTCCAGCGACCTGATCCAGGACACCATCCTGGAGGCCGGCGGGCGCAGCCCGAACTCCATGTTCGTCATGAACGTCATCGATTATCTGAACGATCGCGCCGGCGTGGCGGAAATGCGCAGCAAAGAACAGCGTTTCAATCCGCTCGAGGAGACGGAGGCGGCCACCCGGACGATGACCAAGGCGTTCAACGTCATCGGGATCCCGGTCCTCGTGGTGGTTTTCGGCCTTCTGGTCTGGTTGCGGCGAATGGCCCGCAAGAAGCGCATTCAGGCCATGTTCACGTCGTAACCCCCTTGCCGTCCGGAATTTGAAGAGGACCCAAGCGACAAAACGCCCAAACCCTCGCGAGGCTGACAATGAGGCTCAAAAAAGAATATCTGCTGCTGGGAATCGTGATCCTGGCCCTGGGGCTGTATCTGTTTTTCAACCAGCGGGATCGGGTGCACTATACTCTGCCGGAGACACCCCGCATCGAAACCGCGGACATTACCCGCATCGAAATCGAGAGGCCCGGGGGCAAACTTACCCTGAAACGTGCCGACGGCCAATGGCGTCTGCGGCCCGGTGACTACCCCGCCGACAGTGCCCAGGTGGCGCGCATGCTGAGCGCCATTGCCGATCTTACGGTGACCGCCCTGGTCTCCGAAACCCAGAGCTTTGCGCGCTACGACCTGGACGCGGACCGACGCATCGACGTGCGGGCCTACAATGAGGACAAGCTCGTGCGCCAATTCACGGTCGGCAAGGCCGCCAGCACCTTCCGCCATACCCATGTCCTTGTCGGCGAGGATAAAAACGTCTACCACGCCGCCGGCAGTTTCCGGTGGGAATTCGACAAACCCGTCGACGACCTGCGCGACAAAACGGTCCTGACCGTCGATCGCACGACGGTCAGCGCCATCAGCCTTACCACCGAAGGGCAACAGATCGTCGTGACCAAAGCGCCGGAGACGGCGAAACCCGCAGATGCGCAAAGCGATGCCCCGGCATCGCCCCCGCCGGCCGAAGGGACGACGGATGCCGCCGGGAAACCCCGCTGGCAAACGGCAGCGGGCGAAGCGGTCGATCCCGCGGCGGTGGACCAGCTGCTCTCAGCCCTCGACCCCCTTAAATGCAGCGCCTTCCTGGATGACGACAGTACGCCGGTCGAGGCCGCTCCATACTATCGCCTGGAACTCACGGGGGCCGAGACCCAAACCCTGGAGATCTTCAGCCCCGCCGCGGACACGGCATCCGATTATCCTGCACGCTCATCCGAGAGCCCCTACCGCTTCAAACTTTCCGAATTCGACGTCGCCAAGGTCAAGGATTTCCTGGCGGCGCTCACGAAAGCGGACGAAGAAGCCGAGTCCGAATCGCCGGCCACACCGCAATAGCTCGCCTGACAACCCGGACAGGCAGCGCGGTGGCCGTTTATGGCCGCCGGCGACGCTGACTGGGGCTGGCGCATCGGCCCGCTTCGAACCGCAGCCAGTTGATCATCGCCGGACTCGCCGCCGGAACCCCAGCGCGACACCCCGCCGGTGCCCGAAACGGCCGCTCCGGCGCCAAACGGGGATGGACATCAGATTCCGGACCGGCCGACGGCCTTCCGGCAACGGATTCTTGCCGTCTTGAAACCCAACCGAAGGGAGAATGCCATGCAAGCGACGCTCCTTGGAAAACGCATTCTGGTCACCCAGGCGGATACGTTCATGGGACCCGCCATCTGTAAAGAACTCAACGCCCAGGGCGCCGAGGTGATCGAGCACGTGGGGTCGCTGGCCGATCCCGAAGCGCCGGGCAAAACGGTCGCCGCGGCAGGAAGGGTGGATGTGCTTGTCGCCAACCTGGCCGTCGGTGCACCGACGACGCCGGCCGCGGAAGTCACCGACCGGGAGTGGGACGCGATCTTCAGCGCGCTTGTCCACCCGCTGCCGCGCCTCGTGCGCGCCGTCTTGCCGCAGATGGTAGCGCGCGCATCCGGTAAAATCATTCTGATCGGCAGTGCATCGGCCCTCCGGGGCATGCGGCGCACCTCCACCTACAGTGCCGCCCGGGGGGCGCAGATCGCCTACGTGCAGGCTCTGGGGGTCGAGGTGGCCAGGCACAATATTCAGATAAACGCCATCGCGCAGAATTTCGTGGACAATCCCAGCTACTTCCCGGAAGATATCCAGGCCAATCCCAAATTTCAGGATCGTCTCAAGCGGGAGGTGCCGCTCGGACGGCTTGTGACGGCCAGCGAGGATGCATCCTTTGTGGCCTATCTGAGCTCCGACGCCGCCAACTGTTTTGTCGGTCAGGTATTCCCGGTGTGCGGCGGGTGGATCGCGCGCTGACCGCGCTTAGGGGCGCCCGAGCCGAGCCGCGTGACGGTGCCGTTCTGGCGGCGCGCGAAACACCGCCGGGCGCCGGGATCTTTTTCAACTGAGGCGATAGAGGCACTTAAGCGCATGGGATTCAGCCGCCTCCGGCCGGGTCCCTCAAGCCTTATCCATTTTCGACCAGGGGAGCGAAAACGGCGCATGCGGAGAGAACCATCGAACCCAGGGGCCCAACATCATCTGAAACGGCGCAACTTCATCGCCCAAGCCACCGAACACTTTCGCTTCCTCTACCTTCGCCACGGTTACACCGGGCCCGAGCACACCTTTACCCAACAGGCCAACGGATCGATAACTTCGGATGCCCTGACCTATACCCACCCCTCCATCGACCGGTTGATTGTTCTCCGGAACGCCTATCATCCCGTCGATTACGGCTTCGAAGTCCAGTTTTACCGGCCGTCGATTTCAACCCAACCGGCGGACGGCGTGCTATTCTTTGGCGTGTTGAAGGAAGATCAGGATGTGGCCCAGAGCTACCTGGAAAAAGCGGCTCGAGCGGTCAAAGATAGGTTTACACGCACCATCGATGGCCACGAATGGGAGGAGCGTCCCAACCCGACGAACGAATGACAGGGACATCGTTGCCAACGGCCGGGATGCGACGCGGCTGGATCGTGGCCGTTTAGATTCCCTGCAGTCAAAATTGAAGCGCCGTCAGGAAAGTTCCGTCAAGTATGCGTCCCGCGTAAGCCACAGTTCTTCCATGCGGTACATGTGCCAGTGATCGTGCATCAGGATGTGGCGGGCCAGAATGTAGAGTGAGTAAAGCTCATATTCCGGGTGGCGGCCGGTCTTCTGCCAGGTGATGTCGTCGGCGGATTCGAGCAGGTCCACCTGCTTGGCACGGTATTGGTTGAAAGCCTCGAACGCGGCCGTCATTTCAACCGCCGGCGGGCGTTCCTCGGCTTCGTCCACACCGGGGATAAAGGGAATGAACTCGGGCTGGTCTTCGCGCATGAAGCGCAAAATCCGCTCCAGCAGCATGGGCTGAACCTGCGCCAGGTGGCTAACGTGCTCGGCGATGCTCCAGCAGCCCTCGGCGCGAATACGATTGCGATCGTGGGCGGGGATGGTCCGGACAAAGGCCTCCAGAATCCGTCCGGAACGTCTCAGGCCTTCCAGGATATCGGTTCGATCCGGCATGATATGAAATTCCCTCCTGGGTAAGATTGCAGTTGACATAGGGCCATCGGATCCATGGACACTTGAATTCATCGGGATCGCAATCGTTCCTGCGCATCGGTACCGATTTTTGGAGACCCGATTCCGGAGCGAAATTGCTATTCGCCCTCCTCCGCAATGGCCACCACCTCCGCCTCCGTGACCCGCAACAGTTCCATCGGGGTCAGCCGCAGCATGGCATCCACATCGCCCCCACCCCCGTAAACCGTGTCCAATCGCGTCACGGACGGGTCCACAAGGGTCTTGAGCACCTGCCGGTGGCCAAAGGGCGGCATACTGCCCACCACGTAACCTGTCATCTCCACGGTCTGATCGGCCGAGGCGAACTTGACCCGGCCGCGGCCGATCCCCAAATGGGCGGCCAATTTGCGGCGGTCCACCCGGGCCGTACCGTTGCTGATCACAAGCAGCGGTTCGCCGGCCACCATGAAAACCAGCGACTTGATGATCTGCTCGGTCTTAACCCCTAAAGCCCGGGCCGCATCGCTTACGGTCGCCGTGTGCGCATCCAGGGTCAAAATCTGAGCGTCAATGCCGCCGCCGTCGATATACTGCTGAAGACTTTCACGGGTCAAAGTCTCGGACAATCGTTCCTCCATCATTTTGAAAGTTGAATGCTTGTTCCTCGATCGCGGGCATTCAGCGGGTCAACTGCCGGTATTTGATGCGTGTGGGCACGTCGGCGTCGGCACCCAGGCGCTCCCTGCGCGCGGCGGCGTAATCGCTCCAGTTCCCCTGGGAAAAGACCACCTGGCTGTCGCCCTCGAAAGCCAGGATGTGGGTGGCGATGCGGTCCAGGAACCAACGGTCGTGGCTGATCACCACGGCGCAACCGCCGAAACTTTCCAGGGCCTCCTCCAATGCCCGCAGGGTGTTCACGTCCAGATCGTTGGTGGGCTCGTCGAGCAGGAGCACGTTGGCGCCCTGGCGCAGCATCTTGGCCAGGTGAACCCGGTTGCGCTGGCCGCCGGAGAGGGCCGTCACCTTGCGCTGCTGCTCGCTGCCCGAGAAATTGAAGCGGGCTACGTAGGCCCGCGAATTGACCGGCCGGCCGCCCAGATCGATCTGCTCGTCGCCGCCCGTGATCTCCTCCCAGATGGTCTTGTCTGGGTCGAGCTGGCGTCCCTGGTCGACGTAAGCCAGGGTCACGGTGTCGCCAATCCGGATCTCGCCGCTGTCGGGTGCCTCCTGTCCGGTGATCATCTTGAACAGCGTGGTCTTGCCGGCGCCGTTGGGCCCGATCACACCCACGATGCCTCCCGGCGGCAGCTTGAAATCCATCGCCTCCACCAGCAGACGCTCCCCGAGAGCCTTGCGCACTCCCCGGGCCTCCACCACAACGTCTCCCAGACGGGGCCCCGGGGGAATGAAGAGTTCCAGGTCCTTTTCCCGGGTCTCGGCAGTCTGATCCAGCAAGTCTTCGTAGGCATTGATGCGGGCCTGGCCCTTGGCGCGCCGCCCCTTGGGTGACATACGGATCCATTCCAGCTCCCGCGCCAGGGTTTTCTGGCGGGCACTTTCGGCCTTGTCCTCGCGTCGCAGACGCTCCTGCTTCTGTTCGAGCCAGCTGCTGTAGTTGCCCTTCCAGGGGATACCGTGCCCGCGGTCGAGTTCCAGGATCCAGCCGGCCACGTTGTCCAGGAAATAGCGGTCGTGGGTAACGGCGATCACGGTGCCCGCGTAGTGCTGCAGGTGATGTTCGAGCCAGGCCACGCTCTCGGCGTCCAGATGGTTGGTAGGCTCGTCCAGCAGCAGGATATCGGGGTTCTGCAGCAACAGACGGCAGAGGGCCACGCGGCGCTTCTCGCCGCCGGAGATCACCGCCACCGGTGTGTCGCCGGGCGGGCAGCGCAGGGCGTCCATGGCCATCTCCAGGCGGGCGTCCAGGTCCCAGGCGTCGAGGTGATCGAGCTTTTCCTGGACCTCGCCCTGCCGCTGGATCAGGCGGTCCATGGCGTCATCGTCCATGGGCTCGGCAAACTGCATGTTGATCGCCTCGAAAGCCTTGAGCAGATCCACCGTTTCCTGGACCCCCTCTTCGACCACGGCGCGGACGGTGCGCTCCTCATCGACGAGGGGCTCCTGCTCGAGGTAGCCCACGGAAAAGCCCTCAGAGAGAATGGTCTCGCCATTGTAGTCCGGCTCGACGCCGGCCATGATGCGCAGCAGGGTGCTCTTGCCGGCCCCGTTGAGGCCCAGCACGCCGATCTTGGCGCCATAGAAATAGGAAAGGGAGATGTCCTTCAGTACCGGTTTTTTATCGTGGTACTTGGAAACTTTGATCATCGAGTAGATGACCTTCTTGGTGTCCTGGCTCATGGTCAAAAAAATCCTGTTTCTGGGGTGTTGCCATCACCATTCGACCGTCGACGTTACCATGGTTCGATCATTATCGCCGATCGGCGTTAGGCCCTTGTTACGCCCATGCCGGGCGCAGCGCACCTATCCGTTTTTTTCCCGCTTATAGGCAATGTCCGCCAAAAATGAAACCCCGGAAGGGTAAATGCGAAAAAAACCAAGTCCCGGGAGGACCCGGGACCAAGCCATGGGGCGGCCCAAGGACCTGCAGGCCCGTATGCGGCGTATGGGGCCGTCGCGCCTGCGCCGCACGGCGCGGCCGCTGGTTTTTTGAGAATATTATCAAGCCTCTCAGAATTGTGTCCGAGGGCTCAGTGGCTGATTTTGTTCTGGTTTTCGCTCCGGTAAGATTGGGCTTACAATATTCTCATTGATTTGCTCTTGAATCGCAGACCCGTCAACTTTCATTCGGGCACCAGACCGTCGCATCACATCGTATTTTATACATTTTTCGACTTTATTCCGACATTGGCAGACATTGGCACGCGCAGTGCAAAGAAGGCCACCGAAAGCCAATCGACGTGTTCAATGAATAGGGAGTCTTGAGCGGCAATGAAAAAATCGATCGAATTCAACATCAAACCCGATTGGGACGAAATCGAAAAAGTTCGCAATGAAAGCGCCGAATTTCTTCAATCCCACGATTTGTCCGACGATACCATCCATTCCTTGTCGATGATCATCAGCGAACTCATCGAAAACGGGATCAAGTATGGTGATTTTAAAATGGTTGCCGACAAGGTCGTGGTGGTGATCAACCTCGAAAGGAACACCGTCACCATCGAGGTGTTCAACCCCGTCGACGAGAGCGCCCTTAAACACCTGTCCCGGCTGGACCGCACGATCCAGTGGATCCGTGGCTATCAGGATCCCTTTGAAGCCTACATCAATCGAATCAAGGAAGTATCCCAAAAGCCCCTCCAGGATAATGAAAGCGGGATCGGGCTGGTCCGCATCGCCTACGAAGGCAACGCCCTGCTCGATTTTTTCGTTGGTGACAATAACCTGCTCAACGTGTCGGTGGTTTCGAACCTCGACGGAGACGATAGGAATCCATCATGAAAACCGCAAAACAATACACGAACAATTTGCTGACGATCGAAGTTGCCGAGCAAGAAACGAATATCGATGTCAGATGGGAGGGCAAGAGCATCGATCGCGAGCCCGCCAAATTCATTTCGCCGATCCTGGTCCAGATACTCAAATCGGCCAGCGAAATGAACAAAAGGATCGTTATGGATTTTCAGAATCTCAAATACATGAATTCATCCACCATTACGCCGATCATCAAGATTCTGGACCGCGCTAAAAAGGGGATGACCAAAATCACGATCCTCTATTGCAAATCGACCAAATGGCAGGAACTCAATTTCACGGCCTTGGAAATCTTCAATACCGACGACAATCGGCTGGAAATCAAAGGACTCTAGAAAATGATGAATCAGCGACCGCCACGCTTTAATGCCCACCTTCTGCAGGGGCAGTCCAAGATTCCGATTGAAGCGCAGTATGCTTCACGGTTTTCTCTGCTGATCCGGTTCTTTAACGGTTTTCCGAGTGATCAGGCGGCCGAATTCAATAAAATCGTATTCCAGCAAAACGGCGACAAAATCGAAATGGGGCCGTGTGAGTATATTGTCGAACCGCATGATCAACATTTCCAGGGACGGTTGGTTTTCAATCAGGCCGTCTACGATCTCAACAGCCTGTTCTTCAAGGACAAGCTGGAAAAGCTTCAGGGCGAATTTTCCAATCTGCCGCTTATCCTGGCCCATAAGTCCAAAATAAAGGCGGCGTTCAAGGAATTCACCGCCAATCTCACCTACGATCTGACCATCTATAAAAATATTTTTGACAGCCTGGACGCGCGCTTTGCCGATGAACCCGCGCCGATCAAACACAAGGTCCAAACGGCCATCATCGAAACCGAGGGGCGCAAGTTCATGCGTTTTCTGGATCAAAAACTGGATGAATTCGAAAACCTGATCATCAATTACAGCCGTAAAGACCACGAACGGCACGGCTTTTACCTGCGCAAACAACTCTGGCACTTTCTCATGTGCGCCCCTTTCATGGCCCGCACCAATTTGAAACCCCGCGGCTACAGCGGGGACTCGGTGATGATGAAGATGCTCTATGACAACCGCTACGAGGGGGATTCGACCTTCGCCCGGTTGATGCACAAACATCCCAACGAGCACCCGGCCGCGCAGGCCGTACGCAACCGTCGCCAATTGATCTCAGAGATGCTGGGCCATCTCAAATCCGGGCGGCCGCCGTCAAGCGGGAACAAATTGCGTGTTCTCTCGGTGGCCTGCGGGCCGGCCTTCGAATTGCAGGATGTCCTCACGTCAGCCGAGGATTGCGCCAAGTTCCATTTCACCCTTCTCGACCAGGACAAGAGCGCGCTGTCCGAAGCGGCCTCCCTGCTGGCGAGGCTGGAAAAAAAATACGGCGCCGAGGTCGAGGTCGATCTGCTGAACGAATCGGTCCGCACGATGCTGACGACGCCCAAGCTCGACACGATGTGGGGGAAGTTCGACTACATCTACTCGATGGGCCTTTTTGACTATCTGACACCGCCAGTCGCCAAGGCGGTACTTACAAAGCTGTTTCAGATCCTCAGGCCCGGCGGCGAGATGGTGATCGGCAACTTTCACATCTCGAATCCCAGCCGCTTCTACATGGAGTATTGGCTTGACTGGGTGCTTTACTACCGTACCGAGCAGGAGTTCATCGACCTGTTAAAAAACGTAACTTCAGCCGAGTCCCGTGTCCTCTTCGAAGACACCGGCAGCCAGATGTTTCTGCACGTAAGAAACACGGAGCGCTGACAAGCAGCCCGTACTGAAGAGAACCAACGGCACTGTAACCAATGAGCGATACCGCAGAACACAAACTGAGCGCTGAAGAGCAGGCCTTTATCGATGCGGAAGACTTCGACCAGTTCCTCAACCGCATCATTCACGATTGGCTGAAGACACTTACCTTTCTGGTCATCACCCTCGTTCCGCTCTTCTTTATTCTCGATTACTTCATCGTCCCCCGAAGCCTTCTGGGGCAGGTCGGAATTTATCGGCTGGTCGCCACGTTTATCGTGATTGCCCAATACATCATCATTCGACTCACCGAGCCCAGCCGTTTATCCTACATACACGGCTACATCGTCTCGATCGTGGTCGGGGGCGTCATCGTGCTGATGACGCGTGATCTCGGCGGCTTCCAGTCCAGCTACTATGCCGGGCTCAACCTGGTGATCATCGGCGTCAATCTGCTCCTGCCCTGGAGAGCGGTGCATTCCGCGCTGAACAGCATGATCATCATCTTGATGTATACGCTCATCAACTCGATGGGTGTGGATATCGAGCGGTCCAATTACCTGATCAACAACTTGTTCTTTTTATGTGCCACCGGGATTATTGCCGTCAGCATCAACCATGTCAAACACATCCTGATCAGAAAAGAGTTTTTTCTGATGGGAGAGTTGAAGGCGGCCCGGGATTCCATCTGGAGTGAAATGGAGCTGGCCAAGAGGATTCAGACGGCGCTATTGCCCGACAAGGAGAAGGTAAAAGGATACCAGATTGCAGCCGCCATGAAGCCCGCCCGCGAGGTCGGCGGCGACTATTACGATATTATCGAAACGCCGCGGGGCGACAAATGGGTTACCATCGGCGATGTCTCCGGCCATGGGGTCGATTCGGGACTCATCATGATGATGGCCCAGACCAGCATTCTCTCCAAGGTCTACAACAACGGCGGCTGCGGTCCTTCGGAAATGCTGCAGGCGATCAACGGCATCATCCGTGAAAACATTTCGCGGTTGGGTTCGGACCACTATATGACCATGATGGCCCTGCGCCTCAACGCCACGGATATTACCGTCGCCGGCAAGCATCAGGATCTGGTCATCTATCGCTCGGCCCTCAACCGGACCGAAACGGTATCGGTGCCCGGCACCTGGCTCGGTATCATCGACGATATCGGCACCGGTCTGTCGGACGTCCGGGTCCGGATCGACACGGGCGATATCGTCCTGCTGTTTACGGACGGCATTACCGAGGCCACCAATCGCGACGGGGAGATGTTCGGCCAGGCGCGGCTCGAACAAGCCCTGAATGCCTATGCCGATATGCCCGTTGGCAAGCTGCGCGACCGGATCATCGACGATGTGCGATCGTTTCAGGATGAGCAGATGGACGACATGACCCTCGTGGTCATCAAAAAATAACCAAGCCGCATAGCCGGGTGTGTCATGATTAGAACCCACATCAAGTGGAACGACTTTGAACTGAATCTCTTTACGCTGGCTTTCAAGCCGGCGTTCGAAAAAGAGTTCAAGGAGCGGCATTTCACCCGATCCCTTCGTCAGGTGCGGGTGGCCATGCTGCTCTCGATCGCCTTTTTTGGCATCTTCGGTGTATTGGACGCCTGGATCGTTCCCGAGGTCAAACACCAGCTCTGGGTTATTCGGTACGCCATCTTCTGCCCCTATGTGCTGGCCATGTTCCTGTTTTCCTTCCACTCCGCGTTTAAACCGCGGATGCAGCTGTGTATCGCCTCGATCGTCGCGCTGGCGGGTTTCGGCATCGTGGCCATGATCATGCTGGCCCCTTACCAGAGCAACAATTCCTACTATACCGGCCTGATCCTCGTCTTCATTTTTGGTTACACTTTTTTCAAGCTGGATTTCATCTATGCCGCGTCCACCGGTATCCTGATTGTCATCGCCTACGAAATCGCCGCCATATGGTGGGCCAACACCCCGCTGCCCATCCTGATCAACAATAATTTCTTTTTTCTGGCCGGGAATCTGATCGGGATGTTCGCCTGTTATTCAATCGAACTTTCGACCCGCAAGGAATTCATCCAGGCCCGGCTGCTGGAATTCGAAAAACAGAAAGTCCACAAAGCCAACCTCGAGCTGGAGCACAAGGTCGAGGAGCGCACCGGGCAGCTGCTCAGAGCCAATAAGGTGCTCAAGCAGGAAATTGCCGAGCGCAACCGCGCCGAGGAGAATGTCCGCGAAAGCGAAGCCAAATATCGCAGCATTCTCGAAAGCATGCAGGAAGGCTATTATGAATTCGACATCA
Organism: Desulfobacterales bacterium; assembly: GCA_030065275.1. Classification (GTDB taxonomy): domain Bacteria; phylum Desulfobacterota; class Desulfobacteria; order Desulfobacterales; family UBA5852; genus JABZFP01. The sequence continues at coordinate 6,151 of JASJCV010000030.1, read as the reverse complement.
CCGGCAATCTGAAGTTCTTCAACGACGCCTTCGCGGCCATCGTGGGCTATCGTCGCGACGAACTCAAAGACATCCATTATCGCCAGTTTACCGCCTCGCAGGCCCGTGCCAAGGTCTTCCGGGCCTTCAACAATGTCTACGTATCCCACAAACCTTCCAAGGATTTCGAATGGCGGATCATCCGCAAGGACGGCGCCAAACGCCACCTGGAAGCGTCCGTATCGCTGGTGACCAGTTCCGAAGGCCTGCCCAACGGCTTTAAGGGGGTCGTACGGGATGTCACCGATCGCAACCTGGCCGAGGAGTCGCTGAAGAATGCCTACAGCGAACTCAAACGAACCCAGTCGCAGCTCGTTCAATCCGGAAAACTGGCCTCGATCGGTGAACTCGCCGCCGGCGTGGCCCATGAACTCAACCAGCCGCTCATGATCATCCGGGGCCATGCCCAGTTGACCCAACGCAACATTGCCAAAGGGCAGATCGGGATCGAGGCGATATCCAAACAACTCGAACCGATCGAGCGCAACACCAAAAGAATGATGCGCATTATCGATCATCTGCGAACGTTTTCACGTCAGTCCAAAGCCGAATACCACGCCCTGGATATCAACACGGTCATTGATGATTCGTTTCTGATGATCGGTGAGCAATTGCGACTGCGCAATATTACCGTAGAAAAACACCTGGAGGACGGGCTGCCCCAGATCGAAGGCGAAACCAATCAGCTTGAGCAGGTCTTTCTCAATCTGATCACCAACGCCCGTGACGCCATTACCGAAAAGGCCTCCGAGGAACGGGGGGAGGACGCTCCCGCGGATGTGATCGCCATCACGACCCGACGCCTGGAGAGCGATCAGCGCTATGTTGAAATTCTGTTCAGGGATACCGGCGGCGGCATAAAGGAGAATGACCAGGGAAACATCTTCGACCCCTTCTATACCACCAAGGAGGTCGGCAAAGGTACCGGCTTGGGTCTTTCGATCAGCTACGGCATCATCACCGACCACGGCGGCAAGATCGAAATCGCCGAAACCGACTCGGAGGGGACCACTTTCAGGGTCGTGCTGCCCATCGCCGGATCGCAAACCAAGAACCCGCCTGTTGAGGTTGAGAACACACGCCGCATTGCGTGAACCCGGCCATTATTGGAGCTTGTCATGCGAGAAACCATTCTGATCATCGAGGATGAAGCCGATATCCTCAATCTTCTCCGGAATCTGCTGGAAGGCGAAGACTATAACGTCATAACGGCCACCAATGGCCGTGAGGGTCTCGATCGATTCCATGAGCATGATCCCGACCTGATCCTGACGGATGTCCGCATGCCCGTCCTGGACGGCATCGAGGTCCTGCGCGAGGTGAAAACCAAAGAGTCCGATACGGAAGTCATCATTCTAACCGGTCACAGCGATGAAACGACCGCGATCGACTGCTTGCGGTTGGGGGCCTATGATTACTTTCGCAAACCGCTGGAGGATATCGACGTTCTGCTGGCCGCGGTCGAGCGCGTCCTTGAAAAACGCAATCTTGAAATCAAGAACCGATCTTTGGTCAGACAGCTGGAGGAACTATCGATCCGCGACCCGCTGACAGGGCTGTACAACTATCGCCACCTTCAAACCAGCCTCGATGAGGAAATCGAGCGCTCCCGGCGCTACCGGCACAACTTTTTCATTCTGATGATCGACATCGATCATTTTAAGGAAATCAACGACACCCACGGTCATCTTTTCGGCGATTTTGTCCTCAAGCAACTGGGAGAAATCATTAGCGTCGAACTGCGCGCCTCGGATCGTCTCTTTCGTTACGGCGGTGAAGAGTACCTGATCCTCATGAACGAGATATCAGAAGACGAAGCGGTCAGCGCCGGCAACCGCCTGATGGACGTCGTCCGCGGGCACACCTTCCAGGCCGGCGGGGTGTGCGCCAAAGTTACGGTCAGCATGGGGGGGGCCTTCTTCCCGACCGATGCCCTCGATAAAGTCAACCTGATCAAAAAAGCCGATCAGGCCCTTTATCGAAGCAAGCGCTCCGGGCGCAACCGCTTTGAATGCGGCCTGGATTCGTGCGACAATGTGCCGCGGATCGGTTATGACCGCAAGCTGCGGTCCGATGTGAAGATGGCATCAGGCGCCGGGCGATCCAGCGGCTGAGCACAGGGCGCGGATTTGGCGTCATCGCTACCGAACGACCAAGCCTTCGCAACGAGGAAACGACCAATGTCAGTCACCCGATCACGACGAACCCATGAGCGTTATCAGGTCAAGGACGGAACCTTTGCCGTTCTCTTTCAGGATTCATCCAAACTGGGCGAAATCATCGATATCAGTATGGCCGGATTTGCTTTTCGCTACAGCGACAATCCCCATATGGACACTGACAGGGACGGCCAGGCCTTTCTCTACCAGCAACACCACCGACGCCTGGAAGACTTGGCCACGTTCGACATTTTCCTTGTCGACAGCGGGATCTATCTGGACGAGATCCCCTGCAAGATCATTTCCCATATCGAAATCGACAGTCCCGAATCGCCCAACGCGATCGCCATGAAACGATGCGGTCTGGCGTTTGAGAATCTGCTGCCCGAACAGATCGCCGATTTGGCGTATTTCATCAAGAACTGCACCCAATCGCACTTATAGGCCTTTTTTGGCGGTGCCACAGCAGGCGTTCTTCCGCGCGCCGGCGCCGGCCTGCCGCCGGCTATCCCTCACGGCACCCTCCTTGCGCCGTCACGGCCACGCCTCCGTGTATCGCCCGCCGGCGACCCGTAGCGCCCTATGCCACCCCGGGGGCGGGCTGGACGTCCGACCGTCGCGCCGCGCGGGTTTCGAGGCCACCGACGGACGGACGGCATGGCGCTTCAAACGCGAACACCCCCTTGACCCTCTGTGCCTTTAAAGATAATTTCGAAAGAGACGATATTCTGGTAAATGGGCGCCCAAGGAAAACGGCGCTTCCGGACCACAGCCCCAAAGAGTCATGTGATGGCCAATGAAACCATTCTGATCATCGACGACGATCCCGACATTCTGGATCTACTCGACAGCATCCTGGCGGCTGACGATTACGGCATTTGCCGGGCCGCGAACGGCGAAGAGGCCCTCGCCTGCTTTGGGTCGCAATCGGTCGACCTGGTCATCACCGATCTCAACATGCCCGGCATGGGGGGGTTGGAAGTCCTTTCCGCCGTCAAACGGCAGGATGCGGACATGGAAGTCATCGTCCTGACGGGCAATGCCACCGTCGAAAATGCCGTTCAGGCACTCAGGGAGAACGGCGCCTTCGATTACCTTACCAAACCGCTCGATAACATCGAGGATCTTTTGATCAGTGTCGCGCGGGCCATCGAACGGCGCAATCTGACCTTGCAAAACCGGTCCCTGATCAAGGGGCTCAAAAATGAGGTGGAAGAGCGCAAACGAATCGAGCAGCAGCTTCTGCGAAGCAAAACCAACCTGCAGTCCGTCTTCGACGGCATCCCCGAACCCCTGATCATGCTCGATCGCAACATGACGGTCAAAGTCCTGAACAAGGCGGCCAAAGAATACTCCCGGGTGGCGCGGTTTCAGGATGTGCTGGGTCAGGCCTGCTACACGGTATTCGCCGACCGTGAGGCGCCCTGTGACAATTGCCGGCTGGAGGAGGCCATCCTCGGCAATGCGCCGGTGACTTTCGAACGGCAGGGCTTGAAGGATTCGAGGCGAATCGAGGAATTGGTGATCTACCCCATGCAGTACAACGGCGCAGGCGAGCGCAACGTCATTCTGCGCATCCGCGATATTACGGAGCAGAGGGAAATCGAGAGGCAGTTGATCCGCGCCGATCGCCTGTCCTCACTGGGGCAGCTTTCCGGCGGGATTGCCCATGAAATCCGCAATCCGCTGGCCAGTATCAATTTGTTTACGGATATCCTGTGCGACCCGCAAAAATATACGCGCACCCCCGAGGAGGCCGACCTCTTTGAGGAGATCCAGGAAAACATCAGCCGTATCGATGAAATTATCAAACGCGTGCTCGACTTTGCCAAGCCGGCGGCGACGTCTTCCGATGCGGTCGATCTGAACCACCTGATCCAGGAGAGTGTCAAATTCTGGACGCCCCAACTGCGCAAATGCAATATCCGCCTGGATTTGAATCTGCAGGACCGGCTGCCATCCGTGCAGGGTGACGTCATCGGATTGCAGCAGGTGATTCACAACCTGGTCTTGAATGCCATCGAAGCGCTGGGCGAAGGGGGGGAGATCCGCATCGGCACATCAAGACATCGTGATTCAGCCGGTCAGGGTGACACCACGGTGGTGATGAAAATCAGTGATACCGGACCGGGCATCCAGAGCGACCACCAGGAAGATATCTTCAATCCCTTCTTTACGACCAAGGCCACGGGGACGGGATTGGGGCTGAGCATATCGCATCAGATCGTCAAGCGCCAGAGCGGCACCTTTTCATTTGAAAACAACCCGCATGCCGGGGCCACCTTCACCATCGAACTGCCTGCCGCCGGCACCTGGTGATGATGCCCGGTGGGGCCGGGCGCCGCCGGACAGTGCCGGGGAAAGAACCATGCCCATGAAAGCCACTATTATGGTCGTCGACGACGACAAGAGTCTGCGCAAAGGCCTATCGATGACCCTTGGCGATCGGTATCGCGTGGTTACGGCCGAAAATGCGTCCCAGGCGCTGGCGTGTTACGCCAGCGAGCAGCCGGACGTCGTGCTGTTGGACGTGGGGCTGCCCGAAATGGACGGCGTCGCCGTTCTTGAAAAGCTCAAGCAAAACGATGCGGATGCGGCGATCATCATGGTGACCGCCGTCGAAGATGTCAAAACCATTGTCCGGGCCGTCAAAAAGGGTGCCTATGACTACCTGGTCAAACCGATCGATTCGCAGGAACTGCTGCTCACCATCCATAACGCGCTCGAAAACCAGGTCTTGAAAAATCAAATCAAATCCATTCAACAGCCCCGGGTCGAAAAATATCAGTTCGATCTCATCGGACAGAATCAAAAGATCAAAGCGATCGTCGACATTGCCCGCAAAGCCTCCGCCAGCCAGGATACCCCCGTATTGATTACGGGCGAAAGCGGCGTCGGCAAGAGCGTCCTGGCCAAGGCCACCCACTACAACAGCGATCGACCCGGCCCCTTTGTCACCGTCAATTGCGGCGCCATCGCCAAAGACCTGGTCGAAAGCGAGCTTTTCGGTTACACCCGCGGTGCGTTCACCGGCGCCCGGGCCGATGGCAAAAAGGGGCGTTTTGAGGAGGCTGCCGGAGGCACCCTGTTTCTGGATGAAATTGGCGCCATGCCACTTTCAGCCCAGGTGAAATTGCTTTCGGTCCTGGAGGACCGCACTTTTTTCAAGGTCGGGGGCAACAGGGAAATCAGCCTGTCCGCCCGCATCATTGCGGCGACCAACAGCGACCTCGAAAAGGCCATTGAGCAGGGGACGTTTCGAAGCGATCTTTTTTTCCGGCTCAATGTGGTAAGGCTCGACCTGCCGGCCCTGCGGCATCGTCCGGAGGATATCATACCGCTCGTCCGGCATTTCCTGGATCAATACAATCAGAAATTCAACAAGCATTTCGAAGAAATAGCTGACGATGCCCAGGCGTTTGCCCTGGAATACCCCTGGCCCGGCAATGTGCGTGAGCTGCGCAACTCGATCGAACGGATCGTGCTGGTTGAAACGGACAACCGGCTCACGCTGAATCACTTCCGCAATCTGGGCATGCTGGATGCGAACCCGCCGACCACGCCCAACGCCCCAGCCGCGGCAGGCGATCTTGACTATAACGAAGTAACCAAAAACCTCATCCAGGACGCCCTGCAAAAAACCCATGGCAATGTAACGGAGGCGGCACGCCTGATGAACATGCCGCCTCACAAGCTTCGCTATCGTATCAAGAAATACGGACTGGGCACGGGTCGCAAATGAGATGAATCCTTGGCGCCTGTTTTCCGCCACACATCGAACCCGGCGGGATCACGCGCCGCGGCCAGCCCATCCCTACGCCGGCCCACGGATGATCGCCATCCGCACCCGGCTTTACCCCGGTCCATGGGCCAGCGGTGAATATTCTCATCTTGATAAGAATATTATCACCACGGAAAATAGAAAATAAATAAAATAATTTCAAATATTTAAG
>JASJCV010000029.1 GCA_030065275.1 Desulfobacterales bacterium | reverse complement strand
CGATCTTTGTAGGGGGTTTCTTTTGGGAGGATCATGCCGGACCGCGTTATCGATAGGGCGAAAGATTTGGTTGGCGGCTTGCCGCGCGACGCCAATGGGTCGTTCGATATACAAGGCGGAGTTTAAATGACCGATCCAGGTTTGTCAAAGACCGGCGTTCCGGGGTCCTCGGTTCGCCCCGGCCGAGTGGACAGGACTTGGCGCGGCCCTGACCGATGGCACGGGCGCCGCGGGCATACCCGCCAAGGCACAGCGGTGCGGCCGCATACCGGTGGATTCCGAGACCCGACCGTGGAACCCAATCGCCACCGGCCAAACAGGGGCCGAACCGCGATGGGCTGGATGAAACGCCCGGCGTGGGGACGGTGCCTGACGTCATCGGCGCAGCACGGCTCTAAATCCATATATCCCCGGTCGGTCTTTGGGCTGATCGCTGCCCTGGTGCTGATCCTGCAGGGCTGCATCGAGATCCCCGACCCCTACCTGGTCATGGGGCAGCGGAACGGGTCGGCAACGGTGGAAGTGGTGCGCCCCTGTGATAAGGATCCATTGGGCCGCGCGCCCGAAGCGGCGGCGGAGCGGGGGCTTGATGCCGACGGATTCACCCTGGTGAACTGGAACATGTTCAAAGGAAGCAAAACCGGGTGGGAGGCCGACTTCATTGAACTCATCCGCGAGGCCGACGTGGTCATGCTGCAGGAAGCCTATTTGGATGCGGCCTTGACGGACGCCCTGAAGCATTCCCGGCTCAACTGGAGCCTCGCCACGGCCTTCCGCTTTCGCGGAATCGAGGCGGGCGTCCTGACGGCGAGCCAGGCCGATTTCCTGGGCATCTGCATGCAGCGCTACCGGGAACCGGTGGTGAACACACCCAAGACCAGCCTGCTGACCCGCTTGCGGCTCTCCAACGGTGATCTGCTGATGGTGGCCAACGTGCACGCCATCAATTTTACAGTGGATACGGAATATTTTCGTGAAACCTGGCAGGGGCTGGAGAAGATCGTTACGTCGCACGAAGGCCCCCTAATCGTGGCCGGCGATTTCAACACCTGGAGCGCAGCCCGCCAGAGCGCCGTCGAGAGCACTGCGCTGCGCCTGGGATTGACCCCCGTGATCTTTCCTGCGGACCAGCGGACCCGCATTCTGGACCGGCCCGTCGATCACGTTTACTACCGAGGCCTGGTGATGGTGGAGGCGGATGTGTTCGTGGTCGAGACCTCGGACCACAATGCCATGCGTGTCACCTTCAAGCAGTCGGATGCCGATGCGCCTTAAAACCCCATGTGCCGCTCCGAGGAGACCGGGCCTGGCGCTGGTGCTGGCCGGTCTGTTTCTCTTGGTTGCTTTGGCGGCCCGTGCCGACCGGGTGACCCCGCGGAAGGAAATTGCGCATCTGTTGGGCACCATCGCCGCGGCAGACTGCCGTTTCATCCGCAACGGCAAAACCTACGACGCCCAAGCGGCCCACGAACACATCCGGAAGAAATACGAATATCTGCAATCCCGCATCCGCTCGGCCGAGGACTTCATCCGCTATGCCGCTACCAGGAGCAGCATGAGCGGGGAGCCCTACCGCGTCGCCTGCGGCGACCGGGTGCTGCCGTGTGCCGATTGGCTGCGGGCGGAGCTTGCCCGCTTTCGCCGTCTGGCGGGGAAAGCCGACGAAAACCTTTAGGCAAGCTGCCGCTGGATTGCGGCCATGAGCACCACCATCGGGTGGATGCGAAAATCGCGTTCAAATAAACACCGGGCGACAAAGACCCCGTAGGATGTGTTTTCTCATCAAGCTTCTATAGAACACTTTTCGACGGGGTCTGTATGAACTGTGCGGCGTAATGGCCGCGGGCGATGAACGGCCGGTGGGTGTGTTGGCGGCATGGTGCCCGTTGGCCGGTGATATGGCCGGGGGACGCCGGCACGCGGCTGTCGTTTGGCGGGGTGAAGGGGTTATTCCGCCTCTTCGATCGGTCGGCGGGGGAATTTTTCGAATATATCCTCCATGGCAATCGTCGCCAGTTCTTCGGCCCGTACCCAACGGCCACCGCGCCGAAAGAAATTCCCGATGCCGCCCAGGTTGTCGCTCAACGCCTGCTGGGTATAATCATAGAAGGCGGACCACCGAACCTGCTCTTGCTGGCAGTCGATCAGATAGATATCGAAGGCCACCGAAGCGGGCGTTTCCGAGGCCGCGCCACCCCCGGTGCGTTCCCGAAAGCGGTAGACGTGGCCGACGATGACGGCATCGGCGCCGAGTCGCTGTCCGGTGCGGGCGACAAGCCGGCGAAGCGGCCAATCGCGCCCCTGCTGTTCAGTCAGGCCGGTCATGATGGCGTCGGCGTCGCGGGAGGGCACGATGGCGAAATGGGTGTCCCGTCGCACGTGGGTGACCAGGCGAGCGGTCAAAAACTGATCGGATTGACGGACCACGGGGCCCGTGACAAAAACCCGTCCGGTTATCGGGCTGCGCACACTCGTTCCGGACCCGTGCAGGGCGGACATGTTTTCAAAGGGCAGAATGGCGACTTTGTCGATGACATTCAGATTCCCCTGATTCCGGACGACCGGCCCATCCTGCGAGGCGCATGCGCCCAACAGCAAGACCAACGTCGCCCAAAGGGCAAGGCGGAAGATCACCTGGTATTTAAAGGTCATGTTCTCCTCCGGCGACGGGTATGGCAAGCGCTGGTTCATGGTCAGACAAAAAACGATAGGATCCGTTTGGCGTTAAGGTTTCCCTGCCCGGGATAAGCCTCAAGATTCTGAACAAACACCAAATAATTCCTATAGCACGCATGTTGGAGACGTGTCACGAACTAGCTTTGGCGCGTCTGTATTTTCCTTGCGGTCGACATGCCATCCTTCAAGGCCGCAATCGGCTTCAGCCCGACGATGCCAGCGAGATGTTCCGGAAACCGATTCCCCAAAAGGTCTGGTCGTCCGGCAGCCGTACGTTGTTGCAAAACACCAACCGCTTATCCAAGCGATGCAAGACCAAGGGGTGTCAGGGTGCGCTGCGATCCTCCCGGCGGAGGTGTACCAGGACCTAATCCGCCGGATATGGTCGCAGACCTAACCCGAACATTCCATGAAATTTTTTCTACACAATAAATTTTATGCAACTATTCAGGGGGTATCAAAGCTATGCGGGGTGTCATTTTCAGGTGACAGTTTCTACCCTTGGGCGATTTCCAAAATCATAGATAAAATTTCACCCTGCGGGCGCGCCCGAGATGCTCATTGGCCGCGTTATCAGGGGCATGCGGTACAGGCGTACAGCGGCACCCCTGCTGCCTTGCCAATGAGCATCTCGAACGCGTGAAATATTCGGGCGAAACCCCGCCGCCCAGGCGGTTCAGAACGACGGCGCAAGGCACGGCCGGTTCGGGCATGGCGCGTATTCCCTGGCCCCGGCGGGGTGGCGGCGCATCACCGCCGGTTTTTTAATAAGTTTCAAGACTTAATTTCGATATTTTTAGAAATATAGTTGACATGTCTCTTCACCTACGCTAATTTGGCGGGCATGAAGATGGACAATGACACCGCTGCCAACCTGATGAGCCAGTTGGGCAACCCGACCCGCCTCAGGATCGTGCGCGAACTTGTACGGGCCGGGAAAACCGGCATGCCCGTGGGGGAAATCCAGCGTCGTCTGAGTGTGCCGCACTCCACGCTGTCCCACCACATCCGCCTGCTGTGCAGTGTCGGACTGGTTCGCCAGGTGCGGGAGAGTACGGTGCTGCGCTGCTCGGTGGACTACGATCGGATCGAGGGCATCGTCCGGTTTTTGACCGAGGAATGCTGCGTCTACGAAAAAGCCCCGACGATCGGGTGACACGCGGGGCTAAATATTTTTGGCAATTATTTCGATAGTTCTAAAAATTTAAAAGGAGAAACGGTGATGAAAACCCTTGCTTCCCGCCTTCCCCGGCCTGCGTTGCCGTCGGGGGGGATGTCCATCCTGGGTGACCGGGTTTTGTGGGCCCTTCTGGCTGGAATGCTGCTGCTGGGTCTTCTGGATCCGGATCAACTCGGCCCCAGTCTGGCCTTCATGCGCAAGGCCCTGGTGGGCATGGCGCCTTTCTTCGCGATTGCCGTGGCCTTTGCCGCCTATGCCAAGGCCAGCGGTTTCGATCAGACCCTGGCCCGGGTTTTTTCGGGCAAGCCCTGGGTGACCATTCTGGCCGCGGCCGCCACCGGAGCCCTTTCGCCGTTCTGCTCCTGTGGTGTCATCCCGGTGATGGCCGCCATGCTGCGCGCCGGCGTGCCCCTGGCGCCGGTGATGGCCTTCTGTATCGCTTCCCCGGTCATGGATCCGGAAATGTTCATAATCACCGCAGCCGGGATCAGCCCGGAATTCGCCGTGGTCAAGACGTTTACCGCTTTCGGCATCGGTCTGCTGGCGGGCTTCACGATTTACGGTCTGCAGCGGGGCGGAATGCTGCAGCAGGCGCTGCGGCCCAGTCTGGAAGCGGTTGGCTGTTGCAGCGGCGGCGCCAAAGCGCCTTCCGCGTCGGTGAACTGGCGCTTTTGGCAAGAGGATCATCGTCGCGCGACTTTTTCCCGTGAGATTGCAAGCACCGGCTGGTTCCTGGGCAAATGGTTGACCGTGGCCTTTTTTCTGGAAAGCCTGATGGTGGCCTACATCCCCTCGGAATGGGTTGTCCGTCTGGTGGGCGGCGAAAGCTGGTCGGCGATTCCGCTGGCGGCTCTGGTGGGCATACCGGCCTATATGAACGGTTTTGCGGCCGTGCCCCTGGTGGGCGGCCTCATGCAGATGGGCATGTCCCCTGGCGCCGGGCTGGCCTTCATGACCGCCGGGGCCGTATCCTCGATTCCGGCCGCCCTGGCGGTGTACGCCCTGGTGCGCCGACCGGTGTTCGCGTTGTATATCGCCATGGGATTTGTGGGTTCGGTGGCTGCCGGTGTCGCCTACACCTTGTTTCTTTGATGGGCAATCGGACGGCCGTGTCGGCGTGCTCCCCAGACACGTGCGCACAAATCCGCATGCCGCAACCACGATGCCCTCGGCAGAGCGCATTGAGGATACCCGAGGATGAGCGCTTCCACCGAACATCAAATCCTTTCACTTCTGGCCCGGGAATGGGACTTCAAAGGGCCGCCGGGCATCTTGGATGTTAGTGAGATCGTTGCCGCCCTCCCGCTGGCGCCCAGCGAAATCCTTGCTGGTGTCAAGGACCTCTTTGCACGTGGGCTTGTCGATATGAACGCTATCCGAACCACGGTTTTCCTGACCCCCGACGGCTACGAAGCCGCCTCCAGCGCTGATTCAGGAAATGGTCGCTAAGCGCGGACCCGCATTAATATCATCGTAATTTCAAACTGTTCGGTTCGACGATGCCCACTGAGCGTGTAACATTTCGGCACTCCGGGCGGCTTTTTTGCGGATTCGTCAACGGGCCTGTCAACCGGATGCCTCCGAGGGCGTTTTAACTTTCTAAAACCCTAAAGGAGGAATCTTAAATGAAGAGACTGGCAATCGTGATGGTGGCAATGGTTTTTGCACTGGTGACGGCGGACGCGGCGATGGCCGGGCGGGCCAAGAACCGTCAGGTGAATCAGCAGAAGCGCATTCATCAGGGGGTGCAGAGCGGTGAGCTGACCAAACGGGAAGCCCGGCGACTGCAGAAAGAGCAGCGGCACATCAACCGCGCCAAGAAGCGCGCGTTGAGCGACGGGGAGTTGACCCGCAAAGAGCGGATCCGTCTGGAGAAAAAACAGGACCGCGCCAGCCGGCACATCTATCGCGGCAAGCACAACGATCGCAATCAGACCCCGTAAATGCGCGTTCTGGCGGCCCCGAGATGGACCTTGGCGCTGCCGTGAGCGCCCATCATGAAACAATCCCCGCGGGTGGCATATTCCTGCTGCCCGCGGGTTGATGCTTTCGAACGCAAGCGTTCGGAAGATACCGGGCGGCCGGCGGCTTTACAGGCGGGGTGTCCGCCATCGGCCCTCCCGATCCCGGCAGGCCATCCCGTAGTCGGCCTGGTCGGCGCACCCAAGATTGATCCTCTGGACATATTGACGGCGCGAATCTGTTCGCGGCCGTGCGGAACGTCGCCGTGGGCAGAGTCGTCCCGGAGGCCGCCTGGCGCGGCAGGTTCCACGCCAGCTTTTGGCCGCTGCGTTTTTTCTCCAGCGCCTGCTGGAAATTCCTGTCGATGGCCGTCCGCACGGAGGCCTTCAGATTATCGAGCGGCGGGCGGACCGAAACGAGATCGATCCGGCGCGTGGGTTTGCGCCCGCGGTAATCCTTGAAGTAACGCACATAGTGACCCACCGCGGGGGCATAATACCAGGTGCGCGCATCGTGCAGCCGAGGCGGCCGGCCATAGGCGGATCCTTCGGAATAATGGTAGGCCACGATTTTCCAGGTATCGAATTCACCGGCCATCGTCCGTATGCGCTCCCACCCCGCGACTTCCGAGCGCCAGTGGGCCTTGTAGGTGCGCCAGCGGCCTTCCTGGTCCCGCCAGCAGCCGGTTTCCACGTAGCGAGCTTTCTTGCCGATCGCCAGCGGCCACAGCGAGGCCGGGGACGACGGGGTGAACCAGTCGCGGCGGTAGGTCTGCGTCGGCGTGACCACGATACACTGTCCCGGCGCATGACGTTTTCTCTGCGTTCGAGATTTCGGGAGCCTTTCCAGATCATGTCCGTTTAACCCAACGGCGGCCTGCCGTGCCAAAGCATGATGCGTCCGCGCGCGGGGCGCACGGTCTCATCATCCCGGATGCAGAAAGACGCTGTCGCCGTGACTCGTCCCATTTACCTGCCAAGCCGGCCTCGTCTTCGGCCGACACCGGATCGAGATGATCCATGTCGTCGATACGATCGTCATCCTGGCTGATACGGTCCTTGCGGGCTGAATCCGAGCGATCCCCGTTGTCGTCTTTTCCAGACCTTTTGTCGCGGCCGTCGTCATCGCCGTCGTCACCGTCGTCATCTTTATCATCGTCGCCGTCGTCATCGTCGTCGTCACCGTCATCGTCGCCGCCGTCGTCGCCGCCACCATCATCACCGTCGTCATCGGCATGGGCTTTGTAAACGATGACCTGCCCGCGATCGGCATTTTAATTAAACGGCAGGGCCGTCAGGGCCGCGGCCATAATGAGGACCAGGCTAAAGAATAGGAGCCGGCCGAAGGATTGGGACGGTTGGGATTCGATTCGATGCTCACTGTTCATCAGGGTCTCCTTGTTGGCCGTTTGCGGTTGTATTTATCCTGATAACGGCTCAAGGGCGGCATTTTATCCATCCGATAATGACTTGGCGCATCGATGCGCCGGGATCATCATACAGACCGGATCAGGATTGGCATCGCCAAACCGGTCTACAGGCATTTTAACAACAAGGTTTACACCTTTGAAAGGCGGTGAATAAACTTGCTTCCAAGGTGAAAACGTGTACAATCGAAACTACCGAATGCATCCCAGCAGGCTTTTCGGAGGCGCCGCTTAAGACCGAACGACCGCAACCGTCGGCAAATCCAGATGCCTGTTCTGCTAAGCCGGCCCGCCAAACATTTTCTCGGATAGTCTGCATGCGATCCTCGACCGATGGATCCAATACCCGTCCGGATTGATCGAAGGCATTTCGCCAATGCCCTTCGCTCAGCGCTGCGCACCCTGTTGCGCTACGGGTGAATTTTAGTGAGCGGTTGAAAATCAAAAATGTAGGCGTAAATATAATTATGTTTACAAATGTTGACAATTAAATACAATTGATTTATTTTGTTGGCGTACGTGTTATCTATCAATCTCAAGGAGAAAGACATGTCGTCAAAATCAGTCACCATCAGTGCACGAATCGCCCACGAAGATGCTGAATTTTTAAGTCAACTGAATATCAACGGTGCCGCCACGCCCAGCGACAAATTGCGGGCACTGATCACCGACGCCCGTCGGCGCAGGGAACGACCGCAGGATTACGGCGGCTGTCTGCAAATGGTCCAGGAAATCGTCACACCGGTAGCGGCCAAGGTTCGCCAGACCGAGCTGGAAACCAAGATGCATTCGGAACTGCTCACCCGCACCTTCGAGTGGCTCCCCGAGACCCTGGCCTATCTCATGGCCTTCGATCCGGACGGCCAGGCGGAGGACAAGCCCGGGCAACTCAAAGAGTACGAGCGCGGCCTGACCGAACGGCTCTTTCGACTGGTGGCCTCGCTCCTGCAACTGGGGATCACACCCCATTGCCCCTGCTATGCCGAGGATGCCGTTACCGAGCGTATTGCCCCTGTTCTGGATTTGGCCCAAGTCATTATGAATCAATCGCGAGCATAAAAAAGGAGAACCATCATGAAAGAAGGCCTAATCGCACGTGTCGGTCGAATCGTCAGCGGAAGTGTCCACTCGCTGATCGATGCCATCGAAAATGCCGCGCCGGAGACGGTCATGGAGGAGGCCATCCGTGAAATCGACGGTGCCATCGATGAAGTTCGGCTGGAACTCGGCAAGGTCGTGGCCGGAAAGCACCTGGCCAGCACACGGCTGCTGGAAGCCAACCAGCAGCACGAGGATCTGGCGGCCAAAATCGAGCTGGCCCTCAAGGAATCGCGGGAGGATCTGGCGGAAGCGGCGATTGCCAGGCAACTCGATCTCGAAGCCCAGATCCCGGTGCTCGAAGCCACCATCAACGACAGCGGATCGCAGGAAAAGGAACTGGAAGGCTACATTGCCGCCCTGCAGGCCAAGAAGCGCGAGATGAAAGAAGAGATGCGCCAGTTCCGCCAGAACGTGACCGAATCCACCCCCACCCCGGAAGCCCGCACCCAGGGGACGGATGTCGAAGGCAAGGTGGCCAAAGCTTCTTCGGCTTTCGAGCGGGTGGTCGAGAAAGCCACCGGCATTCCGGGGTCGGGACGTGAAGCCGATCGCCATTCGGCCGTAAAACTGGCCGAACTCGAAGAGCTGTCCCGTAAAAACCGCATCCAGGAACGCCTGGCCGCCGTCAAGAGTGAGATCGGGAAGAAATGATCGCATTTGTGCTTTCAAACCAGAACCTGCCGTTTGCCATCGCCCTGGCCCTGATGCTGGCCATCGCCATCCTGGAAGGTGTCACCACGCTGATCGGGGCCGGGCTGTCGGACCTGCTCGATTCGATGCTGCCGGACATGGGCGTGGACATGGACGTGGACTTGGATGTCGATGCCGACCTCGACGCCGATTTCCATGCCCCGGGTCTGTTCACGAAGCTGCTGAGCTGGCTCAGGGTGGGGGAAGTGCCGGTGCTCATGCTGGTGATCGTATTCCTGACCGCTTTCGGATTGATCGGGCTCTTCTCTCAGTCCATGGCGCTTCGTATCCTGGGGCACATGCTGCCGGCGGCGCTGGCCAGCTTGCCCGTCCTTGTGGTCACCTTTCCGGTGGTGCGGATCTGCGGCGGCATTCTGGGGCGCGTCATTCCCAAGGATGAAACCGAATCCGTCTCGGAAGAAAGTTTCGTGGGGCGGGTGGCCGTGATCACCCTGGGCCGGGCCGAGCGGGGCAAACCGGCTCAGGCGCGGCTCAGCGATCAGCATGGCCAGGCCCATTACATCATGGTGGAGCCCGATGGGGATGATCTCAGCTTCGAACAGGGCACGACCGTTTTAATTGTCCGTCATGAAGGGGCGCTATTCAAAGCTATCGAAAATCCGAGCGCGGCTCTGACGGACTAAGCGGCATCATTGATCCGGATCGAAGCGGCACCAACGGCGGGCGGCGCATCGATCGCCCGAGGGCACTTGACGAACGCCCTTTGTCCCGCGCGGCGGCCGGCCCGCCGTCGACAAACAATTTTTTAAAGACGCGGGCCGTCGCTTTACAGCTTATTCAAACGTACCCCAAACGAGGAGAAGAAGGAGGAATTTTCCATGTTTTCCAATCTGATGAACATTCTGGTGACCTCCGGCGTCATTCTGGTGGCGGTCCTGGCCATGGCCATGATCGTAGCCCGCATGTACCGCCGGGCCACCAAGGAAATTTCGTTTGTGCGCACCGGTTTTCGCGGTCAGAAAGTCATCATGAACGGCGGGGCGTTGGTGGTGCCGGTGCTGCACGAGGTCATCCCCGTGAACATGAACACCCTGCGCCTGGAAGTGCAGCGGGCCAACAACCAGGCCCTTATCACGCGCGACCGCATGCGGGTGGACGTCATGGCCGAATTTTACGTGCGGGTCAAACCCACCAACGAGTCCATTGCCAACGCCGCCCAGACCCTCGGCATGAAGACCATGAACCCGGATGAACTCAAACAGCTGGTGGAGGGTAAGTTCGTTGATGCCCTGCGGGCCGTGGCCGCCGAAATGGCCATGGAGGAGCTCCATGAACAGCGCGTGGATTTTGTGCAGAAAGTCCAGCAGGTCGTCTCCGAGGATCTTCTCAAAAACGGTCTGGAGCTGGAGTCGGTTTCATTGACCGGTCTGGATCAGACCAGCAAGGAGCATTTCAACCCGGACAACGCCTTTGACGCCGAGGGGCTCACCAAACTGACCGAAGAAATCGAGGAGCGCCGCCGCAAGCGCAACGATATCGAACAGGATACCGAGGTGGCGATCGCCAACAAGAACCTGGAGGCCGAACGCCAGAAACTCGAAATTGCCCGTGAAACGGAATATGCCCGCCTGGAGCAGGAACGGGAGATCGAAATTCGCCGGGCCGCCCAGACCGCTGAAATCGCCCGCGAACAGGCCGAGAAAAAACGCGATGCCGAGGAGGCCGAAATCCAGGCCAAACAGCAGGTGGACTCCGCCAGCATCACCGCCGAACGGGCAGTGGAGGAGCATCGTATCGAAAAGGACCGGCAGCTGAAGGAGAAGGACATCCACAAGACCAAATCCGTGGAAACCGCCGAAATCGACCGTATGAAAACCATCGAGCTGGCCGAGCAGGACAAGGCCATTGCCATTGCCGAGCGCTCCAAGGCCCAGTCCGAGGCCCAGGCCGAAGCCGACCGGGCCCGTTCCGTGGCGGTCAAGGAAGAGGAAGCCGTCGTCACGGTGCGCGAGACGGAAAAAGCCGAGCGGGCCAAGGCGGTCGAGCTGGTCAAGGCCCGCCAGGCCGCCGAACGCGAGGCCATCGCCATCAAGGTGTCGGCCGAGGCCGAGAAAATGGCCGCCGAGGACAAGGCCGAAGCCGTCACGACCCTGGCCAATGCCGAAGCCGACAAACTGCGCATCAATGCCCAGGGTGATGCCGAAGCCGAAAAGCTGCGGGCCGATGCCGCCGCCAAACGCTATCAGGTGGATGCCGAAGGCCAGCGTGCCCTGAACGAATCCCACAACATTCTCTCGGCCGAGCAGATCGCCATGCAGATCCGCATGGCGCTGATCAAGCACCTGCCGGACATCATCCGCGAAAGCGTCAAACCCATGGAGCAGATCGAGGGGATCAAAATCATCCAGGTCGACGGGCTCAACGGTGCGACCGGCGGGGGGGACGGCACCCCGGCCCAGGGCAACCTGGCCGATCAACTGGTCAACAGCGCCCTGCGCTACCGCGGTCAGGCCCCCCTGGTCGATTCCCTGCTGGCCGATATCGGTCTGAGCGGAAAAGACCTCAATGGGGCCACCCAGGTGCTCCACGGCGATCATCCGGAAGCCTCATCGACCGTGGATGTCGAGGAACACTAAAAACAAGCGCCCAAGATCTTCCCGGTGTCGGTTCGCGATGCGGCCCGCTCCGGGAGGATCTCTATCCAGGGATCCCCACAAAAAAGAGCTTTCGGCACGGGGGGGAGGCAATCATTATGGCTGGATTGAGCAACGCGATCCATACGATCAACGGCGTGGTGGTGAGCATCTGCCACCTGCTGGCCATGCTGGTGATCACCGTCGGGATCGGCAAAGCGCTGATCATCTACTTGAAGAACATGTTCGCGCGGACCGACACCCGGCGTGCCATCCGCACGAGCCGACTGGAACTGGGCCACGCCTTCTCGCTGGGACTGGGATTTCTGATCGGGGCCAGCATTCTCAACACGACCTTGGCCCCCACCTGGAACGAAATCGGCCAGTTGGGGGCCATCATTGCCATCCGCACCGCCCTGAACTACTTCCTACTCAAGGAAATCTCGCTCAATGTGCGACCGGGGGAAGCGAATGACGGCCAGATCACTGACACCGATTCGGCGACAGGCATGACTTCCAAGCTGGATCCATCTTCCCTGGTCGTGTCGGAATCCGTATCGGGTCGTGGAAGATAAGATACCTTCAGCGGCGGCAATACCGAACCGGATGGATGCGAACCGGCAACGATAGCAGATACGTCCTCTATGGCCCCCAATGTGACATGAACCTATCTCAAAAATAATCTAAGCGCCCCTGGCGGCGTTACCCGCGTTGCGGGATTCAGCATCGATCTTTTTATCAGTCGGTGCATCGTGAGCCGGCTCAAAATGCTCACATACTACGTGTATGCTCCGCTTTTTCACCGGCTCACGCCTTGCCAGGAACACTAATCTAAATTTTGAGATACGTTCTAATAAAAACAACCTGGATCGGCACAGCATACCCGGGTCTTCCACCAGAGGAGGGGCGGTTAAATAAGGACTACGGGGAAGGACGCATGCTTTCGCGGTAGTGCCGTGGATAGGGGGCGATGCTGGCATCGTCGTCCCGCACGGCCATGACCAGGATGGGTTGGCCGGGATAGAAAAAAACACCGTGGGAGCGGCCCAGCACGATCCCTTCGTAGCCGGATCGAATCACCCCATTGCCCGTGGCGCGTCCCCAGACGTCCCGCAGCTCGGCCACGACATCCCCTTTGCCCACCCGGTCGCCGGCCTGCACGAGGTGACGGACCACGCAGGCCTCCGACACCCGGGGGGTGCGCATGCGCCGCACGGGATAGCCCGTACGGATGACGCGCACGTCTTCGATCGCCTCGGCCTGGTCGTCCAACATGCCGGCCCAGCGTAGGACATTGCGGGTACCGGCACAGGCCGCCTTGATGATTTTGGGGTCCGGGGCCATTCCGGTGCCGAGTTCCGCCGTAAAGGCCAGGATGCGGGC
The DNA here is from genome assembly GCA_030065275.1 of Desulfobacterales bacterium. Lineage (GTDB taxonomy): Bacteria > Desulfobacterota > Desulfobacteria > Desulfobacterales > UBA5852 > JABZFP01. The sequence continues at coordinate 10,542 of JASJCV010000029.1, read as the reverse complement.
CCTTTGCAATACGGAGCCGGATGTCGTCCGGTGCAGATTTTCCTTGATGTAGGTCTCGGCCGGATATTCGGTGACCACCGTATGCCCGTAGGCCTTGAGCATGTCGTCGAGTTTATCGGAGAGCGCCTGGGCCCGGTCCTGGTCCTCGGTGTCGTCGCCGCGGTAGAGAATGCGATCCCGCAGGGCGAAGGACAATGACCCGATCCAGGCGTTGTGGTAGTCGATCAGGTAGTCCGCGCTGTGGGTCATCTTCTCGTAAAGCCGCTGATAGGATAACTCCAGCGAGGTCGGCGGGTCGAAATCCGGGTGGTCCGACCGATCGGCCTTCGCCTCCGGCCACAACCGGTTGGGGTCGACCTTGGCGTGGTAGGGGTCGCGGGTGCGTGTGCGCAGCCCCGCCGGGTTCAGGGCCGGGATGGCCACGATGGTGCCCCTGAGGCGCGCCACCAGATCGGGGGTCAGCAGTTCGTAGAGCACGAGAGGGCCCGCCTGCTCGGAACCGTGCACGCCAGCCGTCAGCCAGAAGCAGGGGCCCTCGCGATGGCCCTGGGCCACGATCAACGGAAAGAACTCGACATGCCCGGTGGGATGCTCCAGCGCATCCCAGCGCCCGTATCGAATTTCACCCGGCGCCGCGGTGACGTCCCCGATTTTCAAATCCATTCCCATGAGCCTTATCCTGCCGGCCGGTCGCCGCGTTCATCCGGCGCCCGCCGTGGGGCGGTTCGCGTTGGCGGCTGATGGGTTTCGACGCTCAGACGTCGATCCCGTAGCGGCCGATTTTGTTGAGCAGTCCCTGCCGCGTAAGTCCCAAGGTTCGCGCGGCCTGGGAGCGGTTGCCGCGCGACTTGCGCAGGGCGTCGACAATCATTTTCTTTTCGATCCGCTGGACCGTTTTCTGGAGGGTGAGATCCGCGCCGCTGTCGAAGGGTTCCTCGTGGGCCACCGCCGTTATTTTTTCGGACAGGCAGTCGATCCCGATCTCCTTGTCGGGACCAGCCAGACAAACCGCCCTTTCGACTTCATTCTGCAGTTCGCGGATATTGCCGGGCCAACCGAAGCGGGTGAACATGTCCAGGGTGGTCGGGCTGAAACGGCTGACGGGCGCCTTGAATTTGCGGGCGCAGTTTTCCAGGAAATGGGCGGCCAGGGCCGGGATATCCTCTGTGCGCTCGCGCAGCGGCGGCAGAACGATGGGGAAAACCTGAATACGGTAGTAAAGATCGTCCCGAAATCGGCCCTTCTTGACTTCCTGATAAAGATCGCGGTTGGAGGAGGCGATCAGGCGAAAGTCGACGTCGATGATTTCGGAACTGCCCACGGGCCGGACCTGCCCCTCCTGGAGCACGCGCAGCAGCTTGATCTGCATGGCGGGGGGCATGTCGGCGATTTCGTCCAGAAAGACCGTCCCCCCGGCGGCCATTTCGAACAACCCCTTTTTATCGGTCACCGCCCCCGTAAAAGCTCCCTTGACGTGGCCGAAGAGCTCGCTTTCCAGCAGGTTCTCCGACAGGGCCCCGCAGTTCTCGGCCACAAAAGGCTTGTCCTGGAGGGGGCCGCCATAGTGAATCACACGGGCGATCAACTCCTTGCCGGTGCCGGTCTCCCCCTGGATCAAGACCGATGTTGTGGTGTTGATCACCTTTTCCACCAGCCCGAAGACCTTCTGCATGGACGGGCTGGAGCCGACGACGCCGTGCAGGTCGAACCGGTTCTGCACTTCAGATTTAAGGCGCCGGTTCTCGATCTCGAGGGCGTCGGCATGCTGGCGCAACTCGCCGTAGAGGCGTGCATTTTCGATCGAAATCGCAATGGGACCGGCCAGGATTTCCAGCAGACGCGCCTCACGCTCACTGAACCGCCCCTTAATCTTGTTGAGCACGTAGAGAACGCCGATGCGGTCTTTACGTGTGGCCAATGGTACGCAGATCATGGAGCGGGTCGTGAAATGCTGCTGAAGATTCAACTGGTTGGAGAAACGCTCGTCTTCAGCGACATCCGGGATGACCACGGTCTGATTCTCCCGGAAGACCCAACCGGCCACACCGTAATCATCCGGAAAACGCATCTGGGACGCCTCTTCAGGATCGCGCTCTTCCTCTTCCTCCACCGTGCGGATGAAATAGAATTCACGGCGTGAAGCGTCATGCAGCGCGATGGAGGCCCCTTCGATGTTGAAGGCGCCTTTGACCTTCTTGAGGATGAATCGCAGCAGTTCGTTTACATCGGTGAATGCCTGAATCGATGCGGAAACGTCGTGAAGCAAGGTCAGTTCACGGTTTGAAAACGCAAAATCCTGCAAGTCTGACTCCCTGGCGATTAAAATGGCGCCCGGTTCGGTGGGGGCGGCGCACCGGCCGTATCCAGGCCGAAATGACAACCGCCGGTGCGATGAAAGCGACGTGCAGCCGATTCCGGACGCGAAAGTAGCTTTGGTTTGCGGATGACAATTTGACTACTTTATTTACAGTATTGCCTTCGATATATCAACAACGTTGACAAAATTTCAGATCCGCCGTTTGTCGCCCACCCCAACCTGCCCCGACTTCCTTAAATTATTGCAATATTTCGGGTGAGTTACATCGCCGCCCCCCTAAATGGTCCCACAGCAGCTCACCCTGGCACCATTCCTGCTCATTACAGATTTAAAAATTGCGACATTGTCCCTCCTGAAGGATACGCCCAAACCTCTCCGCGTATTCTTCTAACCCGCCTATCATCAGCCGGCTGTGATGGGCGGGTTTTATTTCGGCTCATCGGCCCAATCGATTGGCTCCATAGAGGCTGTTGAGAGGAAATCAAGACTATGCTCAAGCCATGCAATCGAGCTGATTTCGGTTCGCTCTTGGAAGCGACCGTCCACGACGTTCGGGCGCTATCCCCAGCACCGCCAATGGCTGGCATGCCGAACGCGCGCGATCGATAGGGGCCTCTGCGGTATGAATTTTCATTCTCACTGTATAATTAATTGTCTAGTTTTGTACGGTTTTAGACCCAATGGTACGGACTTCTACCGCACCAGGATTTTTTCAAACACAGGCATGGCAAGGGTTAAGCCAAATCATCCATACGCAGGCACGTAGTTTGCAAAAGTCAGATTCCCAATAGTGATCAGGATCATTATCTGCCGAAAAAAGGATTCAAGTATGAACCGTGCATTTGACAGTTTTGATTTGATTGGCATCGTGATCGCCGTTTCCGCCCTCGTTCGCCTGACCATCGCTTAGCAGCTTACCCCCCGAGCCGGGCCGGCATCCATTCACCGGCAACCAGGCCTTGCAGCCATGCGTCCCGGTTAAGCGATCGGTATTTCATCCCCACGGAGCCTTTCCGCAAGGGCCCCACATCAAGAGACACCCTGCGGACTTTCACCCCGCCTCCCCCGCCCGTATTGACAAAGCGCCACGCCTTCTGAGAGAAAACCAGGGTTCGAAGGTCACGCCTCTTGAAGGATGCAGCGTTTCCGGGCCGCGTATGCCTCGCCCATCCGATGGAGAACACCCATGCCGGAACTGCCCGAAGTACAAACCATCGTGAACGATTTGGTCGACGCCGGCCTGGTCGGGCGATACATCCGTGCGGTCGCGATCCGCTGGCCCGGCGTTATCCAAGACATGCCCGCCGCCACTTTCCGGCGGCGCGTGACCGGCAACCGCATCCAGGCCATCCAAAGGAGGGCCAAGTTCATCGTCTGGCGCTTGGAGGACGCATCGCAGGTCCTGCTGCACCTGCGCATGACTGGCCGCCTGCATTTCGCCCGCCCGGGCAGTCGCTACGCCAAACACGAGCACATCGCCTTTCGCCTGGACGACGGGCGGCAATTGCGTTTTCACGACACCCGCAAATTTGGCCGGTTTTATCTCCCCGCCGACCCCGGGGCCTTCCTCGCCCGCCTCGGCCCGGAACCCCTCGCCCCGGCTTTCAGCGCCCGGCGCTTCGCGCAGCGCCTTCAGGGGCGGCGGCGCATGCTCAAGCCCCTGCTGCTCGACCAGCAATTCATCGCCGGGCTCGGCAATATTTACGTGGATGAGGCGCTCTGGGATGCCGGTTTGCACCCCCTGCGCACCGCGGACACGCTCCAATTCGAAGATGTCCGCCGCCTGCACCGGGCCATTCGCAAGGCCCTGCGCAAAGGGCTCCGCAACATGGGTACCACCCTGGGCACCGGCGAAACCACATTTTACTCCCTTGCGCGCAACCAGGGACGCAACCGGGACGAACTCAATGTCTTCCGCCGCACCGGTTCCCCCTGCCCCCGCTGCCGCCAGACGATCGAGCGCCTGGTGGTGGGGCAGCGCAGCACGCACATCTGCCCGACATGCCAGCCGCCGCCCGAACAGACATGACAACGGCTTTAAGGAAAGATAGATGAACACGATGATCGCCGATCCGGAAACCTATTTCCAGCGCCTGCTCCCGGAACGCAGCGCCCAACTCAAGCGGCTCGAGACGGAGGCTGCCAACGAGGAGATCCCCATCGTGGGCCCCGTGGTGGGGGAGCTGCTTTACATCCTGGCCCGTTTCGGGCGGGCGCGCCGGATGCTCGAGTTGGGTGCCGCCACCGGTTATTCCGCCATCTATCTGGCAGCCGCCGGCCGCGACGTAAAGGGATATCTCGTGACCCTGGAAAGCGACCCGGACCTGGCCCGCCGCGCCGAAGCCAATCTGGCCGAGGCGGGCCTGGACGGCCATGCGCGCGTGGCATGCGACGATGCGCTGGCCTGGCTGGAGCGCACGGACGAACGTTTCGATTTCGTCTTCATGGACATCGAGAAAGAAGACTACATCAAAACACTGCCCCGCCTTGAGAACGTCATCATCCCAGGCGGGCTGCTCGTGGCCGACAACGTGGCGTTCAAGGACGCCGACCCCTTCAATCGCGCCATGTTCCGCAGCCCGGCCTGGCGGTCGGTCAGTCTGCATGCGCTCCTGCCCGGGCATTCGCCACGCTACGACGGGCTCTGCCTGGCCGTGCACATGGCCTGAGGCCGACGCGCCGGCCACCCGACGCCCATCCCTTTCCGGCTTGACATCCGGTACGCCGCCCGGTGTATAGAGAAGCCGCTTGCCGGTCCCGACGCCGGCGCGTTCGTCGCTCACGCCCTTGCCAGGGTGCCCCTGGTTCAACCTTAACCCCGCAGGAGGTCCGCCATGAAAAAATGGTTGCCGTTGATCGTCATCCTCTTTCTTTTTCTTGGAACCGTATGGACACCCTTACAGGCGGCCACGCCCAAAAACGCCCTGGTCATGGCATGGCAGTTCGACGACATCATCACCTTGGACCCGGCCGAGATTTTCGAATTCTCGGGCGCCGAGTATGCCGGCAACACCTACGATCGCCTGATCGGCTATGCGGTGGATGACGTGAGCAAGATCTACGGTGTCGTGGCCGAAAGCTGGGAGGTGGGCGCCGACGGCAAGACCTACACCTTCAAGATCCGCCCGGGCATCCGTTTTGCCTCGGGCAACCCCCTGACCGCGGAAGACGTGGCCTTTTCCCTGCAGCGCACGGTCATCCTGGATAAGTCACCGGCGTTCATTCTGGGCCAGTTCGGCTTCACGGCCGCCAACGTGCGCGAGCGGATCCGGGCCGCCGATCCGTCGACTGTCGTTCTGCAGACGGACAAGGCCTACGCCCCGACCTTCGTTCTTTACTGCCTGACCTCCACCGTCGGCTCGGTGGTGGACAAAAAAGAGGTCATGGCCCACGAAGTCGACGGCGACCTGGGCCACGCCTGGCTGCGCACCCAGCACGCGGGCTCGGGCCCGTTCAAGCTCAACCAGTGGAAACCCAGCGAACTGCTGCTGCTCGACGCCAACAATGACTACTGGGACGGCGCCCCCCAGATGCAGCGCGTGCTCATCCGCCACATTCCCGAGCAGGCCACCCAGCGGCTGCTGGTGGAAAAAGGCGATATCGACATCGCCCGCAATCTGGGGCCGGACCAGATCAAAGGGCTCGAGGGCAACCCCGATGTCCGCATCCACTCCGCGCCCAAAGGCGGCCTTTTCTACCTGGGACTCAACCAGAAGCACGAGGCCTTGAACAAGCCCCAGGTCCGGCAGGCCCTCAAATACCTGGTCGACTATGACGGCATCGCCGACACGATTCTCAAGGGCAGCATGGTGCCGCACCAGGCCTTTCTGCCCAAGGGTTTTCTGGGCGCCCTCGAAGACCGCCCCTTCAGCCTCGATCCCGCCAAAGCCAAGAAGCTGCTGGCCGAGGCCGGCTACCCCGAAGGCCTGACCCTCACCATGGATACGCGTAACAATTTCCCGACCCTGGACATGGCCCAGGCCATCCAGTCGACCTTCATGCTGGGCGGCGTCAAACTGGAGATCATCCCCATGGACGGCAAACAGGCCCTCACCAAGTACCGGGCCCGCAACCACGAGATCTACATCGGCCGCTGGGGGCCCGACTACCAGGACCCGCACACCAACGCCGACACCTTCGCCCGCAACGTCGACAATTCGGATAACGCCAAGGCCAAACCTTTGGCCTGGCGCAACGCCTGGGACATCCCGGCGATGAGCCGCAAGACCGAAGCCGCCGTCCTTGAACCGGATTCGGACAAGCGCGCCCGCATGTATCTCCAGATCCAGCGCGAACACCAGGAAACCTCGCCCTTCGTCATCATGTTTCAGGATATCGAGGTGGCCGCGGAGCGCAAGGTCGTCAAGGGTTTCATCCTCGGGCCCAGCTTCGACAGCAACTTTTACCGCCACGTCACCAAATAGGCGGCCATGGGTGCTGCTACCCGCGATCCGGATCAGGGCCGGCGTTTCCTGCGCTACGGGCGCAGGACGGCCGCCCTGGCCGGTTCGGTGGCCCTGACGTTTCTGGGCCTGCTGTTCGTGACCTTCCTGATCGGTCGGGTGGTGCCCATCGATCCGGTGCTGGCGGCGGTGGGGGACCGCGCGCCGGCGGAAGTCTACGAGCGCGTGCGGGTCGAACTGGGGTTGCACCTGCCGCTCTACCAGCAATTCCTGATTTACCTCGGCAAGGTCGTCAGGGGTGATCTGGGCCATTCGGTGCTCACCGCCAATCCCGTCACCACAGATATTCTGCGGGTCTTTCCGGCCACCCTCGAGCTGGCCACGGCCGCCACCCTGTTCGGCATTCTCCTGGGGATTCCCATGGGGGTGCTGGCAGCGGTTCATCAGGGCCGCTGGCCCGATCAGATGCTGCGGGTGATCGGGCTTTTCGGCTATTCGATCCCGGTGTTCTGGCTGGGGCTCATGGGCCTCCTGCTCTTCTACGGCCGGCTGGACTGGGCACCGGGGCCCGGCCGTCTCGATGTCTTCTACGAGGGCCTGCTGGAGACGCGCACCGGGGTCATCCTGATCGACAGCGCCCTGGCCGGTGAATGGGACATCTTCCGCAACGCCCTGGCCCATATCGCTTTGCCGGCGCTCATCCTGGGCTACTTCAGCCTGGCCTACATCAGTCGCATGACCCGCAGCTTCATGCTGGAGCAGCTCAACCAGGAGTATATCACCACCGCGCGGGTCAAGGGGGTCAGCGAAGGTGCGGTGATCTGGCGCCACGCCCTGGGCAATGTCCGCATTCCGCTGGTGACGGTCATCGCCCTGAGCTACGGCAATCTGCTGGAGGGCTCGGTGCTGACGGAAACCGTCTTTGCCTGGCCGGGATTGGGCTTCTACCTTACCCAGTCGCTCCTCTCCGCCGACATGAACGCCGTTCTGGGCGGTACCATCGTCGTGGGGGCCGTTTTCATCGGCATCAATCTGCTGTCGGATTTTCTCTACCGCATCATGGACCCGCGCGCACGATGACAGGGAAAACCGTATTCGAAGAGAAAAACGGGCGGGTTGAAAATGTCCGCCGCTGGCTCCTCTCCACCGCCCCGCATTCTCGCCGGCAGGCCCGCCTGGGCCGGGCTTATCTGGCCTGGCGGCGTTTTGCTGAAAATCGCCTGGCCGTCATCGGGTTGAGCGTCATTGTCCTGCTGGTGGCCGTGGCGGCCCTCGCGCCCGCGCTGGCCCCCTATCCCCCCAACACCCCCGATTTGACCCAGCGTCTCGCCCCCCCCGGGCCCGACCACTGGCTGGGGACGGACGAGCTCGGTCGCGACATCTTCTCGCGGATCATTCACGGTTCGCGGCTGACCCTCTACGTCGTGGTGCTGGTGGCCATCATCGCGGCCCCGGCGGGGCTGGCGATCGGCACCGTCGCCGGATATACGGGCGGCTGGGTGGACACGGCCCTGATGCGCATCACCGACATCTTCCTGGCCTTTCCCAAACTCATTTTGGCCCTGGCATTCGTCTCGGCCCTGGGGCCGGGCATCGAAAATGCCATCATCGCCATCGCCGTTACGGCCTGGCCGCCCTACGCCCGGATTGCGCGCGCGGAAACCATCACGATCCGCCGCTCGGATTTCATCCGCGCCGCCCGGCTCATGGGGGCCGGCCCCTTTCGCCTGATATGGAGCCATGTCATGCCCCTGTGTCTGCCATCGCTGATCGTGCGTGTCACGCTGGACATGGCCGGCATCATCCTGACGGCGGCCGGGCTCGGTTTTCTCGGCCTGGGCGCCCAACCGCCCCTGCCCGAATGGGGGGCCATGATCTCCAGCGGTCGCAAATTCATGCTCGACCAATGGTGGGTGGCAGCCATGCCGGGAGTGGCCATTTTCTTCGTGAGCCTGGGCTTCAATCTATTGGGCGACGGCCTGCGCGACGTGCTCGACCCCAAGGCGGAGGCGCGTTGATGGGGTCCTTGCTCGAAGTGGACAACCTGCGCGTCAGCTTCCATACGCCCAAGGAGACGATTGCGGCGGTGCGCGGGGTGAGCTTCGCCATGGGCCGTGAAAAACTCGGCATCGTCGGCGAGTCCGGCTCGGGCAAAACCGTGACCTGTCGGGCCCTGCTCGGCCTGGTGCGGCCGCCGGGCATCGTGCGCTGCGACAGGCTGCAGTTCGACGGCGCCGATCAGGATATGACCGACACCCGTAAAATCCGCGCCTTACGCGGGCGCCGCATCGCCATGGTCATGCAGGATCCCAAATACTCCCTCAATCCCGTGATGACGGTCGGCCGGCAGATTGCAGAGGCCTGCCGCATTCATCACCGCGCCAGCCGGCGCGAGGCGCGCCGCCAAGCGCTGGACATGCTCACCGCCGTGAAAATCCACCGGCCCGAGCAGGTCTACGATGCCTATCCCCATGAAGTCTCCGGCGGCATGGGCCAACGCATCATGATCGCCATGATGCTGATGCCCGGACCGGATCTGCTGATTGCCGACGAGCCCACCTCCGCCCTGGACGTCACCGTCCGGCTGGAACTGCTGGCCATCATCGACGATCTCGTTCAAGCCCGCGGCATGGGCCTTGTCTTCATCAGTCACGACCTCAACCTGGTGGCGTCCTTCTGTGATCGCATCATTATCATGTACGCTGGACGGATCGTGGAAATCTGCCCGGCGGGTGACCTGCACCGGGCGGTGCATCCCTACACCCGGGGACTGCTCAACTGTCTGCCGCGGATCGACCGCCCCGTGGAAGCGCTCCCCGTGCTCGAGCGCGACCCGGCCTGGCGGGAGGAAGATCGATGATCCGTGTCCGCGACCTCCGGGTGATCTTCGGCCGCGGCCGCCGTGCTCAGCAGGCCCTTGGCGGCGTTTCTTTCGATGTCGCTGCGGGTGAGATATACGGCGTCGTGGGGGAGTCGGGATCGGGCAAATCGACTCTCCTCAACGTGTTGAGCGGCCTCCTGCGGCGCTGGTCGGGCGAGGTCGCTATCGACGACCGGCATCAGGGGCGTCGCCGCAACCGCGCCTTTCATAAGCGAGTGCAGATGGTTTTCCAGGATCCCTACGGATCGCTTCACCCCCGGCATACCATCGACCGCATACTGTCCGAACCGGTGGCCGTTCACCGGCTGGGCCACAGCCAGACGCGGGTCCAGGACGCCCTTGCCGCCGTAGGGCTCGACCGCGCCTTTCGTTTCCGCTATCCGCACCAGCTCTCCGGCGGCCAGCGCCAGCGCGTGGCCGTGGCCCGGGCTTTGATCCTGGAGCCGCAGATTCTTCTGCTCGACGAGCCGACCTCGGCGCTGGACGTTTCGGTTCAGGCGGAAGTGCTCAACCTGCTTACGCGCTTGCAGCGCGAACGGCAGCTGACGTATGTTCTCGTCAGCCACGACCTTGCCGTCGTTGCCCATATGTGCCAACGTATCGCTGTCATGCGGCGGGGCGTCATCGTTGAAGAACTTACCGTCGCCGAACTGCGACGAGGTCAGACCCGGCAAGCGTATACACGTCAACTTTTACAGGCCAGCCGAGGATATGATCGCACGCTCGTCGCAACTCCGGACGCCGCCGGCCGCATCCCAGAAAGCGCGGCCACCGGCAATCAAGGGTAAAAAAACCAGCGTCGCCGACATGGCCTTGTTTACAACCTTTTCAATTCTTTGTACCGCGGGGGGGGCGCAATCGGGGTTCGTATCGCTAGACTTTACGGCCGGCACCGACAGCGATCGTCCCTCAACGGGTCTTCAACACAAGCTACCGCTCGG